>DATKNR010000070.1:0-48232 GCA_035541255.1 Patescibacteria group bacterium | reverse complement strand
AGGGGTAGGGAATCCAGTTTATTTCGTCGTCGGAACCGTCGAACTCGATTTCATAGCGTGCCCAGGTCATGCGGGCGAACAGGCCGTAGCGGTTGGCGATGGAGAATGGACGGATGAGGCGGACGGGCGCTGTGGGCAGCTCGAAGAAGGGAAGGTGCAGGACCGTCTCGAGCGGCGGGAGGAGCCAGAACACAGTGCCGTAGAAGACCCAGGAGAGGCAGAGCGCGGGAATGGACAGCCGCATGATGCGGAAAAGAGACGGCCACCCGGGCCAGCTCCAGGCGGTGGAGGAGCCGATGGTGGGTGTGGCTGCTGCCAGCTCGGCATCGCGGCGGGCGCGGGCCCAGGGCCAGGAGCGAGTGATGAACCGGTCGTCGAGAAGAAGGATGCCGAGCCATAGAACGATGTAATTCAGGAAGCAGTAGTTGGCCGTGGCGATGATGGCGATCTCGAATGGCGTGACGATGAAGAAGAGCGCAATGCGAAAACGGCGCGGGCAGAAGAGCAGAAGAACGAGGCCAAGTTCGATGACCAGCGTGAGGCCGGCGGTGAAGCGATGGAAGGTCTCGGGAAGATGCTGGACGTACCAGCCGATCCAGGTGGGGAGCGGGCCGTTCTGATAATACTGATCCATGGCGCTGAGGTTGCGCCAAGTGGGGTCGCCGGAGGCGACCTTGCCCAGGCCGGATTCGAAATAGATGCGGAACCATTCCCAGAGCAGGAGAAACGTGCTGGCGCGCGAGGGAGGACGGCGGACGCCGAGACCGGGACGCAGGCCAGGAGGAGCGAAGAAGAGGGCGATGAAGCCGGCTTCAAGCAACATGCCGTCGGATTGGTAGGCGGCGAAATCCTGCAGGCCACTGATGAAGGAGAGAAAGACGAGCCAGCAGAGGACGAGCGAGGCGCGAGGCCATAGGTTGACGAAGACCAGCACGGAGGCGATGAGGCCGATCCAGCACAGGGCGCTTAGCATGCGGCCGGAAGTGGACCACCACAGCACGGTGGGCACATACCAGTAGCCAAGGGATCCGAAGTGCCGGTGGACAGCGTGGAGGAATTCGCCGGCGGGGAGAATGCCGCGCGGACCGATGAGTCCCTGCGCCTGGAAGAGAAGAGAGAAAAACGCGGAAAAATAAATGGCGCCGAGCGCGCGGAGGAACACCCAGCGGGCCCAGAGTCTTCCGCGGCCGTCTGCGGGGCCGGGTCCGAAAAGCCAGGCGGCCGTGCGTTCGAATCGCTCCAGCATGCCGCGAGGGATTATAGTGCGTGGAGAGGGAGGGGAAAGAGCCATGCCGTCCGGGAACATCGTGGGGCGTGGTGAGGACGTAGTCATTCGGCGGAATCGCGCGAAGGCTCGTAGAATCTAAAAGAAATGGCGCACGACACGCATCATCAACCGGGAAACCAGACGGCCGCCGGACAGCAGGCGGACGGAAAGGCCAGGGTGTTTGTCGATCCCGTATGCGGGATGAAGGTGAGCGCGGAGAAGAATGGCGGGACGACGCAGCACAACGGGCAGACATACTATTTCTGCTGCGGACACTGCCTGGAGAAATTCAAAGCCAATCCGGGCGCGTATCTCTCGGAGAAGGGAACGCCACCCGCCGGTGGCGGGCTGATGGGAATTGCGCCGGCGGGCGGGAATGTGCCGCGAGCGCAGGGCCCGACGGTGGTGGGCCTCGCTGCTGCTGCCACGCGAGATGCGCATGGGGCGCGCGGCTCGCACGAGCCGTCCTCTGGTGGCGGCGCGGCGTACATCTGTCCGATGCATCCGGAAGTGCGCGAATCGAGGGACGTGCCCTGCCCCAAGTGCGGCATGGCGCTGGAACCGCTGGCGCCCACGATGCCGCAGTCGCAAACGGAATATTTCTGTCCGATGCATCCGCAGGTGGTGCGAGAAACGCCGGGTTCGTGTCCCATGTGTGGAATGGCGCTCGAAGCGCGGGCAGGAAAGGAAGTGCCGGAGAAAAATGCGGAACTGGCCGACATGACGCGGCGGTTCTGGATTTCACTGGCGTTGACGATTCCCGTGCTGGTATCCGCGATGTCCAAAACGATGGAAGGGAATCCGCTGGCGGCGTGGGCGCCGGAACGATTCTGGGTGTGGTTTGAGTGCGTGCTGGCGACGCCGGTGGTGATGTGGGCGGGATGGCCGTTCTTTGTGCGGGGTTGGCAATCGCTGGTGAACCGCAGCCTCAACATGTTCACGCTGATCGGGCTGGGCGTGAGCGTGGCGTATCTGTACAGCCTGGCAGCCGCGCTATTCCCCGGCGCGTTTCCCGCATCGCTGCGGGACGCGGCGGGCGGAGTGCCGGTGTACTTCGAAGCGGCCGCCGTGATTACGACACTGGTGCTGCTTGGGCAGATGCTGGAGCTGCGGGCGCGGAGCCGGACGGGCGCGGCCATCCGTGCATTGCTGGGGCTGGCGCCGAAAACGGCGCGGCGGGTGGAGGCGGACGGCACGGAGCGGGACGTGCCGCTCGATCAGGTGATGCCGGGCGACCGGTTGCGTGTGCGTCCCGGGGAGCGCGTGCCGGTGGATGGCGTGGTGCTGGAAGGCCGGAGCAGCGTGGACGAATCGATGCTGACGGGAGAGCCGATACCAGTGGAGAAGGTGGCCGGGAGCCGGGTGACCGGGGCCACGCTGAATGGCACGGGCGGATTGCTGATGCGCGCTGTGCGAGTGGGTCAGGAAATGCTGCTGGCCCAGATTGTGCGGATGGTGAGCGAGGCGCAGAGGAGCCGCGCGCCGGTGCAGAGGCTGGCGGACCGCGTGGCAGGATATTTTGTCCCGGCGGTGATTTCGGTGGCGGTGGTGACATTTCTAGCCTGGCTGGCGTATGGGCCGGAGCCGCGTCTGGGGCATGCACTGGTGAATGCGGTGGCGGTGCTGATTATTGCGTGTCCGTGCGCGCTGGGGTTGGCGACGCCGATGTCCATCCTGGTGGCCACGGGACGAGGCGCGACGCTCGGGGTGCTATTCAAGAATGCCGAAGCCATCGAACAGATGCGCGCCGTGGACACGCTGGTGGTGGACAAGACGGGGACGTTGACCGAAGGCAAGCCGAAGCTTGTGACAGTAGAGCCTGCGGGGGGCTGGGAGGCGAGTGAACTCCTGCGGCTGGCGGCGGGCCTGGAGCGCGGGAGCGAGCATCCGCTGGCGGGAGCGATAACGGCGGGAGCGCAGGAGCGCGGAGTGGCACTCGATACGGCGGACGGATTCGAATCGCTGACCGGGAAGGGAGTGCGAGGGCGCGTGGGAGAGCGTGCGGTGGCGCTGGGGAACCGGGAATTGCTTGAAGAGATGCGCGTGGACGCGAGGCCACTGGCGGAACGAGCGGAATCGCTGCGCGCAGACGGGCAGACGGTGATGTTCGTTGTGGTGGACGCAAAACTCGCGGGGCTGCTGGGAGTGGCCGACCCGATCAAAGAATCCGCCGCGGCTGCGATCCGGACATTGCACGAGGACGGGATGAGCATCGTGATGCTGACAGGAGACAGCCGGAGCACGGCGCAGGCAGTGGCCGCGCGGCTGGGGATCGATCAAGTGATTGCCGAGGTGCTGCCCGACGCGAAGGCGGGTGCGGTGAAGCAGCTGCAGTCGCAGGGACGGGTGGTGGCAATGGCGGGCGACGGCGTAAACGACGCTCCGGCGCTGGCGCAGGCGCAGGTGGGCGTGGCGATGGGGACGGGAACGGATGTAGCCATCGAGAGCGCGGGCATCACCCTGGTGCGCGGCGACCTGCGGGGAATTGTGAGAGCGCGGCTGCTGAGCCGCGCCGCGATGCAGAACATCCGTCAGAACCTGTTCTTCGCGTTCCTGTACAACTCGATCGGCGTGCCGATCGCGGCCGGAGTTCTCTATCCCTTCTTCGGATTGCTGCTGAGTCCAATGATCGCGGCGGCGGCGATGAGCTTCAGCTCCGTCTCCGTGGTTTGGAACGCGCTGCGGCTGAGACATGTGGCGCTGGAGTAGCGCGATGCGCGGCGCTGTTGTGATACCCTTCCGGACATGACGCTCGTGGATGTCACCTATGAACTCGCCGCTCCGTTGAGTATGGATCAATTGCGGCGCCTGGGGGAGTTCGCCAATACCTACGGGTTGCGGCGATTTCACGTGGACGAGGCCAAACTGCATCTTCGCTTCGAGTACGACGCTTCGCGGCTGCGTGAGACGCAAGTGGAACACGTGCTACGAAGCGAGAAAATTCCCATCAAACAGCGAGTGGCAACCCCGCCGGCGTAAGCCATGGCGCAGGTGGAGGCAAGGGAGCCCGAAAACATGGGGCTCCTGCTTGGGCACAGGAGCCCCCGATGGGGTGCCCGGTGGCCGACTCGGTTCTCTCAAACCGAATCCTGGGGTCTTCCAACCTAGCTTCCCTCTCACAGGCAGGTAGGTGCGAGCTGTAGCAGAAAGCAGTGAGCCCCTTCCCTCTCACTTCCTTCCGTCACAACGCGCGATGGCGAGCACCCCGCGCGTGGCATGGCAAATCAGGTTCCATTCGAGATAGAGAGGCGATGAGTGTTTTCAGCAGGATGCACGGGAGACGCGGGTGGCCGCGATGGTCGTTTGGGCTGGCTGGCACCGAACTGGGACGGTGCGTTCCATATCGGTTCGGGTGCGGCAGAAGGGCCAGGCGTTTGACTTCGCTCATCGGTGTGCGTAACGTTCCCCCCTCGTGAACTCACCGAATCCGAACACGGATCCGCCGAAAATCGCCAAAGGATGGATGGGATTCCTGCTGGCGGGAGTGGCGTGTTACGCGCTGGCCGGGGCGTTGTGGGGACTGGGCGCGAAGACTGCTTCCGGAATTGCGCAGGCCGCCGGGTTGATTCCGCTTTGTGGGTTTGGATGGAGACGGCGATCGCTTTCCGCTTGGATTCTCGTGGCGATGGTTGCGGGCGTCTTGTTGGGGGCCTGGTTTCCGGCGCAGGCGGTGAGCCTGAGAATTGCGGGGCTGATTTTTCTGCGCCTGATCCGTGCGATTGTGGCGCCGCTGATATTTGCGACGCTGGTGGTGGGAATCGCGGGGCATCCGGACTTGAAGCAGGTGGGCCGGATGGGCGTGAAGGCCATTGTCTATTTCGAAGTGGTGACCACGCTGGCGCTGCTGATCGGGCTGGGTGCGATCAATCTTTCGCGAGCGGGGGAAGGCGTGAAGATTCCGCCCTCGGTGGAGACGGAAAAGGCGCGCGTGGAGCAGTTGTCGGGACCGGATCTGCTGCTGCACGCCTTTCCGGAAAACATCGCGAAATCCGTCGCTGAAAACCAGATTCTGCAGGTGGTGGTATTTACGGTGCTGTTTGCCATCGGGCTGGCACGTATCCGGGAGTCACGGCGGGAACCGGTGCTGCGATTCTGCGAAGGGCTTGCGGACGCGATGTTTGAGTTTACGCGAATCGTCATGTACTTCGCGCCGATAGGAGTCGGGGCGGCGCTGGCCTACACGGTGGGGCACGTGGGGCTGGGAGTGCTGGCGGATTTTGCGCGGTTAATCGGGACGTTGTACGCAGCCCTGGCGGTGTTCCTGTGCGGGGTGCTGCTGCCGATTGCGATTGCAGCCAGAGTGCCGCTGGGCCGGTTTGTGCGGGCCATCGCGGAACCGGTGGCGATCGCGTTCGGGACCAGCAGTTCGGAAGCGGCCATGCCGCGTGCGATGGAAGTAATGGAAGAGCTAGGCGTATCGCGGCGGCTGGTGGCGTTTGTGATTCCCACGGGGTACAGCTTCAATCTGGACGGTTCGTCGCTATATTTGTCGTTGGCCACGGTGTTCGTGGCACAGGCTGCGGGGATGCATCTGAGCATCGGCCGGCAACTGTTCATCCTGTTCGCGCTTATGCTCACGAGCAAAGGGGTGGCCGGAGTGTCGAGGGCGTCTCTGGTGATCCTGCTGGCCACGGCATCGAGCTTTGGATTGCCGAGCGAGCCCATTTTCCTGCTCCTGGGAATTGACCCGCTGCTGGACATGGCACGGACTGCGGTAAATGTGGCCGGGAACTGCCTGGCCACCGCCGTAGTGGCCCGGTGGGAAGGAGAACCCATCACCGGAAGCGGCTGACGGCCGGAATGCACTGCGAGGGATATTACCAGTATGGACAACGGCATCTGCCCATTTTGGGAATTTTGATTGGCGGCTGACTCGCCATCGCCCTAGAATTGCGGTCAGGGGGCACGTATGAACGACCGGCGAGCAGCGCGGCGATACGGCCTGGCGGTACCCGTCAAACTGGAACACGAGGCAATGTTTCCGAGCGGGGAACCAATGGGTTGCACGCGAGAGATTTCCCGAAGCGGTCTCTATTTCACTGCGGACGCAGCTCCCGAGCCGGGCTCCATGGTGTCATTGACGCTCACATTGCCTCCGACGCTGACTGGCGGAGACGGAGTGCTGGTGGAGGTAATGGCCCGAATCGTCCGCGTGGAGCCGCCCGAATCAACGGCCGACGGACGAATCGGGATCGCGGCGCGAATCGAGCGCTACGAGATTTTGCGGGCGGCCACAGCTCGGCCCAACTGAATTCTCTCCAGCGAGTCTTACCCTAGATTGAGAACTCGATCAGTCCGAGGCGCATGCTGAGGGCATGGCCTGCAAACCCACGGCCGGCGGCCGGCGATCGTGCTTCTGTGCCGGGCGCAGTGCGCGACCGATGAGCCGCGAGAGCTGCCGCTTGGCGCGATGGAGACGGGCCTTGAGAGTCCCCTGAGAGATGCCTAACTCCTCAGCAGCTTCCTCCGTTGAGAATCCCTCCATCTCGCGCAGGATGAAAGCCGAGCGCAGGACGGGCGAGAGAGTCTGAAGATTGCGGCGAAGCAAATCCTCCAGCTCGCGCCGGGCGACAACTTGCTCCGGATTGGGATCGGTGTCCGGGAACTGATCGGCGAACGTCATTTCGTCGTCGTCGGCCAGGCGCTCGTCGAGCGAGACGGCCGGGCGCGCCCGGCGGCTGCGCAGGCGCATGAGAGCGGCGTTGATGACGATTCGGGTGAGCCAAGTGGAAAATTGGGAGCGTCCCTCGAACCTGCGCAGGTTCCGGTAGGCGCTCAGCATGCCTTCCTGCAACACGTCCTCGGCCTCTTCGGGAGTGCCGACCAGCCTCAAAGCGGTCTGATAGAGGGCCGGACTCTGATTCGAGAACAGTTTTTCCAGTGCGTCCTGATTTCCCGCCTGAGCCTTCAGGATGAGCTCCTTTTGCGGATCCTTGGCAGGGACCAGGTGTGGAGCGAATTTGGCGGCTGGTTGCCGTTCGTGATGTCCGATGTTCATGTCTTCTCCCCCTCGCTTTCCTCCGCCTGCTGCTCCGGAGCTGCATCCGCCCCCGCGGATTCCGGGACACAACAGGTAATGCCGTCCACGATTGCCCGGTTCAGACATCCCTTGGCGCGAAGGCTCGCACCGCGGAGATGCAGTTCCTTGAGCACTCGCTTTCCTTCCACGTCAATCGAAGTGACCCCCATCAAGTCCACCACGATCAGCGGGATTCCCGATTCGCCAGCCGGGAGATTCTTTATCAACTCCACCAAGGGCCCTTTGGTGGCCCCCGTGAGCTTTCCCTCCACTATTAGGACGATCCTGCTGCCTTCTTCTATCTGCGTAACCCGAAGCATCGCGAGCTGGACAAACCCCACCCGTCAAGGAGCACTTTGACGCCCAGTAAAGCTGAAAAGGTACATTTATTCTATGGCCTCTATTTTCAACGTTTTAGGGGATCAAGCGGAGGCGGGAGAGGGAAAATGCCGCCCGAACTGCCGGACTCGACTGCCGATATATCGGCATTTGCCGAAATATCGTCATTCCCCGGACGATTGGATGGGCTTGGCGATACCCAGCTTTTTCATCCTGGACTGGAGCGTGGTTCGCTTCATCCCGAGATGTGCGGCAGCACCATTGGGCCCGGAGAGGCGCCAATGAGCAGCTTGGAGAGCCTGGAGGATGTGCTCGCGCTCGACCTGCTCTAAGGTGGCAGGGTTTGAAGCGGGAGCTTCGTCGTGGGAGTGGAGTTCTGCCAGGGGAACACGGAGGACAGAACCCGGGGAGAGGATGACGGCGCGCTCGATGAGGTTTTCGAGTTCGCGAACGTTGCCGGGCCATGGGTAGCGCTGGAGGGCTTCCATGGTCTCGACGGGGACGGTCTCGATATTGCGGTTCATCCGGCGGGAATACATCTGGACGAAAAAACGGACGAGGAGGGGAATGTCTTCCACCCGTTCGCGGAGTGGAGGAACGCGGAGGGGGAAAACATTGAGGCGGTAGTAGAGGTCACTTCGGAACTGGCGGTCCGCGACCATGGCGGCGAGATCGCGGTTGGTGGCCGCGACCAGGCGAGTGTTGACGCGGATGGTGCGGTTTCCACCCAGACGCTCGAATTCCTGTTCCTGGAGGACACGGAGGAGCTTGGGCTGCAATTCGGGAGGTATATCGCCGACCTCGTCGAGAAAAATCGTGCCCATGTCGGCCAATTCGAAGCGGCCGACCTTCTGGGAGATGGCGCCGGTGAAGGCGCCCTTTTCGTGGCCGAAGAGCTCGCTTTCCAGGAGGCCAGTGGGGATGGCGGCACAATTGATTTTTACAAAGGGGGCGTTGCTCCTGCGGCTGAGATTGTGGATAGCGCGGGCGACGCGCTCCTTTCCGGTGCCAGTTTCGCCGAGGAGCAGCACGGAAGAATCCGTGGGCGCGACGGTTTCGACCTGCTGGAGGACCTGGCGGAGCCCTGCGCTCTCGCCGACGATTTCCTCAAACTGATAGCCGGAACGCATTTCGTCTTCGAGAATGAGCTTTTCCTCGGTGAGACGGTTCTTCAGCTCCTCGATTTCGCAGTAGGCGAGAGCGTTTTCGAGGGCGATTGCGAACTGAACAGCCACCTGACCCAGCAATTCCATGTCCGCATCGGTGAAGGCGTTGGAGCGGAAACTGGCGAGATTGAGCGTACCGAGAACGGAATTGCGGGTGAGCAGGGGGAGGCACACGCCGGAGTTGAGACCCTCCGCCAGGAGGAGCCGGGCACCTTCGGAGTTCAGTTGTTCGAGCGAGGCACGGTCAAAGCGGACAGGCTGGCGCATCCGGATGGCCTCTGCGGCGGGAACCTGATCGACGGGGAACACCATTTCGTCGCGGATCAGCCCTTTGCCGGTGGGGAAATCGAGAGCGTGGAGGCGGATGCGGTCCGGGTTCTCCTTTTCAAGCAGCGCGAGGCTGGTGTATTCGTGGTGAAAGAGGTCGCGACAGAAAGCGGAGATCGCGGCGAACACGTCGGGCAGCTCGAGATTCGATACGACGGCGTTATTGACTTCGAGAAGCAGGCGCAGGCGGTCGCGTTCGCGGGCCAGCTCGGCCTGAGTGGCGTCCGAGGAAGGTTCGGGCACAGGCAGGGATTCCGCAGCGCCTTCGGGTACGGATGGGGAAATCGGAACCATAGCTTAGATTCAGCCTACCCTTTGGACGGGCCGGATAGCAACCTCAAGGGCTTGCGCGGAGGGTGCTAGCAGATGAGACGAGAGGCGGAGGCGGATTGTTACAGCAGCCAGAGCCTGAAGTGAGCGGCGGGCACATTTTGTAGTGGAATTACCGAGAGGGGGAATCCCGCCGATGGCTCGTTCCTCCTTGACTTTCCACGACCCCCATACTATTTGTCTGTGGGTTTTCTAGCTCGTTCGGAGCGGACAGGCCGGGGTCTGCCCGCCGAATACAGTGTCCCCAATCAAAGCGAGTGTTGCTCATCCTTGCATCCTCAGGGAGCCTGTCATGTCCAGAAAAGTCTATTTGTCCGCAATCGTGCTGTGCGCTCTTGGGCTGGCGCTGAGCGGGCAGCGGCCTCCTCGCGCGACCGCGCGGCGGCTTCCGGCAGGTGGACCACAAGGCTTGCTGCACGACGCGGCGCTGGAACAGCGAGTGCGTGCTCTGCTCGGTGCCGCTCCGCTGCAGTTTGAGGAAAACAAGGGGCAGGCGGATTCGCGGGCCAAATTCCTCGCCCGCGGTGGGAACTTCGTGCTGGCGCTGACACCCCGGGAAGCGGATCTGAACATCCATACGCGCCACGTGCACGAAAAGCGGCCGCCGCAGCTCGAGCCGGAAGGCGTGGGATGGGCGGACGCGATGGCGTCTTCCGCGGTGGTGAGAGTGGAATTTGCGGGCGGCAACCCGGACGCGCAGTTGACGGGAGTGGATGCGCAGCCGGGCAGGATCAATTACATCCGGGGCAAAGACCGGAAGGGCTGGTTCCGGGACGTACCGCATTTCGGGCGGGTGCGCTACCAGGGAATTTATCCGGGCGTGGACGCAGTGTTCTATGGCGACCGGCGACAAATGGAGTTTGATTTTGACGTGGCACCGGGCGCGGACCCCTCGGCCATCCGGCTGCGCGTGGATGGGGCGACGAGCGTGGACCTGACCGACGATGGAGGACTCGAAGCAAGAACGTCCGCAGGAACAGTGAGCCTGCTGGCCCCGAAGCTCTACCAGGATCAGGCGGGCGGCCGGCGGGAAATCGAAGGAAGATTTGTGTGGCGTGAACGTGGAGAGATCGGCTTCGAAGTGGCGGCTTATGACCGCACACAGGCACTGGTGATCGATCCGCAAACTTATGTGAAACGGCCCGGCGGAGGGCAGGCGCGAACGAAACCGGGGAAAGGACCGCGGCCGAAACCGAATTTTGGCCCACCTCCGGACTCGGCACCACCGACCGGGGGGAGCGTGGCGCTGTCGACCCTTCTTGGAGGCACCTACGACGATTCGATCCAGGCCATAGCGGTGGGACAGACACCGGGCCATGTATACGTGGCCGGATTCACGGACTCCTACGACTTTCCGCTGGTCGGAAGCACCTCCGGATACGGCAACGGGGGATCGTATTACACGAACTGCCAGATTCCCCAAGACCCCTGCGGCGACGCATTCGTGGCGGAATTTGACGTCAGCACGATCACGGCACCGCAGTTGCTCAACTCCGTGTACATCGGGGGTTCGAATGACGACGTTGCCTGGGGGATGGCGCTGGACAGCAATGATGAACCCTACCTGGCGGGGCAAACGGACTCCGCCGACTTCCCCACGACGAGCGGCGCCTTCGAAGAGCAATTGGAGTCGAACGGAGGCTGCGGGGCACCTTCACAACCTCGCGCCTGCCACCATGGCTTCTTCGCTGTCTTGTCCAACGATTTGAGCAATCTGGTGTACAGCACCTATCTGGCGGGGACCGATGACGACGAAGCGTATGCCGTGACGGTCGACTCCTTCGGGATCGGGTACGTCACCGGAGTGGCGGGAGAGTATTTCCAGACGGGCACAGTTTACAACGACGGCCAGGTGTTCCAGCCCTACTACAACGGCGGAGGGGACGCGTTTGTTTTCTCAGTGGACCCGACTCCGGATGGACAGGGAGCGCTGTATGGGACGTATATGGGCGGCGACGGGACAGACGCCGGGCTGACCATAGCGGTGGATAACAATACAGGGACCGTGTACGTGGGCGGGGTGACTTACTCGACGCTCAGTCAGTTCGGTTATCCGTTCTACACAACTTCAAATGCGTTGCAGCAGAACACCATCGATCTGCCGTATTGCGGGCCGGGGTCCGTGTTTACCTGCGGTGACGGTTTCGTATTCACGCTGGACTATACGGGAAGCGTGGTGGACTACAGCACCTATCTGGGGGGTGACGGCGCGGACCAGGTGAATTCTCTGGTGCTCGATTCCGCGCTCAACGTGTACGCGACGGGCCAAACGAACTCCTATGATTTCGCGCCGCTCGACGCGTACGACAGCTCCACGTTTCAGGGCTCCCTTGCGGGCGGGTACGACGCGTTCGTGGCCTCCTTTTCACCAACCGGCGGCACGATCAACTACGTGACCTACCTCGGAGGAGACAACGACGATATCGGGCTGGGAATTGCCATCGACGGGAGCGGAGACGCGTTTATCTCGGGATCGACGGCGAGCGGTACGACGGACTCGGAAACTCCCTTCCCGATAGTGCAGCCGCTGCAGGCGACGAGCAACGTTCAGTACTACACCTCTACCGCATTTGTTTCCGTGCTGGATCCTCGGGGCCGCAATCTGCTCTTTTCCACTTACTACGGCGGCAGCTCGGATTACTACGGGGATTACCCAACCGATGTGGGCACATCGATCGCGCTGGACGCAAGCGGGCGCATCTACCTGGCCGGTCGAACGACTTCCTACGCCAACTCGGGCAATACGTCCAGCCCTTACGGCGAGCCGCCATTGTGCCTGGTGAACCAGGTGCCAGGCGCGCACCCGGACAGCTTTTACAGCGACTACAACGGCTTCTTCGCGATCATCAATCCACAAAACAGCGCATCGGCGTGCTTCTCGCCGTCGCTGAGTTCGCCGCAGCCGTTGGTGTACACATTCCCCGCGACGCTGGTGAACATGACCAGCCCGGTGCAGCAGACATTGACCATTTACAATCAGGGAAGCGCGGCGCTGACAAATGCGTTTTCCTACGCGGGGGCGAATCCAACGGATTTTCCGGAGACGGATAGCTGCGCAAACGTCGCGGCTGGCGGCAGCTCCTGCCAGATTGTCATATCGTTCGCGCCAAAGACCACGGCGGCGGAGTCGGCCACACTACTGATTACGAACAATGCGAACTGCCCGGCGAACAGCCCGTGCCAGGTGAGCCTGCAAGGACAGGGGTTGCCTCCGGCGAGCCCGCTGTCGATCGTGCCTGTTACTTCGGCGACCTTCCCCAACACAGCGACAAGCTCGACGAGCACTCCGCAGATTTTCAACTTTACGAACAACAGCACAACTTCCTATACGGACGTCTCGGCGGTGGCGTTCAACCCCACGACGAGCGATTTTCAGATCGTGCTGGACTTCTGCACGGGAACCCAGGTGTCCGCCAACGGGGGAACGTGCGCGATCTATGTGACGTTCACGCCACAGGCGACGGGCGCGCGTTCCGCCACGCTGCAAGTGACGGATGACGGAGCGACGAATCCGACGCTGACCCTGATGGGAACAGGCACGACTCCCACGGGGAATGCGCCGACCGTGGGAATTACGACGCTGAATTTGAGCTTCGCGCCGCAGGGGCAGGGAACGACGAGCGCGACACAGCTCCTGACGGTCACGAACACCGGGGCAAGCGGATCGAACTCGCTGACCATCCAGCCGCTGGCATTTACGGGAACAAACGCGGCAGACTTTTCGATCGTGGCGGCGTCCACCACCTGCTCGCCATCTGTGCCGCTTGCGGTGGGAGCGAGCTGCAACATCGGCGTGGCGTTCGCGCCGGCGGCGCCGGACACGGGCGCGCTTTCGGCGGTACTGGCAATTGCGAGCAATGCGAGCAACAGCCCGCTCTCAGTGAACGTAAGCGGGACGAGCCTCGGGCCGCCCGTGGCCATGCTTTCGGGCACAGTGAATTTCCCTGCGCAGGTGGTGAACACGACCGGCGCGCCGATGAATGTGACCTTGACGAACACCGGCGGATCTCCGATGACAATCACCGGAGTGGGCTTCCTGACGGGAAATACCGGAGATTTCGGGATTTTCGCGAATACTTGCGGCAGCTCACTGGCCGCGGGCGCGAACTGCATTGTTGCGGTGACGTTCACGCCCACGGCGACCGGGCCACGCACCACCCAACTGCAATTCACGGACAACGCGGCGGGCAGCCCGCAGGCCGTGACCATCAATGGCACCGGAGCGGCCGGACCGAACGCGGCGCTGACGCCGGGCACGATTACGTTCGCCGCGGCACAGCAGATCAACACCACCAGCTCTTCGATGCCCGCGACGCTGACCAATTCGGGCGGGGCAGCGCTCTCGATCAGCAGCGTCGTGGCCTCGGGAGACTTCGCGGTGCAATCGAGCACATGCGGCGTGTCGCTGGCGGCCAATTCGAATTGTCAGATCAATGTGACGTTTACCCCAACCGTGGCAGGAACGCGCAACGGCATGCTCACCGTAATGGACGCGGTGGGAACGCAAATGATCAACCTGACGGGCACGGGCGTGACGCCGCCCGCCGTGAGCCTGTCATCGAACAACGTGATGTTTGGGACGCAGGCCGTGGGCGTGACTTCAGCCGCCATGCAGGTCACGCTGACGAACACAGGGGGGTCGGCGCTGAACATCAACGCGATCGCCCCGACGGGCGACTTCGCGGAAACAGACAATTGCCAGCCCGCCGTGCAGGCGAACTCGATGTGCATGATCAACATCACGTTCACGCCTTCGGGGGTGGGTCAGCGGAACGGTTCGCTGCTGATCGTGGACAATGCAGCGAGCAGCCCGCAGACGATCATGCTGTCCGGAACGGGATCGAGCAGTGTGCCGGGCTTCAACATCTCGGCTCCGCTGTACTTCGGAGCGGTGCTGGTGGGCGCGACGAGCGGTCCCCAGACAATCACCATCACGAACGCGGGCGGCGCGACGCTGGATGTGATGAGCGCAGTGACGAGCGCGCAGTTCGGCGTGTCCGCGAACAGCTGCGGCATGGTGCCGATCGGGCAGAGTTGCATGATCAGCGTGACGTTTTCACCGTCGGCAGTGGGCACGCAAAATGGCACGCTGACCATTACGGACAACGCACCGGGCAGCCCGCACATCGTCTCGCTCTCGGGAATTGGGGCCACGATCAGCATGGCGCCGCCACCGGGAGGCAGCACGTCGCTGACGGTTACCCCGGGAGACACGGCGAACTACCCCATCTCGGTGAGCGGCACGACCGGGCTGGTGGTGACGCTGAATCTGACCTGCGCCTCGGCGGCGCCATACACGAAGTGCTCGGTGTCGCCCTCCACGGTTACGCTGGGGGGCCCGACGCCACCGACGGTGGTGGTGACGGTGCAGACGAATTGCAATCCGGCGATGGTGGGGCCGGCGCGGAGATGGCCTCCGCCAACTCTTCCCGCTCCGTTTGCGGCCCTGTGGCTAGGAACGATCGTTCTCTACGTGCTGATGCGGCGGTTGATGCCCAATTCGCGGTTGACGCGGGTGGCCCCGGCGCTAGGGCTCCTGCTGCTGGTGGTCACCTGGGCAGGCTGCGTGAGCAATCCACCGCCAGCCATTCCGGGAGCACCGACGACTCCGGCAGGCACATACATGATCACGGTGACGGCGAATGGGATGAACGTCACTCAGATGGTGCATCTGACGCTGCGCGTCATCTAACCGGAAGGAACGAAGCGGGCGGAGGCGCCTGGCAGGCGGCTCCGCTTCAGGAGCGGCGGGCGAAGGAATATTCTCTAGCTCGTCCCTGCACGGACAATCTGAATGTTTCCGGACCGGGTCTCCACGTTTACGTGGGCCTTTCCGTCGCCCACGCGCGCGCGCAAGAATCGCCGGGACTGCTCTTCGATGGTGATGGGCATATCCACGCGGACGCTGCCGGAACTGGTCTGGGCGGAGAGCGCAAAACTTGCCGTGCCAGGAACGGCGAGAGAAACCCGGCCGGATCCCGTGCCGACATCCCAGAATGCGCCGCTTGCGGGGTCGCCGTGGATGTCAATGGACCCGGAGCCAGTGGCGGCCCGCACATCCTGCCGGGCGCCCTCGACGCGGATCGGTCCGCTCCCGGTACGCACGTTGACACGGCCGAGCACATTGCCAACATCGACGGATCCGGAGCCGGTGCCACCGCGCACATCCTCCTTCACATCCCGGAAAGTGACCGCGCCGGAACCGCTGGTGAAGTTCACGTTACCCTCGATGTGGGAGGCGTGAATGGTGCCGCTTCCCACGAGAAGGGTTACATTGTCGCCGATATCAGTGAAGGTGGCTTGTCCGGAGCCGACTGTGACGTTGACCTGGCCGCGCAGGCCGGAAACCTGAACATCGCCGGAGCCGTCTTTCACGCGCAATTCCGTGTTCGGCGGAGTCTCTACCGTGTAGCTAATGGAGACGCTGCCGAACATAATCTCGCCTCTCCCATAGCCGAGCCGAATCAGATTGCCACTCTGATCGATAGGCGGGGTGGAAGCGATTTCCTGGGCGCGCCGAGCACCGCTGGAGAGGAAAATCCCGCCCGCGCGCACTTCTCCATGCACACGCACCTTTCCCGGATCGCCGTTGCGTACGACGATGTTTCCCGAGCCGCCATTGATTTCGAGCTGGACCGGGCCGTCCACGCTCAGAGTGCGATCAAAGGAGGCGCCAGTCCTGGAGATCACGCAGCCCGCCTGAAGGAATACGGCTCCCAGCGCCAGCGCGCCGAGAGACGCGAGACGAACCGTCAGTCTGGTTGCGGTTGCCATGAGTACCGGCCGGATTGAATTTCGCTCCTATTCGAAAAACGTACGGCTCAAGCAAAAAGTTCCCTGAGAGAAGGCCGCTAACCCACCACCCTGAGCGCGGCGTTCAGCGCCCCCTGGCGGTAGCCCTCAACATCGAGAGCCACGTACAGAAAACCTGCCTCGCGGAGGCGGCGCCCCATTTCCCGCAGGATGGCGACGTCCAGTGCCTGTGGCATCTCATCCGCAGCAATCTCAATCCGCGCGAGATCGCCATGATGGCGAACGCGGAATTGCCTGAACCCCAGGTCGCGCAGGGCGGCTTCTGCCCGCTCGATCTGGGCCAATTTCTCCGGTGTGACTTCCGAGCCATAAGGAATGCGCGAGGAAAGACACGCGGAAGCCGGACGGTCCCAAGTGGGCAGCCCCGCTTGCCGGGAGAGGGCGCGGATTTCCGGTTTGGTCAGCCCAGCATCGAGCAGCGGCGAAAGCACCAGGTGCTCAGCAGCCGCGCGGTGGCCCGGCCGGAAGTCGCCAGCATCGTCGGCATTGATTCCGTAGGCCACGGCGGCGAACCCCCGATCTCGCGCCAAATTGCCCAGGACGGTAAACAGCTCGTCTTTGCAGTGGTAGCAGCGGTCCGCGCGGTTCGCGGCGTAGAGTGGATTTTCGAGTTCGAGGGTGTGGACAAACTCGTGGCGCAGTCCCACGGCACGGACGAGGCTCTCCACCTGCTCGCGATCGAAGGCGGGGAAACTCGGCGAGATGGCCGTAACCGAGAGAGCATGTTCTCCCAGCGCCCGGTGCGCGGCCCAGGCCAGATAGGCGGAGTCAGCGCCTCCAGAGAGTGCAATCAGGACCGAGCCGGTGGATGCCAGGTGCTCGAGGAGCCGCACCTGCTTGTCGCGAATTCGTGGATCCAGCGCCGAATCCATGGGCCGCAGTATATCGCTATCATGGCCAATCACGGCAGGTGGAGGCGGCGGATGTTGGAAGCAGTCCGCTAGTGGAAATCGAGCAGGACATCCACGGTTTTCGTTTTGGGGTCCTTCCGAAGCAGGTGTCCGATATGGTCAAACCGGACGAGACTGCCCTTGAAGATTTTTTGAGCGCCGCCGTTCAGAAAATCCTCATAGTAGGAATTGTCGAAGATGTCGCCGCGAGCGATTTTCCAATGAGACAAGAGGTCCCTCTCACCGGCGAGCGAGAGGCCGGTGAGGACGAGCTGGCCCATGCGGTACTGAATTCCCTCCTCGATGTGGACGGCATAGGAGACGCGGCCCTGGGCGTCGTCGAACTGGGCCACCGGGTTGAGCTTGGCATCGAGATAACCACGCCTGGAGTATTCCTGCGTGATGTTTTCCCACCCAGCCTGCAGCTTGAGCCCGTCGGCAGGGTCGCCGGGAGAGAAGGCGAGGAGCGAGTTCAATTTGGTTTCATCCAGCGCAATTTCGCCACTCCAGGTGGCTCCGCCCCAGTGGTAGAGGACACCCGAGATGACCGGGACACGGACGTCGATGTGATCCGAGAGAGGCTTGTTGGGATCGCCAATGAATTCCGCGGCGGGCTCGCCGAACTTCGCGTGCAGGTATCCGCGCGAGAGGTAAGCCGGCCGCACATGCTCGATGAGAAAGAGCGCAAGGTTATACCGCGAGTAGGGCTTTCCGATGATGACATCCTGCGCAGATAGTTTGAGGGCGGTGTCGTCCCGCGCCGTGGCGTCGGAAAACTCGAGGGAGGACACCGTGACGGGATTCCCCGTCACGCGAAAGCGTTCCAGCATGCTCTCCGACCCGGGCGCCTGGATCAGCTCTCCTTCCACCTGACCCACGATGTTCTTGGATTTGAGCAGCCGGGCGATGGCCTCGCGGTAGCCGTCGAGCGCTGTGCCCTCTTCCGGGGCCGTTCCGTCATAGGGCAGGCCGGCGGCACGGATGGCGGCCGCAAACTCCTCGTCAGAAAACCAGGGGAAGTTATCGAACCAGATTGGATTGCAGGAAGCGTCGCGCATCGTGAACTGGATGTTCACGCCCTTGGAATTGGATTCGAATTTGTAGCGCACGTCGGTGAACCACCCGAGTCCCGAGAGCCGGTCGGCGGCCACCTGGATATCCGCCCGGCTGACTACGGTCCCCGGCACGAGGCCGATGGCCTTCTCCAGTTCCTGCTCGCTGGAGCTGAAACGCGTCGATCCGGAGAAGGTGATCGTGGCGACCTTTGCCATGCCGCCATCGTCCGGAGCCTGAGCCACGGCCGGAACGCGGAGAAACAGACCCAGCAGTGAAGCGGCCAAGGCAGAGAATATGGCGGGAGAAAGCCGGCAGAAGCTTGGCGGCCGCGTTGCGTAATTTCTTTCGCGCGCCATCCTTCAGCACTCCCGGATTATTCGACCGTCACGGATTTCGCCAGATTGCGCGGCTGGTCGACGTCGCAGCCGCGGCGGACGGCGATGTGATAGGCGAGCAATTGAAGAGGGAGAATTTCCAGCAGAGGCGCGAGGGTCTCCGGCGCCGGAGGAACTTCCAGAACATGGTCGGAGGCTTTGCGGGCCAGCCGGTCGCCCTCGGTGACAACCGAAATCACGATGCCGTCGCGAGCCTTGACCTCGGTAATGTTGGACACCGTCTTCTCGTAGCGGAGCATGGAGGCTTCATCTTTATCATCGCGGGTGGCGATGACGACGACGGGCAGATTCTCGTCAATGAGCGCGTTGGGGCCGTGCTTCATCTCTCCGGCGGGGTAGCCCTCGGCGTGAATGTAGGAGATTTCCTTCAGCTTGAGAGCTCCTTCCAGGGCAATCGGATAATGGATGCCGCGGCCAAGGTAGAGAAAATCGGTGTAGCGAAAGAGCTGGCGGGCAAGTTCTTCAATCTCCTCGTCGCGCTGGAGGATGGATTCCATCTTGTGGGGAATACGGGAGAATTCCCGGAGCAGGCATTTGGCATTTTCCACCGGATAGGAATTCCGCGACTGCGCGAGGTAGAGGGCCACGAGCTGAAGGGCGACCAACTGGCCGGTAAATGCCTTGGTGGAGGCGACGCCGATCTCCGGCCCGGCATGAGTGTAAATCGTGCCTGAGGCCTCGCGGGTCATCATGGAGCCGACAACGTTGCAGATGGCCAGCGTCTTTGCACCCTTCTGCTTCGCCTCGCGCTGCGCGGCGAGGGTATCCGCGGTCTCGCCCGACTGGCTGACCAGGATGACGAGCTGCTCGGGGCCGACAATGGGGTCGCGATAGCGGAATTCGCTGCCGTAATCGACCTCGACGGGAATGCGCGCCAGCCGCTCGATCATGAATTTGCCGGCGAGTGCGGCATGCCAGCTGGTCCCGCAGGCAACGATTTTCACTCCACGAAAATTGCGGAACTCCTGCTCGGTGATGTCCATTTCATCGAGGTAGACGCGCCCGCTCTCCAATGACATGCGGCCGAGGAGCGTGTCACGCGTGGCGCGCGGCTGCTCGAAAATCTCCTTCTGCATGAAATGCTTGAAGCCGCCCTTCTCGGCCATGATGGGGTCCCAGGTAACGTGCTGGACCGGGCGTTGAAGCGGGCGCCCATCGAAATCGGTAACGCGGACGCCCTGGGGAGTGAGGATGGCAATGTCGCCATCGGCCATGAAAAAAATGTCGCGCGTGTGCTGGAGGATCGCGGGGATGTCGCTGGCAACGAAGAACTCATCCTGTCCCAGGCCGATCACAGCGGGCGGTCCCCAGCGCGCGGCGACGATTTTATTGGAATCCTTCGCGGACAGGACAACGAGCGCAAAAACGCCGGTGAGTTCCTTTACCGCGCGTCGCACGGCTTCTTCGAGCGGCAGTCCGCCGAGTTTTGCGTGATGCTCCACGAGATGGGCAACGACTTCGGTATCGGTTTCGGTGACGAATTTGTGACCTTCTGTTGCCAGGCGGTGCTTCAGCTCGACGTAGTTTTCGATGATACCGTTGTGGACGACCACAATGTCGCCAGTGCAGTCCCGGTGGGGATGGGCGTTTTCCTCAGTGGGCCGGCCGTGAGTGGCCCAGCGAGTGTGGCCGATGCCGTAGATTCCGTCGATCGGGGAGAGGCGAAGCGCTTCCTCGAGATTGCGGAGCTTTCCGGAAGCCCGGCGGATTTCCAGTTTTCCGTTCTGCGAGACGACGGCGATCCCAGCGGAATCATAGCCGCGGTATTCCAGCCGCTTCAGCCCGTCAATAATCAGCGGCACCACTTTTTTCGGGCCCAAATATCCGACAATCCCGCACATGGCAGCTGCACTCCTCGTACGAACTCTGGACGATAGAAGAAATGCGAACCCATCCAGAGTAACATACCGCTGGAGCGGGCGCGGAGCGTGTGCATTTCGGGTTTTCGCTCAACGCCATAGCCGGCCCAAACGATGAACCCCAGCCTGAAACCTCTCTACCGGATCGATCCGCGATACTCGCGATATGTACTGTTGGTGGCGCGCTCACCCATTCACCGATACGGTGTGTTCGCCGGACAGGCGATCCCCGCCCAGCGCCGGGTGATTGAATACGCGGGCGAAAAGATAAGCCACAGGGAAGCGGACCGGCGGTTCTCCCGAATTCTGCGTTTGCGCCGGCCGCGGCGATTTTATTTTTTCGTGTTGAACCGCCGGTGGGTGGTGGATGGCGCGGTGGGAGGAACGGGGGCAGAGCTGATCAATCACGGGTGCGCGCCCAACCTGATGCGCCGCCGAATCCGCGGTCACATCTACTATTACAGCCGACGCCGAATCCGCGCCGGGGAGGAGCTGCTGATCGACTATCGCTACTCCCCGGAGACCGTGCGGCAGAAATGCCGGTGCGGCTCGCCGAAATGCAGGGGGACTCTGAATCTAAGGTGAACTGTCGCCCATGCCGACGGGAGCGAGCGCGTTCTACGAGTCTCGCGTCACGGCGTCGTGATCACGCTGTCGCCCAGAGCCTCTCCGGCGCAATATCCAGAGGCCCAGGCCCACTGGAAATTGAATCCACCGAGGTGGCCGGTGACGTCGACAACTTCTCCGATGAAAAACAGGCCGGGCACTTTGCGTGATTCCATGGTTTTGCTGGACAGTTCGTCCGTGTCCACACCGCCCGCAGTGACCTCGGCTTTTTCGTAGCCTTCCGTGGTGGCGGGCATAACCCTCCAGTTGTGCAGTTCCTGTTCGAGCCGGGCTAGAGAGCGATTCGTCCAGTCTTGTGGAGGGTGAAGTTCGAGCCAGCGGTCGGCCAGGCGCTGCGGGAGGACGGCGCGTAGCGCTGCACGGGCCGTCTCCGAGCCGCGGCGTGCGTGCGGGTCGAGGACGGGAGCGGTCCATTCGCGGCCGGGAGCGAGGTCAATCATCAGGGGAATTGCGGAATCTCTGCGCGTCCGCGGGAAGTCCGAAGTCCAGTACGTCGAGGCTTGCAGAATTGCCGGGCCGCTCAGGCCCCGATGCGTAATCAGGATGCTTTCGCGAAAACGCGCTGAGCCGCACGAGACGACTGCTTCGGTGGAGACTCCCGCCAGGTCGCAATAACTGCGGCGGTCGTTATCGTCAAATACGAGAGGGACCAGGCCGGGGCGGCATGCGCGAATCGAGAGGCCGAACTGGCGGGCGAGATCGTATCCGAGCGAGGTCGCGCCGATTTTGGGGATGGAGAGGCCCCCGGTGGCGACGACGAGCGCCGGGGCGGAAAAGTCGCGTTCGCTGGTGCGGATGTGGAATCCGGTGCCGTGCGTCACCTCGCGCACATCAGCGCCGGTAAATATGCGGACGCACGCGGCGGCGCACTCCTCCTCGAGAAGCGTGACGATGTCCTCCGCGGAACGGTCGCAGAACAACTGGCCCAGCTTTTTCTCGTGGTAGGGAATTCCATGCTTCTCCACAAGGGCAATGAAATCCGCCGGCGTGTAGCGGGCCAGGGCCGACTTGCAGAAATGCGGGTTCGAAGACACGAAATGCTCCGGGCGGCAATCGAGGTTCGTGAAGTTGCAACGGCCGCCGCCGGAGATGAGAATCTTTCTGCCGACCCGCTCGGAGCGCTCCAGCACGGCCACACGCCGGCCGCGCTTCCCGGCTTCGATGGCGCACAGCAGTCCCGCCGCGCCGGCTCCCAGGATAACGACGTCAAAAGTGTGGGTCACAGTGGGCAGGGTAGAAGCTGGGAACCACGCCAGTTTAACCGGAAGGGGCCGTTAGCGGCGAACGACCATGGGCTGGCGGGTGGCACAGAGTTTGGCCCGAGCGGGTGCCCGCCTGCGGCAGGTGCGCACCCCAACCTTAGCCCCCGCGCGGGCGCTGAGGCACCCGCCTGTCAGTGCTTTCCCACGATCTGCGGCGTTCCGTCCGACCAGCGGAGCACCGGAATCAGGAATTCGGTGATCGGCTCGGGAGTGCCCACAATATCCTTCTGGCCCTGCATCACGGGCGAGCCGTGGGGGCCCACGCCCCAATCCGTTCCTTTCGGAAGATAAAACATCAAGTGGGACATGTTGTGGTCGCCTTCATCGGTCAGGTACGCCTCCTTGGACATCATGTAGGTCATGGCCCCTGGCTCCACCGGGGGCAGCTCCTTTTTCTCGGCCAGGGCCTTGGCCCGTTCGCGCATCTGGTCTTTGGAGAGCCCCGCGAGAGCCCACTCCGCCCGCTTGAGAATGAGCGGCAGAATGCTGCGCACGGCCTGCGGATTGTAACAATCCGGGCCTCGAATTTTGGGGTTCCAGAACTCCGGGGCGTCGAAGGGAGCATTCCACGCGCGTTCCACCACACAGATGAAACCGTTCTTGCCGCTGACCGCGGTTTCGTAGCCATGCCGGCCTAGGACCATGACGCCGGCATTGTTGGAAATGGACGCGGGGGCGGCGGTCCGCGCCAGGGCGATCTCCGCCGAACGCTCCATGCGGTATTGCTCGATGGGGGCCATGCGCGGGTAGGGCGATTTGGCGTCCTGCGCGCGGGCCGCCCACGACGCGCCGGGCGCGGCGAGCAGCGCGAAGCAACCCAATACGATCAGGCTGAACATTTTTGGTTTCATTTGCCCCCCCCGGGCATGTGGCGCATGAAAAGCTCCAATTCTTACCCGGAGCCAGGCCGGCGCGAAGAGTCTATCGCTGCCGAACGTACCGGCGGGGAGATGCCCCGCGTCAGGCGGCGGTTGCCTGCCCGCGCAACGCGTCACTCCCTGCCGAAGCTAGCGCCAGCCCCCCGGGCTGAGAGGCTGCGAGAGCGCTAAGCAATTCCCGGGGCCGGCCGTATGCCGCTGCTGCCAAGGTAAGTCCCGGGCCAGTCGGTTTCCGGCTCCGCCCAGGGAAATTCTCCAGCCACTCCGCATGCGCCAACTTCGCGTCTCCGCTATACTGGAGAGGCCAGTGCTCTCCGTAAATAACATCACCATGCGGTACGGCGCTCGAACTTTGTTCGAAGACGTCTCCTGCTCATTTTTCGAGGGTCGGCGGTACGCCATCACCGGACCGAACGGGGCGGGGAAGACCACGCTGATGAATATCCTGGCCGGGGAAATCGAGCCCACCAAGGGTTCCGTCACGCGGCCGAAAAAGCTGGGCATCCTGCGCCAGGACCAGTTCGCGTTCGATGAATTCCGCGTTCTGGACACGGTGATCATGGGCAATGCGCGGCTGTGGGACGCGCTCGAGAAGCGCGAGACGCTGCACGCAAAACCGCACGAAGGGTTGACCGATGACGACGGGATGCGCCTGGCGGAACTGGAAGTGATCGTCGGGGAAGAGAATGGCTATACGGCGGAATCGGATGCCGCGGTGCTTCTGGACGGCCTGGGCGTGGAAGCCGCGCTGCACGACCGGAAAATGCGGGAACTGCAGGGCGGCCAGAAGGTGCGCGTGCTGCTGGCGCAGGCGCTATTCGGCAACCCGCCAGCGCTGCTGCTGGACGAGCCCACCAACCACCTGGACCTCGATTCCGTGCACTGGCTGCAGGACTACCTGTGCGCTTACGAAGGCGTGCTGATCGTGATCTCGCACGACCGGCACTTTCTGAACAGCGTCTCGACGCATACGGCGGACATCGACTACCAGACCGTGATCATGTACACGGGCGGCTACGACGAAATGGTGGTGGCAAAGACGCAGATTCGAGCCAGTATCGAAGCGCAGAATGCCCAGCGGGAAAAGAAAATCGCGCAATTGAACGATTTCATCGCCCGGTTCGGCGCGGGCACGCGCTCGGCCCAGGCCACCTCCCGGCGGAAGGAGGTGGAGCGCCTGCAGACGTCCGAGCTGGCCAAATCGAACATCCAGCGGCCATATATCCGGTTCGATATGAAGCGGCCCTCCGGACGCCACCCGCTGGAATTCAAGAAGCTCTCCAAGTCCTACGGCGATTTAAAGGTAATCCAGCCGTTCACGGCCAGCGTACAGCGGGGGGAAAAGATTGCGTTGATGGGCCGCAACGGAGCGGGAAAGACCACCCTGCTCAAGGCCCTCATCCGCAACGCCACGGGCTACCTGGACGATGCGGAACGGCAATTCGTGCACACAGGTGGTTCGGTCACCTGGGGGCATGAAGTGGCCGTGGGCTACTTTGCACAGGACCACACCGATTCCATCACCCGGGGCATGACGGTGATTGAGTGGCTGCACCAGTTCGATCCCATGGCGTCACAGGGCGAGCTGCGCGGCCTGCTGGGGCAAATGTTGTTCAGCGGGGACGATGCGCTCAAGCCGACTCAGGCGCTTTCCGGCGGCGAGTCCGCGCGGCTGATCTTCTGCCGGTTGATGCTGCAAAAGCCGAACTTCCTGGTGCTCGACGAGCCCACCAACCACCTGGACCTGGAAGCCATCGTGGCCCTCAACATCGCTTTGCAGAAGTACGAAGGCACAGTGCTGCTGGTGACGCACGACCACGATGTGATTGACGAGGTTGCCACACGCATCTGGCACTTTGACGGCGGGCGCGTGGAGGACTTCCAGGATACCTACGCGGCCTACCTGGCTTCCGCGCCGGTGAACGCGCGGTAGGGCCGGCGCAGATTCAATCCACGATTTCGAACCGGAAATCCTCTATCACCAGATTGGCCAGGACTTCGCGACTGATGCGTTCCACTTGCTTTTGAGCGTCATCGCGAGTCATGCCGTAGAGGTCGAGCACAAAGAACTTGCCCTGGCGAACATCGCGCACGGAGGCGAAGCCCAGCGAAGCGAGCGCGTGCTGGATGGTCTTGCCCTGCGGATCGAGCACCGTCTGCTTCGGCATCACCCACACATGAGCTTTCATTCATTGCCCCCGCGTCAGTATAACAGCCCTTGCGACTCCAGCAGCTTGTGGAAGCGGGCGAGCAGACGGGATTTTTCCGTCTCCGGCAGGAACGCGGAGGAGAATCCCTGCTCATTCACGCGGACGAGATCGGCAATTCCGAGACCGGCCATTTCTGCGGCTGCGTACTCTTCGTTGAGGCTGGTTTCGAACATGCCGGGGTCGTCCGTAGAGAGCGTGATGGGAACGCCGGCGAAATAAAGGTCGGCCACGGGATGCTCGGCCAGGCCGGCCTTCGCATCGCCACACACCTTGCCCAGCGCGCCGGTGCGCAGATTGCTAGTGGGGCAGACCTCGAGAGGGATTCCGCGGCCGGTGAGTAGTTGCATGACTTCCGGATCTTGAATGGCGGCAATGCCGTGTCCGATTCGTTCCGCGCCGAGCAGTTCGATGGCGCGCCGGACTTCGTCCGCGGCGCCGACCTCTCCTGCATGGACGAGGGAATGGAGACCGTGGTCCCGAGCGTGGTCATAGACGGCGCGAAATTGTGCGGCAGGAACAGCCAATTCGTCGCCTCCCATGCCGAAGGCGACGACACCTTCGCCGCGGTGGCGCACAGCGATGCGAGCCACGTCCATGGCCTTCTCCGGGCCAAACTGGCGCACCACGTCAAACACCCATTGCAGGCTCAGGCCGGCCCTTCCCGCTTCCTCCGCTGCCCTCCGCAACGCGGCAAAGATGGCGGAGGGATCCTGCTCGCGCCACAACATGACACCCACGGAGAGGGTGATTTCCGCGTAGATCACGTTCTGGCCGTGCAGATCCTCGAACAGACGCTGGGCGATGAACGCGTAATCCTCCGGCTGGCGGAGCAGGGAAGTAACCCAAATGTAGGATTGGATGAAGCCGTCAAAATCCTTGTAGGAATAGCGGGCATGCACTTCCTCGCGAGACACGGAAACGCCATGGCGGGCGGCCAGGGCGAGCACGGTGTCGGGGCGCATGGAGCCTTCCAGGTGCAGGTGAAGTTCCGCTTTCGGCCAGGCTCGAACCGGAACAGCGGGCAGGGATGGGCGTGCCACGACGGGAATCAGTGGGCCGGCGGCTGTGGTTTACCGGCGTTGATCCAGGCGGTGAGCCAGTAAGAGCCGATTTCGGTGGACGCTTCGGTGAGCTGCCGGATCACGACGGCGCCAGCGGTGTTGTAAAAGTGGTCGTAATAGTCGTCGGTGTAGTCAGGAAGTCCGGCGCGTGCACGGCGGTCGTCCAGCAGGATGGCCTCGACCCAGGAGTGCGAGGTCAGACAAATTTCGAACGCGTGGTCCGTGGGGTCGTGAATAAAAAACGCGTCGTTGGGCCGGATATAGATGAACAAGGCGAAGCGGTCCACCAAGTTGGTATCGAAGCGGACGTCGACTCCCTGTTGATTGGAGAGGTGGCCGTCAAAATTATCGGTGGTGCTGAAGGGGTCGTGCGCTTCGCCGACGTAAAAGGCCAACAATGCAGCATCGGAGCGAGCATCGTTCCAGTTGCCGGCGCGCATGTCGTTGGTGAGCCGTTCGCTGTACTTACCGATGGTCCAGGGCAGGACCCCTGCGGATTCCACCAACGGTCTGCCGAATTTCTTCACGGCGGCGTTGTAGTCGCGCGGCAGAGCATCGTAGGGAAACTGGCCGTACTTCTCGAACTCAATCCTTTGGTAGCGGATATCGTTGGAATTCTTGGACGCGGCGACCAGCGGGTCCACGGCGTGCTGCGACAGATAATTCCAGTTGGCGTCGAACCAGGGACGCAGCTCCGGCGGAAGAGTCTCGATGGCTTTGCGCGTTTCCAGACGGTGACCGTTGACGCCCCATGCGGGGAGGCGGGCAGGGACGAGCGCCAGGATCAGGGCAGTAGCGGCCGCCCCCCGGACCCAATCGCGTGCGCTCCCGCCCATCAGGAGTCCTTTCTGAGGTTCCTAAATCCGATCCACAAGAAGGGCGCACCGAGCGCGAGCAGGATGACCGCCTCGGAGATGTGTCCGGTGTCCGCGGCCTCGCTGCCGCGAGCCATCATCCATGCGACGCACAATCCCAAGAAGAGCAGCGTGCCGGCCAGGCCGATGAGCACACGGTCCGCCTTGGCGAGGCCGCGGCGACGGTCTTCCGCCGGCAGTTCCGCGCCGCTCGAGCTGCGGCGAGCGCCGTAGGAGAGATAGAGAAGCATGCCGATGATCAGCCAAACGACGAAGCGAATCCAGCTTTCGAGGGGCAATCCCATCATCAGAACCAGACAGCAGGCCACCGACCCGGGAGCCACCAGCCAGACGAGCGGCACACGAAACGAGCGCGGGCGGTCCGCCTGCCGCGATCGCAGAATGAGAACCGCGAGGGAGACCAGCACGAAGGCGAAGAGCGTGCCGATATTGGAAAGGTCGGCGAGAGTGCCTATGTCAAAAATCCCGGCGGGGATGCCCACGGCAAATCCCGCCACCCAGGTGGCCACGTGAGGCGTGCGGAATCGAGGATGGACGCGGGAGAACGCGTCCGGAAGCAGCCGATCGCGCGACATGGCAAACCAGACACGCGCCTGGCCCAATTGAAAGACGAGAAGCGAGGAGATCATTCCGGTGAGCGCGCCAATGGTGACCCAGCGCCGCAGACTTTCCAGGCCGATCTTGTGAAGCGCCGTGGCCACGGGAGCGGCATCGCCGCGGAAGATCTGAAAAGGCTGGATGCCGGTGAGCACAACCGCAACGGAACAGTAGAGAACCGTGCAGATCAGCAGGGAAAGCAGGATTCCAAGCGGCAGATCGCGCTTCGGATTGCGGCACTCTTCGGCCGCGGTCGATACGGAATCGAAACCGATGTAGGTGAAGAATACGATAGCGCCGCCGGTCATCACGCCCTGCCAGCCGTTGGGCATGAACGGGTGCCATAGTTCGTGATGGATGTATTTCGAGGCGATGAACACAAACAGAAGGATGGCGGTGATTTTTACCCCCACCATAAGAGTATTGGCGCGGGCCGACTCCTTGATGCCTCGGACGAGCAGGACAGTGAGGACCATGACGATGACGAAGCCGACTACGTTGAAGTGCAGCGTCCATCCCCCGTCGGGAGTGTAGGCGGGAGTCCCCAGCTCGATGGGAATCTTGAACCCAAATCCTTCGAAGAGGTCCTTGATGTAGGCCGAAAAGCCGACGGCCACGGCCATGTTGGAGACTGCGTACTCGAGAATCAGGTCCCAACCGATGATCCAGGCCACCAACTCGCCTAGCGTGGCGTAGGAATAAGTGTATGCGCTGCCTGCGATGGGAATCATCGAGGCCAGTTCGGCGTAACAGAGGCCGGCCAGGCCACAGGCGATGGCGACCAGGAAAAATGAGAGGGCGATGGCCGGCCCGGCGCCGGGCCGTCCGGTGAGAGCCTCCTTGCCACCGTGGATGAGCACGGTGAACAGGGGCGTCTTGAGAAGCGAGGCTTCCTGGGCGGCCTCGCCGGCCGCGGCAGTTCCCGTGAGGACGAAAATGCCGGTGCCAATGATGGCGCCGACGCCCAGCGCCGTGAGGCTCAGAACGCCGAGGGTCTTGCGCAGCCTGCGGTCCGGCTCGTCGGCATCTGCCAGCAGTTTGTCGATGCTTTTGGTGCAGCGAAATTGAGATGCCACGCAGCCCCCGGCGAACGGATTCAAAACTGTACATTGGAGAAGTACAGGGAAGCAAGGAGCGGGCGGCAGGAAGATGTGCGGCAGTGACACAAGCCCGGTCCCGGCGGGGCGGCACCCCGGGCACAGCGCACTTGTAAGGTACTTATGCAGGTATCAGAGAGTTGTCCGTAATCACCAAGCGCGGCGGGAGACAACAAGAAATCGCGAGCTTAAACGCGCTCCAGGTTGGCGTATCGTTCGACGAGCTTCTTGGTTCCGTGGTCGAGGAAGCTGACGGTCAGCCGCCGCTCGTCCTCATCGCCATCCACGGCGATGATAGTGCCCACGCCATAAGTCTTGTGGCGAACGCGAACGCCGAGAAGGGGATGGCCGCCTTCAGTTTTCCGAAAGCTTCCATCGGCGCGGCGCGAGGAGCCGCGTGAAGCTGGGCGGGGAGTAGAGATCTCGTTCCGCCGGCGGCCCTCACCATGCATGGGGTAGCGATGCGTCAGCCTGCGCGCTTCCGTCTCCGGGTCGGGCACGTACCGGCGCTCATCTCCGGCGCTGGCGAGCGAGCCCGCCACGGTTTCAATCTGATCGGTAGGCAATTCGAACAGAAACCGCGAGGGCTGCGGCTCGCCGATCTGGTCGTTCCAGTATCCGGGACGATAGACGGCGCGCGTGAGCGTAAGCGTTTCCTTTGCGCGCGTCATGCCGACATAGCAGAGCCGGCGTTCCTCCTCGATGTCCGCGGGATTGCGCAGCGAGCGGACGTGGGGGAACAGCCCTTCCTCCAGTCCGGCCAAGAATACGTGGTCGAATTCGAGGCCCTTGGCGCTGTGGACCGTCATGAGCGTGACGCGCGCCTGCTCTTGATAGGCGTCTGCGTCGCTCACCAGCGCCGCGCGGTCCAGGAACTCTTCGAAGGATTCGTCCGCTTCCTCCGCTTCCTGCAGCGCGGTCACGAGCTCCTGCAAGTTCTCCGTACGTTCTTGGGACTCCCCGGTGTCCTGTTGCTGCAGGTAATCGAGATAACCAGTGCGGCGCAAAACTTCTTCCAGGAAGGCAGCGGACGCGGGAGGCGCCCCCGGGGAATCCTGCGCGGCGGTGGCGGCGGATTCCGCCTCCTCGCCCCTCGCCGCGACGACACGGAACTCCTGTTGCAATCCTTCCATCAGGGAGCGAAATTCGCGCAGCGGGGCGACGGCGCGACCCGACCCGGAATCGACAGTGGCGGCGATGGCGACCCAAAGGGAACAGCCACGTTGCTGTGCGGTGGCGCGGAGGGAATCGATGGTGGTTTTTCCAATGCCGCGCGGGGGAGTGTTGAGGATGCGAAGGAGGGCGACATCGTCCTCGGGATTCCGCGAGACGCGCAGATAGGCGAGCGCATCGCGCACCTCGGCGCGTTTGTAGAAGCTGAATCCCCCGACCAGGCGGTAGGCGATGCTGCGGCGGCGCAAGGCCTCTTCAAACGTCCGCGAAACCGCATTGGTCCGATAGAAGACGGCCAAATGCGTGCTGCCGTCCTCCCGCATCAGGCGAGCCAGTTCTTCCGCAACCCATTCGGCTTCGCCTCCGGCATCCTGCGCCTCGTAGAAGCGGACGGGCGGGCCAGCGCCGCGCGTGGCCTGGAGCGTTTTTCCAATGCGGCGCTGATTGTGGGCCACGACGGCCCCGGCGGCATCCAGAATGGCCTGCCGCGAGCGGTAGTTCTTCTCCAATTTCACGATGCGCGCGCCGGGAAAATCCTGCTCGAAACGCAGGATGTGTTCCAGGTTTGCGCCACGCCAGCTGTAGATGGACTGGTCCTCGTCGCCCACAACGCAGAGGTTGCCATCCGACCCACTGAGCAGGCGAAGAATCTCATACTGCTGGCGGTTCGTATCCTGGTACTCATCGACATGAAGGTAGCGGAAGCGTTCCGACCACGCCGCACGGGCGTCGGGATGGTCGCGGAGCACGTCGAGAGCGCGGAGGAGGAGATCGTCGAAGTCGAGAGCCTGGGCGGAGCGGAGGCGCTGATTATAGGCTGCAAAAATTCGGGCGAAGGCGCGGTCACGTGCATCGCGCGCTTCCGCCTCCGCCATCGCGGGCGTCACGCCGATATTCTTTGCGCCGCTGATTCTTTCCAGGGCAGCCCTCGGCGTCATGGCCTTTTCATCCTGGCCGGATTCGGCCACGGCGAGCTTTACCGCAGCAATCTGGTCTTCCTCGTCGAAGATGGTGAAATTCCGTGGCAGTCCGAGCCGGGGCGCCTCGCGCCGCAGCAGCCGCGCGCAGAACGAATGGAAAGTGGCAATCCACACGTCGGCAGCCGCTTGACCCGGGCCCGCCAAGAGTCGGCCGGCCCGTTCCCGCATCTGGTCCGCTGCTTTGTTCGTGAAAGTAACTGCGAGGATGGAGTGCGGCGCCACGCCCTGCGCGATGAGCCAGGCGAGGCGGTGCGTGATAACGCGCGTCTTGCCGCTGCCCGCACCGGCGAGGACCAGGAGATAGCGGTCGGTCGCGGTGACGGCGTCGCGCTGCTGCTCATTTAGTTTTTCAAGCAGGTCCATGAGAAGCGAGTCGGCTCCATGCGAAGAGAAGAATTGTATTCGACGCAATGAAGCGGGGCAAACCGCGGAACCGACACCGGCTCCCGCCGGCGGGCCGTGTGTCCGGGGGCGACACTTACTGGGTGGCCGGCCGCAGATCGATTTCGAAGAAGAACAACTTTTCGTGGGACCCGTATTTGCTCACATCCGGGACATACAGGGTGGCCTTTTGAACGTCTTCAAAGTGTCCGTCGATATCAAAGATTACGAACCCGTGGACGGTGTTATGCGGGCCGACCATATCGCCCGGGAGCATGAGGGATTTCAGCTCGTCCTGCTTTTTTGCCACTTCTTTGGTTTTTCCGCCGCCAACTCCGGGAATCGGGCCGCGCCGCCCGCGGGGGGCCGGGCCGTTCGGCAACACAATCCGTTGGGCGACTTCCTCCGCCGTCAGTGATTCCAGGTGCTGACGCGGCTGGCCGGGAATGGCAATCTGCAGCTCGATGGTGTCCAGATTGATCGACAGGGGATTGTCTGTATCGTTTCTTGCATAGACTTCGATGGCTAGCAGGCCAACCGCATATGGATTCTTCTTACCGAATTTTTGCTCGCTTCGACCGCCAGAGAGGTAGGGGTCGGCGGCAATCAACAGCCCCTGATGGGAATCGCGCGCAGGCAATGCGGCCGGGTCGATGGGCGGGGAGGAAGGAGCCTGCCTGGCGGAGCGGGCGGGAGCCGCTTGCAGAACGGACAAAAGCGCCAGGGTCGCGGCGGCCCTGACACTTGCCCACCGTTTGATGTGTAAGCCCATCCGCGAATGCCTTCTCCGTCCGGAGACCGGCGGACACTATAATAGCGGAATGCGTGGCGGCCCGCGCCGGGAGAAGCATGGCCTGGCCGCGCGCGTCTTCCGATGTATTTTCTCTATACGACTCTGACGGCACTGGGAGCAATTCTGTTGCTTCCGTACTTTGCCGTGCTTTGGTTGTGGCGAGGCAGGTACTTCCACGGCCTTGCCGAGCGGCTGGGGTTTTATCCGGCTTCCCTTCGCGCGGCGGCCACGGGAAGCGAAGCAGCGATCTGGGTTCACGCAGTGTCTGTGGGAGAAGTGCTCGCCGCGATACCGCTGGTGCGGCGGCTCCGCGAGGGATTTCCGGGCCGCCGGCTGGTTCTCTCCACGACGACATCCACGGGCCAAGCGCTGGCGCGAGAGCGGCTGGCGCAGCCGGCGCTCGTGGATGCCGTACTTTACTTTCCGTTGGACTGGCCGTATCCCGTGCGCCGCGCGTTTCGAGCCATTCGGCCCGGGATTGCCGTAGTGGTTGAGACGGAAATCTGGCCCAACTTCTTGCGCTGCGCGCGGAGCCGTGGAGTACCCGTTGTGTTCGTGAACGGCCGCATTTCGGAACGATCGTATGCACGCTCGCAGCGCTGGCGGTGGCTGGGCGGGAAATTCTACCGGCGCGTGCTGGCGGACGCGCGACTCTTCCTGATGCAGAGCGAAGCCGATGCGCAGCGGCTTCGGGAGCTGGGCGCACCGGAGGCGCGAATCGAGGTGAAAGGGAATCTGAAATATGACATCGCACCCCCTGCTCCGGGCGCCCTGGCGGAATGGCTCAAAGCCGCGGCAGGGAATCGCGCTCCGGTGCTGGTGGCGGGCAGCGTGCTGGCCGGGGAAGAGGAGGCGGTGCTCGATGCGTTTGCCGCGGTGCGGGCCCGGCATCCGAATGCCCTGCTGGTCCTTGCGCCACGGAAACCGGACCGGTTCGACGCAGCGGCAGAGGTGGTGACACGAACGGGCTTTCGGTGCCTGCGGAGATCGATGGCGAATCTCTCCGCGCCCTTTCCCGAAGGGGTGGACGTCCTTTTGCTGGACAGCGTGGGCGAGCTGGCTGCGCTCTACCGTTCCGCGGCCGCAGTGTTTGTGGGAGGCTCCCTGGCTCCCGCCGGCGGCCATAATATTCTGGAGCCCGCCATCTTCGCGAAGGTACCGATTTTCGGCCCCCACATGGAGAACTTTCGGCAGATGTCGGAGGAATTTCGCGGGGCGGGCGCGGCGGTGCAGGTTGCCAATGGGGAGGAATTGGGGCGGGCATGGCTCGACCTGCTGGCCGACGAAGTGCGGCGAACAACGATGGGGAATGCCGCCCGCCGGCTGGTGGAGCGCAATCAAGGAGCCACGGAACGCACGGTGGAGCGACTAGCAGACGCGCTGGCGGAATCGCATCCTCATGCCGAACGGAGACGTCCCTTGTTGCGCACGGCTTTGCTGCCTCTCTCGCCAGTCTACGGACTGGCAGCGGGGTTGCGCGCTTCGGCATACCGCCACGGCATGCTGCGATCGCGACGGCTGCCGGCCACAGTGATCAGCGTGGGGAATCTGACCGTCGGCGGCACGGGCAAGACGCCGTTTGTGGCCTGGCTGGCCGGCCGCATTCAACGCGACGGCCGGAGCGCGGCGATTCTTTCGCGCGGCTACCGGGGATTCGGGCGAGGGTCAGCCGTCAGCGGCTCCCGGGAAGGGGACAGGGAATCGGGATCGGCGGACGAGCCGGAATTGCTGCGCTCCCAATTGGCGGGCAAAGTTCCGATTGGCTTGGGAAGCGACCGCTATGCGGCAGCTCAGCCGCTTGTGGCGCGCGGCGTGGAATGGTTCGTGTTGGACGACGGCTTCCAGCACTTGCAATTGCATCGAGATGTGGACGTCGTACTCGTGGATGCCATGGACCCGTTCGGCGGCCGGCTGCTTCCGGCCGGCCGAGCGCGCGAACCCCGGACCGCGCTCCGCCGGGCCGACATTTTGGTGATTACGCGAGCGCGGCGCACGCCGGGGTTGGAGGCGGCGCTGCGTCGCTATTCCGAAGCGCCGATTTATTACGCCACGACCGTATGGGACGAACTGGTTTCGCTCTCGCAGCGGGCGAATTCAGGCGGCGAGCAGGTTGCGAAAGCGGCTTCGTCCAATGGCCGGCCGCGGTATTTCGCGTTTTGCGGCATCGGCAATCCCGACGCGTTTTTTTCCGACCTGCGACGATGGTCCGGAAACCTGCATGGGACCGTGGTGGGGGAAAAATCATTTCCGGATCATCATCGCTATACCGCTGAGGACATCGCCGCTGTGGAGCGCGCCGCGAGGGAGTCCGGCGGCACAGCGCTGCTGTGCACGGAGAAAGACGCGCGAAATCTTCCTCCGGAGCTATCCAATGGGCTGCCACTATATGCCTGCCGCATCCGGCTGGTGCCTGCTGAGGAGGATTCTCTCTACGCAGAGATTCTTCGGATCGCGGCCCAACGCCGTGGAGTTGCGGCGTGAAGCTGCTGGTCCGAGCCACAAACTGGGTGGGCGACGCCATCCTTTGCATCCCGGCGCTCGCTGCGATTCGCGCGCGCCGGCCAGAAGCCGAGATCTGCGTGCTGGCGCGTCCGTGGGTGGCGGATCTGTATCGCGACCAGGGCCTTGTGGACCGGCTGATTGCGTTTGACCACCGCGGGCGGCACCGGGGACCCTTCGGGCTGGAGCGGCTGGCGCGGGAACTTCGGGCGGAACGATTCGAGTCCGCCGTGCTGTTTCAAAATGCATTTGAAGCCGCTTGGATCGCCTGGCGGACCGGTATTCCAGAGCGCATCGGATACGCCCGAGATGGGCGCGGCCCGCTGCTGACCCGGGCAATTCCTGTACCGACGGCAGGTGAAATTCCCGCGCACGAATCGAACTATTACCTGGAATTGCTGCGCCGCGCCGGCTGGATTGACGCGTTGCCGGAAGTCGGTCCCATCCAAGTCCGCGTTAACGAGGCATCCCTGGCGCGAGCGGAGAAATTCCTGTGCGATGCCGGTTGCCCGCGGGGAGGAGTGCGCGTGGCGTTTGGCGCCGGCGCCGCTTACGGCACGGCGAAATGCTGGCCGGCGAATCGTTATGCGGAACTGGCGCGGTTGTTGGTAGCCGAATACGGCGCCCGGGTGCTGCTGTTCGGGGCTGCATCGGAGGCGGCGGTGGCCGCCGAGGTGGAACAGGGAGCGGGACAGGGCGTCATCAACCTCATCGGGCGAAGCGCCATCGGTGATCTTCCGGCTCTGCTGGCGCGCTGCGGGTTGTTTGTGGGAAACGATTCCGGCGCGATGCACGTGGCCGCGGCCGTCGGCGTGCCTGTAGTGGCGGTGTTCGGCCCCACGGATCCCGAGGGCACGAAGCCACTGACGCCGCAGCTTTCCCTGGTGCAGCGAAAAGTGGCCTGTAGCCCCTGTTTTCTGCGACACTGTCCCATTGACCATCGCTGTATGAAATTCGTGGAACTCAAAATGGTGCTGGATGCAGTGCGCGGCCGGCTGGCGGAGTCCGCTTCAGCAGCGGAGAGAGGAGCAGAGACCCGTGGCTGACCGTGCGTTGCGCCGAGCCGTCTTTCTGGATCGCGACGGGACCATCTGCGAAGAGGTCGGCTATCTGAACCACATCTCCCGGCTGCACATTTATCCGTTTGCGGTGCAGGCCATTCGCCGGCTGAATGACGCGGGATTTCCCGTAATCGTGGTGACGAATCAGTCGGGGGCCGGGCGCGGCTATTTTCCGGAGTCGCTGATAGCGCAGGTGCATGAGCGCATGCAGCACGATCTTGCCGTCTCCGGCGCGCGCATCGACGCGTTTTACGCGTGTCCGCACCGCACTGAGGAAGGGTGCGAGTGCCGCAAACCGCGCACGGGAATGCTGGAGCGGGCGGCGCGCGAGCACTCGCTGGCGCTTGCGGGCTCCTGGGTGGTGGGGGACCGGAAGGCGGACGTGGATCTCGCCCGTAACGCCCGGGCCCATTCGATATTTGTCCTGACCGGCTACGGCCGCGGCGAGTACGAGTGGCATGTACGCGAGTGGGAAAATCAGCCGGATTTCGTGGCTGATCACCTGGGCGCCGCCGTGACCATCATCCTGCAGCGCGAAGCGGCGAATGCCACGGCGCCAGCCGCTGAGCGGCCTACCATGACTCCCGAGGGAGCGCGATGAGCGCGGACCTGGTGCGCCTGATCGAACTCACCGAATCGTTTTCCCGCCAGCGCGTTCTGGTGCTCGCGGACCTTGTGGCGGACGAGTTCGTGGGAGGGGAGATTACGCGCGTCTCGCGTGAGGCACCGGTTCTGATTCTCCGCCATTCGGAAACGAGGCTCGTGCCGGGTGGCGGCGCGAACGCGGCCAATAATCTGGCCGATCTCGGGGCGCAGGTGATGTTACTCGGGGCCGTGGGGGAGGACGCCTCCGGAAACGCCTTGGTGAATTACTTCCGGAAGAAAGGCGTTGGCGTGGCAGGTATCCAGGTGCTTCGCCATTGGACTACGCCTACCAAAACGCGTTACCTCGCCGGATTTTCGCATACGACGCGCCAGCAGGTGCTGCGCGTGGACCGTGAACCGCAAACAACGTTTCCGGCGGATGCCCGCGATCGGCTGGCGCGGCGCGCTCGGCAACTTGCGCGGAAAGCCGGCGCCGTGCTGGCGAGTGATTATGGTTTTGGCGCCGTCTCGCCCGCGTTGGTGCGCAGCCTGCGATTGCGCGGACGGCCGCCGGTGACCCTCGATTCGCGCTACGCGCTTCTGAACTATCGCGGCGCCGGCGTCACTGCCGCAACGCCCAACGAACCGGAGCTGGAAGCGCTGTATCACACTCGGATTGGCGCAGATCGGGGAGCACTCGAGCGGCTGGGCCACCGCGCAATGCGTCATCTGGGGCTGCAGGCGTTGCTGGTGACGCGCGGGAAGGACGGAATGGCACTGTTTGAGCCGGGCCGGCGGGCGGAAGAGATTCCTGTTTTTGGCGCTCCGGAGGCCGTGGATGTAACCGGCGCGGGGGACACTGTGATTGCAACGTTCACCCTGGCTCTGGCCGCGGGAGCCTCGTATCTGGAGGCGGCGCGGCTCGCGAATTATGCCGGCGGAATCGTGGTGATGAAGCGGGGAACGGCCACCGTCAGTCAGGCAGAGCTGCTTGCGGCGCTTCGCGGCGAGATTACCGGGCAAGCCGCGGCCTGCCCGGCGCCGGCGGGCGCAGTTTCTCCCGCCGCAGGCCTTCTGAGGCGGTCTGCGCGACGCTCGCGGTGAATTCGCGCGACAAAATCGTCCCGCTGGACGTACTCTGCGGCATGCTCGCGGCCGCTCGCGCACATGGCCGTACTATTGTCCTCGCCAACGGGATCTTCGATCTGCTGCATGTGGGACATGTGCGCTACCTTCAGGCGGCCAAACTCGAAGGTGACGTCCTGGTGGCCGGAATCAACTCCGATTCCAGCGCGCGGCAGTTGAAAGGACCTGGGCGGCCGATTTTGGATGAACGCGCCCGCGCCGAGCTGGTGGCGGCACTCGATGTGGTGGACGGCGTGGTGATCTTTCCTGAACTGAACGTGGAGGCGCTGCTCGAAGCCATTCGACCGGATGTGCACGCCAAAGGCACCGATTACACAACGGAAACCGTCCCCGAGAGGGCCACAGCCGTACGGCTGGGAATCCGCGTGGCTATCGTGGGCGATCCGAAACGACACTCCACGTCGGATCTGTTCTCGCGCATTCGCGGCGCAGCCGGTCAACTGCCATGAGAACGCCCGCGATTGCTGCTGGGTGGAGTCGCATCCTGATCGTCCGGCTCAGCTCACTGGGCGACATCATCCACGCCCTGCCGGTTGCCGCAGCGCTGCGCGCCGCCAATCCTTCGGAATACATCGGCTGGCTGGTGGATGAACGGTGGCGTCCGCTGCTCGACCAGGTGGAAGGACTGGACGCGGTATTTTCCGTGCCGCGCGCAGGCTGGCAGGGACTGCGGGGCGGCATCGCTCGTTTGCGTGAGGCGCGGTTCGACTGTGTGGTGGACGTGCAGGGGCTGTACAAGTCCGCACTATTCGCGTGGCTTTCCGGCGCCCCGGTGCGAGTGGGATTCGACCGGGCGTATGCGCGTGAAGGGGGAGCATCACTCTTCTACACGCGCCGTGTGACTCCCGCACACGGCCACCGGATCGACAAGAATCTGGAGCTCTCCACGGCGTTGGGAGCGCCTCCAGCCGCGGGAGCGCGTGGCGCACGCGGACAATTTCCGCTGCGAGTGCCTGCTGAGGCGGAAGACAGAGTCCGGAAAATCCTGCGGGATCACGGCGTGAGCACCTACTACATGCTCAGTCCAGGTGGCGGCTGGATTTCCAAATGCTGGCCAGCGGAACGGTTCGGAGAACTGCATCGCAGGCTCGCCTCCCGCTTCGGGTGGGTGGGCGTGGTGAGCTACGGGCCGGGCGAACGCGCGCTGGCGGAATCCGTGCTCGCCGCAGCCGGAACGCCGGCTCCCCTCCTCGTGGAGTTGGATTTGCCGCAATTGATGGCTGCGCTTCGCGGGGCGCAAGTGTTCATTGGCGGCGATACCGGGCCGCTGCACCTCTCCGTGGCGCTTGGCACCCCGGTGGTGGGCCTCTATGGGCCTACTGATCCGGTGCAAACGGGACCGTATTCACGCGAAGATATTGTGGTCCGAAATGCGCGCCCGGAGGAGACCACGTACAGCCGCGGGCGTTCGCACGCACCTTCGATGCTGGCGATCAGCGTTGACCAGGTGGAAGAAGCTGTTGTCCGCCGTCTGGCTGCCGTGGCGTGCCGAGCCGAGGCTACGCAGTCGTGACCGCGGGCGAATCGCTCCCTCCGCCGTGGCGGACCCGCTGGCGGGTGCGAATGGGCTACCCGCTCGGCATCGCCTGTTTCTTGCTGGCCCGTCCTTCACCCCTGACGCTGGGTTGCGGCGGCGCGCTGGCAATGATGGGATTATTGCTTCGTGCCGCGGCTGCGGGACACCTCCGCAAACATGAGGCGCTCGCAGTCAGCGGGCCGTACGCCTGGACGCGCAATCCGCTGTATGCCGGCAGCCTGCTGTTGGGGGCGGGATTTCTGCTGGCTGGAGCCTCGTGGATTGCAGCAGCGCTCGCGCTGGTGTATCTAGCGACGTTTTACCCGGGAGTGATGCGCCGCGAGGAAGAAGAACTACTTGCGGAATATGGCGCCGCATTTGAAGAATATGCACGCCGCGTACCGCTATTCTGGCCTCGCCGGCCTTCCGGCTCGGGAGCTTCCCGCGAGCCGTTCTCCTGGAGTCTGTATCGCCGGAACCGTGAATATCAGGCTCTGGCTGGGACTGGAGCGGCGTTTGCAATCCTGGCGGCAGAAATGATCTGGTGGGTTCACTGAGCAGGGCGAGGCACATCTTCAGACCGCCCGAAACACTTCGCGGATCATGCGTTCGAACTGAGGCCCGTAAATGAGGTCGAAGGTGGGGCCCTTCCCGGGAAACAGCCGCAGCGCCGCCGTGCGGGTCGCATCTTCCAGAGCGCGAGCCTCTTCCAGCGACATTCCTCCCTGCGCAATGCAACTGAGCGCCAGGTGCACAGCAATGCGGAGACGGCGAATGCGCCGGCTTTCCTCCTGGATTTCTTCGGCGGTAGGTGTCCTGGGGCTTTCTGCTTCCATTCGGGCCTGTCTGGTTTATTATATCCGCACAGCAGGGAGGGGGCCACGCATGCCCGACTCCGGCAATCGCGATCCTGTCATAATTATTCATCGAGCTACCACATCCACCGAGGCCATGGTGATTCGCGGCCTGCTGGAGAGCGCCGGACTGAAAGTGCCCGATTTTTCACCTGGCGAGCCGTTCCCCATGCACACACCGCCCGCGGGAATGACGGACGGTGACATCATAGTTCTCGCATCGCAGGCGGAAGACGCCCGGCGAATCATTGCGGACTATCTGGCATCGGAGGAAGGCGTGGAAATCGAGGAAATCGAGGAAACCGGGGACGAGCAACCGCCCTCGGCAGAATCCTGACGGGTGCCCCCACCCCAGTGATCACGGCGCCCGGTGAGTTTCCTCCGTGAACCAGTGAATCGCGAGTCCGTACCCATCCGTGAGAATAGTGGTGGCGCCATCGAGATCGGTGCGCAATAGGCGTGCGCCGCTCCCACGGAATTCGTCCAGGACGGACTGATTTGGATGACCGTAGGGATTCTCCGCGCCCACCGAAATGACGGCCACACGAGGCTCGACGGCGGCCAGAAACGCCGGCGTCGTGGACGTCTTGCTGCCGTGATGCCCCACCTTCAAAAAGTCCGCACGGAGCGTGTCGCCCCGCGCGAGCAACTCGCGCTCGATGGGCCTCTCGATATCTCCCGTGAGCAGATAGCCGACGCTGCCAAACTGAAGGCGCAGAACGAGGGAATCGTTGTTCGTTGCTTTCTCCGAGGTCGGTTCGTCCACCGGCCACAGAAACTTTCCTTGGACGCCCGCCCAGCTGAAGGTGTCGCCCCGATGCCGGCGGACGATGGGAATCTGGTGTGCGGCTGCCTCCTGCTCCAGAGCGTGGAATCCCGGGGAAGTGATTTCGCGGCCCAGCCACAGTTCTCCCACGTGGAAGTCCTCGAGCACGGAATAGAGTCCATCGAGGTGATCCCTGTGGCCGTGCGTCAGTACCACTGCATTCAGCCGTTTCAACCCGCGTTCCCAGAGATAGGGGGCGACGACCCGTTCTCCGACGTCGAATTCCGGCCGGCCCGTCTCCCGCGCCAGCGGGGCGAGTGCGCTACCACCGCCATCCACAAGCAACGTGCGCCCGTCGGGAAACACAACGAGGAGTGAATCTCCCTGTCCAACGTCAATCACTGTGGTCTCGAGACTTCCGCGCGTGACGCGCGGAGGGAAAGGATAGGTGGCGACGCACAGCAGCAGTGCAGCGCAGACCATCGCGCTTCCTGCCGTTGCCGCCCGCAGCCAGCGTCCGCCGGCAGACCGCGCGTTGCTCGGGGGATGGGCAACTTTCCACAGGCATGCTCCGAGAACCACGAACGCCCCGATCGATGCGGCGGTGAGCCATCCCGGTGGCGCCGGAATTCGGTATGAAAGGCGCGGCATCGCGGCGAACCAACCAACGATTCCGTTGAGCATCGCCACCAGCCCGCGCGGGAGGGCAGCCAACGGCCCGGCCAAGGTGAGCGAGGCAGAACCCACGGCCAAACACAAAAATCCAAGCGGAACGATCATGCCCGTCAGCAGGACGGCAGGAAGGTTCGCGACCGGGCCTGCCAGCGCCACACGATGAAAATAGAGCGCGAGCAGCGGCAGCAAGCCAATCTGAATCGCCAGAGAAATCACCATCAAATCGCAGAGCGCGAGGCACCACCGCGCGGGAACCACCAGGATCCCAAGTGCGTGAGGGGCGAATCGCTCTGGCAGCCGCCATTCCAGCCGGTCCGTGGCCTGCTCGCGCAACAGCATGCGGAGCTGTACCGGCCCCGGCGGAAACATCGGGTCGCGGGTCTGGTCGCTCACATGCGCGAGCGCGCGCCGGTAGGGCTCTATGGTCGCTTCGACCATCGGGACACCGAGCGCGCCAATGGCGGCAACCGCCGCGATGGAGAGTTGAAAACTCGGATCGAACACTGCCGCCGGATTCGCGCAAAGAATGAGCATCGCTGCAACAGCGAGCCCGTTCAGCACAGCCGGACGCCGGTAAAACAATGCGGCGGAAAGCACGGCCGCGGCCATCAGCGCAGCGCGCAGGATCGGCGGACGCTCTTCCACGACCAACACATAGAACATGAGCACTGCGAGCGTTGCGAGTACCGTTGCTTCCATGGGCAGCCGCAGCTTCCTCCCCAACCAGAAAACGAACGCTGCGAGCGCAGCCACGTGCAATCCTGCAACCACCAGGACGTGGTAGACGCCGGTTTGCTGGAATTTTTCCGAGACGGAGTGCTCCAGAAATCCGCGATCGCCCAAGAGCATGGCCCGCAGCACGGCGTTCGCATCCGGTGAGCCGGAATATAAGGCGTCGAGGGTCGCAAAAAATCTGTTTCGGGTACGAGCGAAGCGCTCGGTCCAGCGAATTCCTCCCGGTGGCGGACCCAGCCGTGTGAGCAGGGTGCCGTCGCGCAGAGAGCCTTCCACGTCGATTCCCTGTCGCTCGAGGCTGCCACGCTCGTCGAACGCGCCCGGATCCAGAAAGTTTCGCGGCACACGAGCGCGCAGCAGTAGCTCCACATAGTCTCCGGGCTCGACCGAGGGAGGAGCGACCCACGGTTGCGATGGGTACTGCCGCAGCGTGGCGCGAAGGCCGCCGCTGACACGGACCGTTCTGCCGCCCGCCTCCACCTCTTCCAGCGCAACGTCGTAGCGTATTCCCGAGGGTAGACGCGACGGTCCCTGGCGCAGCCGGCCCCGCCAACGCAACGGCTCGTGTGAATCCAGCCGGCCCAAGGTGAGCAGAGTCGCGGCATTGTCTGGCCGAACGTCGCGCCGTTGAAGCCCCGCCACCATCGAGCCGAGTGCCAGCCACGCCGCCAGACCTGCGATCCATGCCCCGCGAAGCGCGCAGCGGCGGAGGAGCAGCAGTCCGGCGAGCAGCGCCGCCACGCAGAGTGCGCTTCCGGCCAGCGGCGATGGCGCCGCCCAGTGATCCACCAAAATTCCGCACGCCAGCGCAAGGGCCGGCCAGAGCGAGGGCAGCCTCATGCAGTTGTCTCCCGCCGCCGCAAGCACACGAGCGTTTCCATGTGAAAACTCTGCGGGAACAGATCGAACAGCTCCAGGGCCGCTATCTCGTAGCACCCGCATAACACCTTCAAGTCGCGCGCCAGGGTGGCCGGGTCGCAGGAGACATAGCGGATTTCCGGCGCGGCCAAAGCTGTCAGGTGATCACGAACGGCATCGGAAAGCCCCGCGCGCGGGGGATCGAGAAGAACGAGCTCCGGCCGCTCGTTCCATCGCGGCAGAAACTCCTCCGCGTCCTTCGTTTGGACCTCAATCCGGCCGGCACCAGTGGCCGCCGCGCGAGCATTGTCTTCCAGATCACGCGTGGCTGCGGGATTACCTTCCACCGCGACGACCCGTTCAAATCCGGCTGCGAGGGGCAGCGAAAACAAACCCACACCGGCGTATAAATCCAGAGCCAGCCCGCCGCGAGCATCCGTGGTGGCACGCCGGGCGAGAGTCTCCACCAGGAAGCGGTTCACCTGGAAAAATGAAAGATGACCCACGCGGAAGCCAATCTCGCCAACGCGGTAGCGCAGATATCCCGGTCCCATCAGCTCGAACCGGTCGCGGCTGCCGTCGTGGAGAAGCAGGCTTTCGATCACCGGAATGGCCTCCCGCAGGTGTCCTCCCAGTTCCTCCGCTGTCTTGCCGCCGAAATTGGCAAGCGAAGCGCTCAGAAGGATGCGCTCGTCCTCGCCGTCCGCGAACGCCTCCAGTTCCGCCGGGCCCTCGGGAAGTTCCCCGCGTTGGAGCACACCGCGAAGGCGAGCGAGAGTATCCTCGAGGCGCGGGCTGAGGATGGGGCACCGTTCCACGGGGCACAAGGCCTGAGATCCGGCTTCCAGATAGCCCATGGCAGCTTCGCCGCGAGCCGCGCGTACCTTCCACTGCGCGCGATTGCGGTAGCCGAACGGGGGCGAGGGGTGCACCGCCACGGGGCCGGACCAGCGGACTCCGCCGAGCCGCGAAAGTGTTTCCAAAAGGATTTCTTTCTTGTAAGCCAGCTGGGAGTCGTATGGCAGATGCTGGTAGTGGCATCCACCACAGCGGGTGAAGTAAGAGCAGGGCGCAGCCACCCGCTCGGGAGAGGTCTCCACGAATTTATCCACGCGGGCGCGCGCAAATTTCTTCTTCTGCGCCTCGAGCCGCACGGTGATGGTTTCTCCCGGCGCGACAAACGGTACGAACACCGCCAGGCCATCCGCATGGCCTATGCCCTCGCCGCCGTATACGAGTTTTTCGATTTTCAGTTGCACAGGAGCCGCCGCACTTGCGCACATCCTATCAGAGAGAGGATGGGGCGGGCCTAGGTGAGATAAAAGAGGCTGAGCCGCGGCAAATCGTAAGCCTCCAAGAGCCTGCGGCGCAGGTATTGCTGTTCCAGAAGAGCCAGCTGCTCTGCCGACATTTTTCGCCGGTAGGGAGCGAGCTGGCGGTCCATTTCGCGGCGGATCTCCAGCACTTTCGTCTCGTCCGCGGCTGCCTGAAGCGCGGCATACAATCCATCTTCGAGAACAGTGAGCCGTCGCTCCAAATCCTCCAGGTCAACGCGCGCCGCCGAGGCGAGGTCCGCCCTGAGTTCATCCAGACGTGCCACTGTGTCCGCGATTCGGCGCGACAACACCTGCCCGCCGGCGGTGCATACCTCCCCTAGCCGGTTCGCCCCCTGGCGCAGCCGGGCCGAGTTGCGCGCGAGGAATGCGGACAGTTCTTCGAGCGAAAAGGGCTGCGTTGCCGCCTTTCCCCCCGCACTGGGCGCAGACCCCGGGCCGCGTCCAGCGGCTGCCTCTTGGGCAGCGAGCGCAGCATCCAGAACTGCGTCGACGCAGTACGCCAGGCTTTTCAGCGGCCGCCCGCTGGCCCCGCGCCGAGACCGCGCGTAACTCTCAAACGCAGCGTCAATCCCTTTCAAAACCACTTCGACGGGTATCTGGGCTTTCTGCCAGCTCTCGAGAATGGCCCAGTCCAGTGGGGAAACAAGGATCTGGGCTCCACGCTTACGCCAAAAGTACTCTTCGATTTCGGTGAAATAGTTGAAGTAATTGAACGCAGTCACGCCCGCAATTCTAGCTTGAAACTCGGAAACCGATGAGCCATGTCGAATCCGATGGGTTGCATTCGGACGGACGCACGCGTACTGTCTTGCCTTCATGTCACACCGCGCCGCCGTCCGCCATTTGAAACGCGTCGACCCCGTAATGCGCAGGATCATCAACGAGGTGGGGCCCTGCCTGCTCCACGAACGAATGCACACGAACCGGCTGCGTGCGCTCGTTACGGCCATCATTGCGCAACAAATCTCCTGGCACGCAGCGCGGACGGTGGAGGCGCGGTTCTGCGCCCTTTACGGTTGCGACAGCACAAACCGCCACAGTCGATTTCCGCGGCCCGAACAGATTCTCACCACACCGGTGCGCCGCCTGCGCTCCGTAGGGCTTTCGGGCCAGAAGGTGGGCTATATCCGCGACATTGCGGCGCGCGCCGCGAGCGGCCAGTTGCCGCTCGCGCGGCTTGGACGTATGAACGACGATGCCATCATGGAGCGGCTGACAGCGGTGAAGGGAATTGGCCGCTGGACGGCCGAAATTTTCATGATGTTCTCCATGGGCCGCCCCGATGTATTGCCTGTGGACGATCTGGGCCTGCAACACGCCATCCGCATTGCTTACGGCCTGCGCCGGCTGCCCTCACAGAAGAAAATGCTCGAAATCGGCGAGGCCTGGAGGCCCCACCGGAGTGTCGCGTCGTGGTATTTGTGGCGTTCACGGCGGCTGCAAACGCCTGCAAAGAAATAGCGCGGGCCCCGCTACCGCTTCCGGGGTCTCGCACTGCCCGGGCCGCTTTCCCGCTTTCCGCTGCCCGGTGCGTCTTCGCGGTTACGGCCCCAGATGATGCGAAGCCCTTCGAGTGTCAGATGCTCGTCCACGGCTTCAATATGCTTTGAGCCGCGCGCCACGAGCGATGCCTGTCCTCCCGTGGCAACGACGTGTGTTCCGCTTCCCATCTGCTGTTTCATCCGCGCCACGATGCCGTCGACCAAGTCCACGTAACCGTAAAACAGACCCGCCTGCATCGAGGCCACCGTATTGGTTCCAATGATTTTTCCGGGATCTTTGATCTCCACGCGAGGCAGACGGGCGGTTCGCGCAAACAGCGCCTCGGCTGCAATGCCCAGGCCGGGCACAATTACGCCACCCAGATACTCACCCTTCTGCGAGATTGCGTCGAATGTAATCGCCGTACCGAAATCCACCACGATACAGGGCCCGCCGTATTTTGCGTGTGCGGCAACGGCATTCACCACGCGGTCCGCACCGACCTCCGAGGGGTTGTCGTAAAACACCGGAATGCCTGTGCGCACGCCCGGCTCGACGAAGAGTGCCTTCGTGCCGAAGTATTTTTCCGACATCTCCGCGAGAGTCGAATTCAGAGGGGGCACAACGGAGCTGATGATGATTCCTTCGAGATCCTTCTGGTCCAGGCCTGCATTCTGAAAGAGGCTGCGCGCCAGAATTCCATATTCGTCCACCGTCTGGGTGCGGGCAGTCGTGAGCCGCCAGTGGGCGGCAAGCCGTTCTCCTTTGTACACGCCCAGCACGGTATTGGTATTTCCGATGTCGATGGTCAGCAACATCGCTCAGGCCTCTCGCACATCACCCGCGAGCACAGGCTCGGTCTTGCCGTTTTCCCGCCGGACCCGGAGCACACCGGAGGAATCGAGGCCGGCCGTGGTGGCGAGGTACGTTTCCGTGGCCGTTGCCACCCGCACGCGCTTCCCCTCGCAATAGCTGGAAACCTCGCGAAATCGCCGAAGAATCGCCTCGGTTCCCTGCCGAAGGAACTGATTGTAGTACCCGTCCAGCGCCCGGAGCAGGCGTACCACGAGTTCGTTGCGCGATTGCGTGTGTCCGGTTTCGATGCGCAAGGAAGTGGCCAGCCCACGGATGTCGGTTGGAAGCGTCTCGTGGTTCACATTGATGCCGATTCCCACGACCACATATTGAACGCGGTCCGGTTCCGCGTGCATCTCGGTCAGGATTCCACCACATTTTTTTCCGCCGAGCATCAAGTCGTTGGGCCAGCGGACGTCCGGCGCAACTCCCGTCTGTTCAGCAACGGCGTCGCGCGCCGCGAGGCCGGCCACCAAGGTAATGAGCGGCGCCTCCACAGGAGAAATTCCAGGGCGCAGCAGCACGCTCATGTAGATTCCGTTCGATTTTTCGGAATGCCACTTGCGACCCACACGCCCGCGTCCGGCGGTCTGCTGCTCCGCCAGGACGACGGTTCCATGCGGAGCGCCGGAGTGACCCAGTTCAAGCGCCGCATCGTTGGTCGAGCCTATGGTGAAGAAATGGTGCATGTGCTTCGCGAAGGGGGTGCCCTCCAGCCGGCGCCGAAGCATGGCCGGGATCAGCACATCCGCGGACTTTTGCAGGTGGTAGCCCGTCCGCGGGTGGCCCTTTACGTCCACACCCAGGGTACGCAGTTTGTTCACCCAGTGGCGAACCGTGTGACGGCTGACGCCGATTTGCTTCGCCATTCGCGTTCCGCTGACCACGATCATGGGGTTCGCGGAGAGAAGTTGCAGCAGTTCCAGGATTTTCCGGTCGGTCGTCTCGGGCACGGTGCGCGCGGCGGAGGTTTTGCCCATGGCGTGTGCGAGCTTACAGGCGCGATGGCAATTCTACAAGCAGGCTCAAATCCGCGGCCGGCGCGGAATGAGTGAGCGCCCCGACCGAGATGTAGTCTGCTCCGGCGGCCGCGTACGCGCGGACATTCTCCAGGGTCACGCCGCCGGAAAGTTCCAGGACGCATCCGGGCCGCGCGTTGCGCGCGAAGGCCACGAGTCGCGCGGCCTCCGCAGGCGTTGTGTTGTCCAGCAGCAGGGAATCCGCGCCCGCCTCGAGCGCTTCGCGCAGTTCGGCCTCATTGCGCACTTCGATCTGGATGGGCACCGCCACGTCCCAGCCGGGCGCGGGCGGCGCGAAGGACTCGTAGGCGGTGGTTTCCCGCTGTCCGCTGGGGCAGGGAAGAAATGCGCGGGCACGACGGAACGCCTCCGTCACGCCTCCCGCCGCCGCGATGTGGTTTTCCTTAATCAAGATCGCGTCGTACAGCCCCATGCGGTGATTTTCTCCG
>DATKNR010000069.1:0-21930 GCA_035541255.1 Patescibacteria group bacterium | reverse complement strand
GGCAACGCCTGGGATTCCATGGCCTACGATCCCGATCTGGATCTCCTCTACATCGGCACCGGCAATGGCGGCCCGTGGAACGAGCGTATCCGCAGCCCCCGCGGCGGCGATAATCTCTATCTCGACTCCGTCATCGCTCTGAAGCCCGACACCGGTGATTTGGCTTGGTACTACCAGGAAACGCCGAGCGATACTTGGGATTACGACTCCGCGCAGCACATCATCCTCGCGGACCTCACGCTCGACGGGAAGCCCCGCAAAGTCCTCATGCACGCTCCGAAAAACGGCTTCTTCTATGTGATCGATCGCACCAACGGCCAACTGCTTTCGGCCAAGCCCTACACCTATATCACTTGGGCCAAGGGAGTGGACATGAAGACCGGCCGCCCGGTGGAAACCGCCATCGCGCGATACAATTCGCCGAATCCGCCCCCTGTCGTCCCCGGGCCTTCCGGCGCGCACAACTGGCAGCCCATGTCCTTTGACCCGCTCACCGGCTACGTCTATTTCCCCGTCCAGGATGCCGGTTTCCTCTACAAATCGCCGCAACACTGGGAGATGCACAATCTCTCGCCGAACTTCGGCATCGACGTCGTGGCGGCGGAGATGCCGCAAGACCCGAAAATCAAACAGGCCATCCTCGCCTCGGTAAAAGGACGACTGGTCGCGTGGGATCCCATCGCGCAGAAGCAGGTGTGGGACGTCCCCCGCGCATCGCCGTGGAATGGTGGCGTGCTGTCCACCGCAGGCGGACTTGTGTTCGAAGGCACGGCCGAGGGGAATTTCGAAGCCCTTCGCGCCGCCACCGGAGAAAAGCTGTGGTCCTACTTCGTCCAGTCCGGCGTGATTGCCGCTCCCATCACCTACACGGTGAACGGTGAGCAATACGTGGCCGTGCTGGCCGGCTGGGGAGGAGTCTTCGCGCTGGCCCCCGGTCAGGTTGCTCTGCGGCCGAAGCCCCTCATGAACGTGGGCCGCATGCTGGCCTTCAAGATCGGCGGGACGGCCAAGCTTCCGCCCGCGCCGGAAATTGTCCAGCCGGAGCTGAATCCGCCTGCTTCCACGGCCGGCAAGGCGGCCATCGCAAGAGGCGATCACCTTTACCAGACTTACTGCGCGGGATGTCACGGCGATGCCGCGGTGAGCGGGGGCATCCTGCCGGATCTTCGCTATTCCGGCACGCTCGCGAGCGACCAATGGTTCACCATCGTGCTTCGCGGTTCTCTGGAGACGAGCGGCATGGTCAGCTTCTCGAAGGAACTCAGCCAGGAGGACGCCGAAGCCATTCGCGCTTTCGTGATCTTCCGCGCCAACCAGAGCGTCGAGCAGGCAAAGGCGGCAAGCGCCCCGGCAAGCTCGAAAAAACCCTAACGATCGAAGCGCATCAGGCGCTCACCGGCTGTTTTGCCAGCACGGACTTGACGGCGCCCACGATCTTTTCCTCATTCGGCAGGACGTAATTCTCAAGCGGCTCGCTGTAGGGAATCGGTGTGTCCAGCGCCGTCACCATCCGCACTGGCGCCTTCAGATATTCGAACCCGCGCTCGGCCACTTCTCCGGCAATCACCGCGGCTGCCGAGGATTGCCGCGGCGCCTGGTCCACCAGCACCAGCCGCCCCGTTTTCTTCACCGAAGCGACGATTGTGTCCACGTCCAGCGGCGCGAGCGTGCGCGGGTCCACCACCTCCGCGCTGATCCCTTCCTTCGCGAGCAGTTCGGCCGCCGCCAGCGATTTCTTCACCATCCACGCCGTCGCCACGATGGTCACGTCCGTGCCCGCGCGTTTCACGTCTGCCACGCCGAACGGAACCACGTGCTCGCCCTCCGGCACGGGGCCTCTGTCCAGCATCAGCATGTAGTGGTGCAAGTAAACGACGGGATTGTCGTCGCGGATTGCTGCCGTCAGCAGCCCCTTTGCGTCGGCGGGTGTAGACGGCAGCGCCAGCTTCAGTCCCGGAATTCCCATCATCGTGTGGTACAGGCAGTTCGAGTGCTGGCCCGCCCAGCCCGCGGCGAATCCGAATCCCGCTTTCAGCACCAGTGGCACTTTCACCTGTCCGCCCGACATGTAGCGCATCCGTGGCGCTTCATTAATCACCTGGTCGAACGCCACCAGCATGAATTCGTTCATGTACAGCTCGATGATCGGCCGCAGCCCGGTCATCGCCGCGCCGATTCCCGCGCCGATTTCCGCGGTCTCGCTGATGGGCGTGATGCGCACACGCTCCTTCCCGAACCGCTTCAGAAACGGGTCGCGCTCCGTCATGGCCATGTTCTGGCCGTAGAAGATGACGTCCGGGTCGCGCTGCATTTCTTCCATGATGGCCGCCGCCATCGCTTCCGCGAACATCATCTCCCGCGCCATCTCGCCCTCCTGCTGCTCCGCCGAATTTCGAGTTTCGCTGGTTTGCCCTACGCGAACACGTACTTCACGGCTTCCTCGCCGGCCGGCAGCGGGCTGGCCAGCGCGAACTGCACCGCGTCTTCCATCTCCGTGGCCGCGCGGTCCTCGATTTGCTTCGCCGCGGATTCGGCCAGCATGCCGTTGCCGATCAGCCGCGCGCGCAACTTCGCGATCGGGTCGCGCGCCTTCCACTCCGCGTATTCCGCTTTGTTGCCGTACACCTCCACGGACTCGTGTTCCGGAAATTGCGTCGGCACCGGCGGAACGGTGATGGCGTTCCCATGCGCGCTCAGCCGGTAGAATTTCGCTTCCACCAGGCTGGGCCCTTGCCCGGCGCGCGCGCGTTCTGCCGCTTCCCTCACTGCGTCGTACACATCCAGCACATCCGTCCCGTCCACAGTCTGGCCGGGAATGCTGAACGCTTCCGCCTTCTTCGAAAGCGGATCGCCCGCCATCACGTTCGCATCCTCCAGGCTCACGTGCGTGTACGCCTGGTATTGGTTGTTCTCCAGCACGTACACCACGGGCAGTTTCCAGATCGCCGCCAAATTCAGCGATTCGTAGAATGCTCCCTGCTTTGTCGAGCCGTCGCCGAAAAAGCAGTAGATCACCTGGCCGGTTTTCTTCACCTGTGCGGTCAGTCCTGCGCCGGTCGCATGCGCAATGGACTGCGCGATGATTCCCGACGTGCCCGGAAAATGCCGCGCCGGATCCGCCAGGTGCATCGACCCGCCGAAGCCCTTGCACACCCCGTCGCGCCGCTGGTAGATCTCCGCCATCAGTTCGCGCGCGGGCGTGCCCAGCACCAGCGGATAGCCGTGGCAGCGGTAGCTGGGCATCGCCAGATCCTTCTCGCCGCGCGTGGCCAGCGCGCCCACGATGGCGCCCTCCGCTCCATCGGCCAGGTGCGCGTGGCCGCGGATCACTCCCGGATGTTCCGCGAATGTGCGCTTCACGCGCTCTTCGAACTCCCGGATGCGCGCCATCTGTGTGTACATCCAGATCAGCCGCTCCTTGGTCAGTTCCGCCGCCCTGGTCCCCATCCCCGCCTCCCGCGATCTATTCGATCTCGCACAACGGATCGCCGATCGGCACTTCGGCCTTCTCCTGCGCCAGAATCTTCCGCAGCGTTCCATCCACGGGCGAGTCGAGTTCGTAGCTCACTTTCTCGGTTTCCAGTTCGACCACCGGCTCGCCCTTCCGGATCGCGTCGCCCACGCGCTTCAGCCAGCGCACCACGCTGACCTTGCTCGTGTTCATTCCGCCGGTTTTCGGCACCTGCAGAATCGTAGTGCTGATGGCGAAATCCTTTCCCGCTCTGCGGACCGTTTCAGTCGAACACGACCGTCTTTCGCCCGTAGGCGAGCACGCGATGCTCCAGGTGCAGGCGCACGGCCCGCGCCAGCACCACGCGCTCCAGGTCGCGCCCCTTCCTCTTCAGATCTTCCACCGTGTCCCGATGGCTCACGCGCATCACGTCCTGTTCGATGATCGGTCCATCGTCGAGCTGGTCCGTCACGTAATGGCTCGTCGCTCCGATCAGTTTTACCCCGCGGCCGTGCGCCTGCCGGTAGGGGCCCGCGCCCACGAACGCCGGCAGGAAGGAATCGTGGATATTGATCATGCGGTTCGGATACCGCGCCACGAATTCCGGCGTGAACACCTGCAGATACCTCGCCAGCACGATCAGTCCGATGCGATGCTCCTCGAGCAGCGCGATTTCCTTCGCTTCCTGCTCCCGCTTCGTCTCCTTCGTGATCGGAAACACGTGGTAAGGCACGCGGAAATGCTCGGCCAGCGGACGCAGGTCGGGGTGATTGCTCACCACCAGCGCCACGTCGCCGTGCAACTCGCCGGAAGAGTGCCGCCACAGCAGGTCGTACAGGCAGTGGTCGTACCTCGAAACGAAAATGGCGATGCGTTCCCGTTCCCCGGAAAAATGCAGCTCCCAGTTCATCCCCAGCGAATCCGCCAGCGGAGCAAATCGTGCCCGGACTTCCTGCCGCGGAATGCGGAATCCCTCCATCTCCCACTCCACCCGCGTCAGGAACAGATTCGTCTCCGTGTCGATGTGATGGTCCGAGTGCACGATGTTCCCGTTGTTCTCGAATATGAACTCGGCAATGCGCGCCACCAGCCCGCGCTGGTCCGGCCCGGAAACGAACATCGTCGCTGTTTCGCCCATTTCTCTTCGGTCCGCGCCTGCCCCGCGACTAGGTGCTCCTGACTCCCTCGCGAGCGGCCTCTTCACGAGTTTCGGATTTCGACTCTCGTGTTTCGCCGGTTGCAGCAGCCGGCGCAGGGCCGAGGCTCACCAGCGCATGTTCGTGTCCCGGCCGGTTGTCGCGCCCAAGAAAATAATTGATCCAGGAGCTGGTGCCGGTGAGCGCGCGGTCCGGCGGCGGAATGTAGGTCCCCAGCTGGTCCACGTGGTGGGCCGCTGTGGCGCGCTCGTACACCCCCACCCAGATGCACGGTTTGTCCACCACTTCGCAGCGCCCGTTGGACGTGCCGCCGCAGGGGCCGTTGCGCAGGTGTTTCGGACACGTCTGCGGGCATACGTATTCCAGATGGCCCAGCACACAATTTCCGCACGCTTCGCAGCCGAACATCGGCCTCTTCAGCGCGAACTCCGCGCGCTCCAGGCCGTGCGCCAGCGCCGGCCGGCGGTCGAACCATCCCAGCACTCCCGTCAATGCGCTGCGCAGCGCGCCTTCGTGGCGCACGTCGAACATCTTTCCCATTGTGTCCAGCGCGCGAGGAACGGCGCCGCGGGGCTCGGATGGTTTCGGCGCCGTCTGGCCCAGGTAGAAGCCGCCTTTCGGCGCATACGCCAGCTCCTCTGCGAATTCTTCCCAGCGCGGCGCCAGAGCCTCGGATCGTTTGATGATCCAGCGGATGTGGTCTGCCTGGTGGTCCCCGCCCAGATACGCCCCGGCATAGCCGAGACCGCGGACGATGGCCACCATGCGGGCCGCGCGCTCCAGGCGTGCCGCCGCGCCTTTGTCGGCGGCCTGCGTCTCTTCGCGGATTTTTTCCACCAGCTCCGGCGCCACCCAGCAGCCCGGCGGCTCGCCCTTGGACATTTTTTCCGCTGCTTTCACCCCCAGCACATACACGCTGCCCAGTACGGGCTTCGTGATGCCGCGTTCCGTCAGGTACTCCCGCAGTTCGCGGAATTTGCGCACGTCGTAGCCTAATTGCGTGACGGCAAAATCCGCTCCCGCCGCGAACTTCTTCTCCAGCTTCAGATACTGGTAGCGGCAGTCTGCTTCCGTGTATTTGAATGGGGATACGGCCACGCCGATCCAGAACGCCATGCCTCCGCGCCGCATCTCGTCCATCAGGTGCACGAGCTGCACGGAATCCAGGTCGAACACCGGCGGAGCGGCTTTCGGGTCCGCCGTTTTCGGATAATCGCCCGTCAGCGCAAACACATTTTCGATGTCCAGCGCGTGGAGGTCCTGAAGAGCGTGATACGCCGCCGGCACCGTGCGGTTCACGCACGTCAGGTGGATATTGGGAGTCAGCCCGCGGGCGCGCGCCGCAGTCCCCACTCGGATCGGGTCGTGTCCCATGGCCCCGCCGGCGTAACTCGTGATGCTGCCGGCCACCACTCCGGGAACGCGCGCCAGTTGCGATGCCACGTCCAGCAGCTTCGACTCGCGCGTGAGCCGGCTGGCCACCAGTTCCACCACGTAGCAGAACCGGCCTCCCTCGAGCGCCTCTCGAAGTGGATTCGGACGCACCATCTCAGTGCCCCAGTTCTTTGCGCACGATCCGCGCTCCCTCCACCATAGCGCACAGCTTTGCGAATGCAACGTCGCGCGGCAGGTGGAAACATCCGCAGTCCGGCATCGCCGTCACGCGCTCCGCGGGAACGAATTCCAGCGCCTTGCGGATGCGTTCCGCCACCATGTCCGGCGTTTCCACCGCCTGTGTTTTCACGTCGATTACGCCCACGCCCAGCTCGAATGCGGGCTTGAATTCGCGGAACAGGTCCAGGTCTTCTCCCCCGCGCCGCGCGAATTCCAGCGTCAGCTGGTCCACTTTCGCTTCCAGGATCCGTGGGAAGAGATACCGGTAGCTGCCTTCCCAGGAGGGCTTCCCGTACCGGTTGCCGTAGCAGATGTGCACCGCGATTTTCGCGTCCACGCCCTCCACCAGCGCGTTCAGCACCTTCACCCCCCAGGTGAGGTCGTCCGGAAAGCCGGAGTAGTAGGGCTCGTCAATCTGGATCAGGCGTGCTCCCGCCTTCACCAGTTCCTTCAGTTCCAGGTTCAGCGCCCGCGCCAGGTCCATGGCCAGCGCTTCCTCGCTCGGATAGAATTCGTTGTGAATCCGTTTCGTCAGCGCGTGCGGCCCCGTCACGCAGAATTTCGCCTCGTGCTCCGTGAACTTTCGCAGGAAGCGGAAATCGTCGGCCACTCCCAGCGGGGCCATGGGCAGTTTCCCCTGCACCGAGCAGTTGTAAAAATCGTAGTAAAACTTTTTCGACGAACGGTCGATCTGCACGCCAGGCAGCCGCTCCAGGAAGTAGTCCATCATGTTGTCGCGGCGCATCTCGCCGTCGGTGATCACGTCCACGCCCGCCACTTCCTGATCCTTGATCGCCGCCTTCACCGCGTTGTCGTGGATCTCCTCCAGGTCGTGCCGGCTGATCCGCCGCGCGAAATACTCCGTCTTCAGCCGCTCGAGCCATCCCGGCATCGAATAGCTTCCAACCACTGAAGTGGGAATCATGGGCAGCTTCATGGGGTTACTCCCGTTGCGTCGTATACAGCATGGACGTGCGCGAGCCCTCGCGGTAGCGGAACGGCGCGAAATGCACGTCGTATCCGGCCCGCTCCGCCGTTTCCCGCAGCAGCGCCCCGTTCACCCAGTTCACAATCGACCCGTCCAGTTTTCCCGGACCGTGGAATCCCAGCTGGTATTCGTTCCAATGCGTCACGAAAATGTCCTGCACTTGCAGATATCCCCGCGTGGAGAGCAGTGGCAGCGTGTTCCGGAAACTCTCCAGCGCTCCCGAATTCACGTGAAACCGCAAATCGCTTGGCGCTTCGCCCAGCAGCTCTTCCAGCCGGGCCAGGTCCAGGTCGCCCGGCAGCGCTTCAGGACTTACATCGTCCGCGCACACCATGCGTTCTTCCAGCCTCATCGCCGCCCACACCTGCTGCCAGAAGGCCACTCCCCGCGACCGGTCCGGGAAATGTTCCGGCCCCACCTCCAGCAGCCGCTCAATCGCGCGCGGCAGTTCGCGCGCCGCCAGTTCGAATTCATTTGCAATCCGCTCCGCATCCGCCGTGGGGAGATACGCGCGCACCTCCACCAGGTGCAGCCGCCCGTCCCGCCTCGCCATCTCCTCGTCCGGCAGGTTGTCGTACACGTTGGTCAGATGGATGTGCAGCACTTTGTGCCGCAGGAACGAAAGCGTTTGCATCGGATTCAGCGCGTCCAGCACCACAAAGCTGCACCGGTCCATGTGCGCCCGCACCGCGGCCTTCGAGCGCTCCAGCGTGGCCGGCGAGTAATCGCCCAGCAGGAAGCGCACCCGCGAGTAATAATTTGTTCCCCGCTCCCGGTCCAGTTTATGGAACCGGTCCAGCCACAGCCCCGCACGCGTCCCCATGCCCACGCCGATTTCCAAAACGAACAGTTCCGCCGGCAGTTGATTCTTCACCTCCAGATCGCGCGCCAGCGTCCAGAAATCCGCCACGCCATCCGCCACCGCCTGGGGATGGTTCGCGTCGGATTTTCCGCCGGGCAGCGCCTCTTCATAGCCCCGGCCGGTTGACTGCTCCCAATCCGCCAGCCGCTGCCAGTACAGCCAGTTGAATCGCCAGGCGATGCTCGAACGGAACGGCTGGAAATCCTCCAGCGCGACGCCCTCCGCGTTCGGCGCCGGGTGATGCCCAAAGCCGGCGTGCGCCGCGCCCATGGCATGCTGCATCGCCACGCGCAGCGCGCCTGGTCCCGCCTGCCGCAGGTCCACGTGCACTTCATACAGGGGAGACGCGCCCGGGTGCTCCCCGGCATACGGAACCACGGTCACCGCTTCGCGGAAATTCTGTTTGTACTGGATCCAATCCAGGTGAACGCACAGGCTGGCGAACTGATCCTGTTCCAGGCACCCCTCCTCCAGCATCGTCTGGAGCGAGGCCACAATGTCCTGAACGCTGGCCGCGGAAGTTTTCCGCGGAAGGTGGTTCCATTGAAGGATCATGTCGTCCGCAACAGGAGAGCGGTTGCCGGCGGCCTCCCGCCGAAAATCGGCGCGCCGTGCGTATATCGAACGCCGGCCGCCCTCTAGAGTAATCAGGTGATGCTCGACTTCGCAAGCCCGCTCGTTTCCACCTCGCGCAGCAGTTCCCGCGCCCCGAACGCTTCCGCAGCCGATGCAAACCCCGTCTTCCTTGGCGCACGGTGCACCAGGTTGTGCGCCGCAAACGCCTGCACCAGCCCCGTCTGCCGGTAGCAGCACGTCCCGTAAATTACGCATTGGACCGACGCCGTTGTCCCCCGGCCCAGCACCACGTCAATCGTCCGCTGCTCCCGCGAATTTTCCCGCGGCGGCGTGCTGCCCTGGACTGCCGCGGCCATTTCCGCCAGCTTTTTCTCCTGCTCCGCCTTGGGCAGCGGCCGGATTTCCTTTTCGAACTGCTGTTCCGTCGCCACCACGGCTTCCATGATCTGCCGGTTCAGCAGGCCGCCCAGCGACTTCACGTTGGCGATCTGCGGATCGTTGCGGAACCACACCGGATGCGGAAATCCGCCCCATGGGAGGGCCAGTTGCGTGGTCACCGATCCCGGCACCAGCACCTCATAGGGTTTCGCCCGCGGCCACGGTTTGAACTGGTTCTGTTCCAGGTAGAACGCCTCGGTCGGAATCACCGCGAAAATCGTCTGCGTCGACCCGAACGTGGGGATCCCGTTGAACATGGTCAGAAATTCCAGCGTGTCGATCGCCGCCCGCTCCATCATCAGCCGCGCCGCGGCGTCGCTCACTGCAGACATGAACGCCGTCCCCGGGGCCGCCAGCAGCCCTTTCGCAGCAAATCTCTCGCTCCATTTGTCCGCTACTTCCCGCGTCCACGCCTGCTCGCCGCCGATGTCCAGGTAGTGGCAGCCGGCTTTCCAGCAGGCTTCAATCACCCGCGGCCCGTTGTACAGGAACGGGCCCACCGTGTTGCACACCACCTTCGCACCGTCGAACAGACGCGCGAGCGAGTCCACTGAGCCGTCCGTCTCCACGATCTCGTAGTTTGCCGTCTCGATTCCGGGCACGCGGCTCATTACTTCCTCGATCCGTTTCCGGTTCCGCCCCGCGGCTACAAATGGCTCGTTGTATTCCCGCAGCCATTCCGCCACCAGACGTCCCGAAAATCCGCTCGCCCCGTAGACCACTATCGGACGCTTCCCGCTCATCGCACCCTCCTCGATGCACTCCCCCGCGCCATCGCGCGGCCAGAAAACCTCGGTTCATTTCCAGGGTTCCGTCCGTCGCCGCCCGCTGCCGTTATGTGCCGGAGGCCTCCTCTGCCACCAGCGCTCCCGCTCCGCCGGCCGCCTCCCGCCCCGGCATTTTCGCGAACAACAGCGCGCCCAGCCCCGCGGCGCACAGCGCCAGATTCAGCAGGAATGCGGGAGCGTAGCTGCCGCTTACGTCGAACAGTTTCCCGCCCACCACTCCCGCCAGCGAGCACACCGCTCCGGAAAGCATCATCATCGTTCCGTTCAGCCGCGGAAACGCCGCGGATCCGAAATAATTTGCAGTGATTGTGTTCAGGCAAATGAAGGATGAACCCATCCCCGCCCCGTAGCACATCGCCGCCGCATCGCCGATCCACAGCTCCTGCGCATTGATGCGAAACGCCAGAAAGGTCCCGGCCAGGTAGAAGCCCAGCCCGATCATGAACGCAAAGCGCTCCGCGATCTTGTCCACCAGCACGCCGCCCACAATCCGTCCTCCCAGCCCGCCCAGCGTGAACAGCCCCATGGCCCACGCCGCAGCCCCAGCGGAAAATCCCGCTGTCTTCATGGTCAGGATTCCGTGCGCTGTGAAAAAAAAGAATGGATACTGGCAGGCGATCGAGCCGATGAAGATCAGCCAGTAAGCGCGCGTTTGGTATGCCTCGCGCGGACTCCATGCCGGGCGCGCCCTCATGCCCGCTCCTGGCAGCGGCCTCGTCGGCTCCGCCTCCGCGGGGTCGCCATCCGGCCGCTGGCCCAGATCTTCGGGACGCTCCGCCACAAACAGCCACGCGATCGCCCCGGAAGCCACCGCGAGTCCTCCGATGATCAGCCACGCCATCCGGAAATTTCCGCCGTTCGCCTCTAGCAGCCGGTTGAACTCAGGCGCTCCCACAAATCCCGCCACGCCCCAGGCCGTGAACGCAATCGCCATCGCGCGCCCGCGGTACCGTGCGAACCATCGCGTGATGCACGTGGCCAGCGGCATCACCGTCCCGAATCCGATCCCCGTCCCGATAATCGCTCCGAATCCCACCACGTACTGCCACGGCGACCGCACCACCAGCGCCATCCATACCGATCCCGCCAGAATCAACGCCGCGCCGATTACCAGCGTCACCCGGATGCCCCACCGCACGATCACCGCGCCGATCAGCAGCGAAGGCACTCCGATGAAAAAATTTAGCACCGTGTAGCCCAGCCCGAACGTGGCGCGCGTCATCGGAATCTGCTTCAGCATGTACACGTGGATCACCGCCGCGCAGTACAGCGGAAAGCCCATGTTCAGCATGTCCAGAAACCACAGCGCTCCCACCAGTTTCCAGCCGTAGAAGCTGCGCGCGCCGGTCATTGCCGGGCTCCGCCGTGGGCGGCATCCGCGGTTCTTGCGCTGTCGCTCTTCATGGATGTTGCAGGCCCTGCGGCCCGCCGCAGCATACACACCCTGGCCAATATACGCACGCTCTTTCGATTACCGCCCTTGACACCCTTCCCCTCCCGTCAGTACAGTCGCTCCGGCGCTTCCGCGCTTTCCCAAGGAGAACGCTCCCATGGCATCGTCCCCGGGTTATCGCCGTCCCTATCCCGGCACCCAGCCCAACCATCTGCATCCCATCTACCGCTCGTCCATCAAACGCGCGCCGGCGCATCCCCTCATCCTTTTGCCCCACACGCTCACCGAGATTACCGGGCCGGTCTTCGGCCCCGAGTCCATCGACGTCAAGGCCTGCGACCTGACGAAGCAGGGCCACGGCGACCCGCTCGGCGAGCGCATCATCGTCAGCGGCCGTGTGCTCGACGAGAACGGACGCCCCGTTCCGCGCACGCTCGTCGAAATCTGGCAGGCCAATTCCGCAGGCCGCTACCTCCATCGCAATGACCAGCACAACGCGCCGCTCGATCCCAATTTCACCGGCGCCGGCCACACGCTTACCGACGACGAAGGACGCTACCGCTTCGTCACCATCCGCCCGGGCGAGTATCCCTGGGGCAATCACTACAACGCCTGGCGCCCCGCGCACATTCACTTCTCGCTGTTCGGACCCGCGTTCGCCACGCGCCTGGTCACCCAGATGTATTTTCCCGGCGACCCGCTGCTCCCCTACGATCCGATTTTCAATTGCACTGCGGACGAGAAGGCGCGAAACCGGCTGATCTCCCTTTTCGACTGGGAGACCACCATGCCCGTACATGCCCTCGGCTATAAATTCGACATCATTCTGAGCGGCCGCGACGCCACTCCCATGGAGCTGTGAGATGAGTCTTCAGGCTACGACTTCGCATACCGTAGGCCCCTTCTTCTCCATTGGCCTCACGCGCCTCAAACAGGACGAGATTGCCGGCCCCGGCGTTGCCGGCGAGCGCGTGGTGATCTCCGGCCGCATCCTCGATGGCGACGGCAATCCGGTTCCCGACGCGCTCGTCGAGCTCTGGCAGGCCAACTCGCACGGCAAGTACGCTCATCCGGACGACAAACAGCAGAAGCCTGTCGAGCCCGGCTTCACAGGCTATGGCCGCATGCCTACCACCGACGACGGCAATTTTCGCTTCACGACAATCAAACCCGGTCCCGTGCCCGGCCCCGATGGCAAGCCTCAGGCCCCGCACATCGCCGTCTCCGTGTTTTCCCGGGGATTACAGCGCCGGCTGGTGACACGCATTTATTTTCCCGATGAGCCCGCGAATGCCGCTGATTACGCCCTGGTTCGCGTGCCCGCAGAACGCCGCTCGACTCTCATCGCCAAAAAGACGGCGCCCGGTCAGTTGGAGTGGAATGTCATCCTTCAGGGCGCAGGCGAAACCGTTTTCTTCGACATCGGCCTGTAGCGCAGGACGATTTTCCCATCGCGGGGAATCACCGCCGCCACTGCGTCGTTTCTTACGGCAGCCCTTGCTTCGTCAGGTACTTCAGCATCGTGCTCAGGCTGGACCGCAGCCCCGCTGCCGCGTGGCAATAATAAAGTTCCGGCGTTGCCTGCCGCATCGCCTTCGCGCCCTGCGCCGCCCCCGCCGTCCGGTAGAGATATACACACGAATACACGGAAGGATCGTTCGAACCGCTCGACGCGTCGAATTCATCCCCGATTGCGCTGTGTCCCGTGCTGGTGGCGGAATGCCCTCCCGGTCCGATTCCTTCCGGCTGCGCCTGGCCGGCATTGTGCGCGTACATGAGCGTGCGCGTTTGGCCGCCGGATGAAGCCGCCACGGGATCGCGCACCGCACCGGCCACAAACACATACGTGGCGCGCTCCTCGTCGTAGCACAGGCCCGCTCCATGTTTCGAGGTTTCCTTGGCCATCCATTTTTCCAGATCGTTCCAGTCGCGCTGCCCGATCCGCAGCAGCTCGTAGGGACGATAAACGGCTGGCGGTACGCTCTTCGTCGTATCGCCCGGCTTTGCTCCATACCAGCTCCGGTTCAGTTCTTCCCATTTCCGCGCGAGCTCCGGACTGCTTGGCCGGTCTTTCCACTCCGCCACCTTCGTTGGCAGGTCCCACTCCGTAAGTTGCCGCGCGCTCTGCGCGGCAAACACCAGCGTGGGCGGCGGCACCGCCGGCGTCGCCAGCAGGCGGATCACGCTTTCATCGGCGGGCGCCAGCGCCGCATACGCCCGGCAACCGGCCGCCCCTGCCACGGCCTGCCCGTGCGCGCCGCCTGCGCACGCAAGTAACAATCCAGCAGCGATCAACGCTTTTTCCCGCACGCCCATCCTTGCTCCGCCCCTTCTTCCTGTCTCCCTCATCCCCACACGCGCCGCGCCGTTTCCACCACCAGCCGCAGCTTCGACCACTGCTCGTCTTCGGTCAGCATATTTCCTTCCATCGTGGAGGCGAATCCGCACTGCGGGCTCAGCGCCAGGTTCTCGAGCGGAACGAACTTCGACGCTTCGTCGACTCGCCGCGCTAGCACGTCGCCGCTCTCCAGTCTCGGCAGCTTCGAGCTCACCAGGCCCAGCACCACCGTTTTCCCCTTCGGAACGAACCGAAGAGGCTCGAACGTCCCCGACCGCTCGTCGTCGTACTCCAGCAGGAAGCGGTCCACCTCCATGGTGCTGAACAGTTTCTCCGCGATGTTGTCGTAGCCTCCCTCCGCATACCAATGGCTGCGGTTGTTCCCTCGGCAAAGATGGATCGCCAGCGTCACTCCCGGCCGCCGCGCCGCCTGAAAGCACGCGTTGTCCGCGCGGATCGCTTCTTCCAGCGCCGCGTCCGGGTCCTGCTGCATTTCCGTGCGGATCCACTCCCGCCATTTTTGGTCCATGTAATAGCTGTAGCGCGGCGCGTCAATCTGGATGTAACTCACGCCTCCCGCCGCCAGCATGGCCATTTCGTGCTTCATGATCTCCACGATGTCCGCGAGCAGTTCGGAAGGGTTTCGATAGGCCTTGTCGCTCACGCCGCGTTTGTAGGAAATGGCCGGAAATTGCGTCGCGCTCGGCAGCGTCATCTTGATCGCTCCCGGGCTGTGCAGCTTCAGATAGGGCAGCTCGTGTCCCGTCAGCGGGCGCACCTGCCGCAGCTTCGAGGTCACGATTCCCATCACGCTGATCTGCTTCGTTGCCTCTCCCTTTCCTCCTTTGCCCTCGTCCTCCGCCTTCCAGGAGCGCGTCACCGCGTCGCCCATGTCCAGTCCTTCCACCGCGTCGATGAAATCGCTCATGAAGTGGCTGCGCCGCAGTTCGCCATCGGTAAAGATCTCGAAGCCCAGTTCCTTCTGCTTCGCCAGCACACGCGCGATGTGCCGGTCTTCGATGGCCTGCAGCCGGTCGCCTCCCGGGCCCGCCTTGCGCGCCTCCAGGAGTTCTGCCGGTCGCAGGAAACTGCCCACATGATCCGCTCTGTAGTTTGCCGCCATCTTCGGTCCCTCTTTCTCTCCCTCTCTGTGAACTCCGTGTCTCCGCGTTCCCCGTGATGTTTTTTCCTATCCGTGTTCCTCGCTGAACTGCGCCATCGTCGTCTCGTACGCCCGCGTCGCCAGTTTTTCCAGCGGCCACTTCCTCATCTCCGCGTTCAGCACTTCGATCCCGTATGGCCCGCGATATCCCGCCCGCTGCACCGCCGCAATGAATCCTTTCACGTCGAACTCGCCCTCGCCGCACAGCCGCCGGTGGTTAATCGTGTCTTCGTGCAGGCTCCACGGCGCCGTGCGCGTCCCGTCGTTCAGCTCCACTCCCAGCAGATATTCCGCCGGAATTTGCGCCACCTGCTCGTACGGAATGCCCAGCTTCGCCACGTGCCAGGCGTCCAGGATGATTCCGCCGTTCGTCGCTCCCGTCCCTCGCACCATTTCCAGAGCGCCTTCCAGCGTGTCCACATTCGCAAACGGCATCAGCTCGAACAGGATTCTCGTCCCGCGCCCCGCGGCCTCACGGCACAGCTTCGCGAACTCCTCGATCAGCCGCGGCATCGGGCACGTTTCCTTGAAAAAATCGCCCACTTTGATCTGCCGCGCGCCCAGCGCTTCTGCCGCATCCAGCAGCATTTTTCGCGTCGCGTCCGATTGCCTCCTCCGCTCCCCGTGCATGAACCAGTCCGTCAGGAATTCCAGTTCCAGGTGCCGGATTCCGTGGTCCTCCAGGATCCGCCGCATTTCCGGCAGCGTGCGCCGTTCGAGCGTGTGCGCCAGGTCCGTGTGCCAGATCCCAATGCCTGTGAATCCCGCCCGCGCCGCCGCGGCCACTCGGTCGCGGAAGTCCAGGGGGCTCCAATCCCGGTCCGTGTGCGGCTGTGCGCCTCCCGCAATCGTCCAGTACGACGCCAGCAGTTCCACTCCGGCCATTCTTCCTCCGCCCGTGCGCCCCGCTCGTCACAGGAACAGCTTCGGATTCACCTTCAGCCCTTTTTCGCGGCAGTAGCTCAGATAATGGTTGATGTTCCAGAACACATCGAGCGTGTCCAGCAGGTTGTCCTTGTCGTCGTAGAACTCCAGCGATCCGTTCAGCCAGAAGAACGTCTTCATCCCGTTCGGATCGTCCGACACGAGCGTGTGAATCACTCCCGGCATCTCCCGCACATAGCTCCCCGGCCGCGCCACCCAGTCGTATTCCAGGTAGCGCCAGCTTCCCTCCAGCGTGCAAGCGAACACCGGCCCGCGGTGCCGGTGCCGCCCCAGCGACCCGCCTTTCTTCACCCACAGGATGTTCGCCCACGAATTGCTCCGAACGTCGAACATCAGGTGCCGGATGTACACGTTCTCCGCAAACGGCACGTACGGCGATTCCTCTTCACTCCCGCCGATATGGCAGTCCGGCCGCCCGTACTCCTGGATCACCGCCGCCAGACTCGGCGAAATCGCTGTTGTACCCATGCTCGCCTCCTTGTTCAGCCAGCAATCACGCGATCCGTTGCCATCCAGAATCCCCGCGGTTTTTGCGGCGTGAGGGAACTGCTGTTCTCTCCGCGCTTCCGCCTAGATCTCCTCGAACGGCAGCCCCACGTAATTCTCTGCCAGCGTGGTCATCGCCGCGCGCGAGCCCGTCAGATAGTCCAGCTCCGCCAGGTGCAGACGGTCCGTGTACTCGTCTCCGCCGCCCAGGTGCAGCGTCCTCGTCATCCAATTCGAAAATCGTTCCGCCTTCCACACGCGCCGCAGGCAGATTTCCGAGTAGCGTTCCAGCAGTTCCGTCTTCCCGCGCCGGTAGAACTCCCCCAGCGCCCGCGTAAACACCCGCACGTCTGCCACCGCCAGGTTCAACCCTTTCGCGCCCGTTGGTGGAACGATATGCGCCGCGTCCCCCAGCAGGTACAGCCGCCCGTACTGCATCGGCTCCACCAGGAACGCGCGCATCGCGGTCACTCCCTTCTGTGTGATTGGCCCCTCTTTCAGCGTCCATCCCTCGTCGTTCGCGAACCGCCTCTGCAACTCCGCCCAGATCCGTTCGTCCGGCCAGCCTTCCAGGTTTTCATCCGGAGCGCACTGCAGATACAGCCGCGAGACTTCCGGCGAGCGCATGCTCAGCAGCGCGAATCCCCGCTCGTGCCGCGAATAAATCAGCTCCTCGGACGACGGCGCAACGCTCGCCAGAATTCCCAGCCACCCGAACGGATAGATTTCCTCGTACACATGCAGCGCGTCCGCCGGAATCGCCGGCCGGCACACGCCGTGAAATCCGTCGCACCCGGCGATGAAGTCGCAGGCGATCTCGCACTCCTCGCCGCCCGAGCGGTACCGGATGCGCGGCGCCGTGCTCTTCATCTCTCCGACCGTTACGTCTTCCACCTCGAAAAAAATCTGCGCGCCCGCCGCCACTCGCGCCGCGATCAGATCTTTCACCACCTCGTGCTGGCCGTACACCATGATGGTCTTTCCGCCGGTCAGCTCCGGAAAATTTACATGGTGGCTCTTTCGCCGGAAGCGCAGGTAAATCCCGTGATGCACCAGCCCTTCCCTCTTCATCCGCTCGCCCACACCCGTCTCGGCCAGCAGTTCCGCCGTTCCGTGCTCCAGCACCCCCGCACGGATGCGGCTCTCGCAGTATTCCCGGCTGCGGTTTTCGATCTGCACGGACTCGATCCCATTCAGGTGCAGCAGGTGGCCCAGCAGCAGGCCCGCCGGGCCCGCGCCCACGATTCCCACCTGTGTTCGGATCGGCTTCATCTTCCGGATGCTTCTTCCGTCCCGCGGTGTCCGCTTATTTCTTCACTGGCGCCGCCGGAGTGCCCGGCGCGCCGAATTTCTCCCGCACCTCCGCCGGCACCTCTTTCGATTCCAGCCGTCCGGAGCCGTCCGCCGCCCGCGCCGACCACACCCGTTTCTCCGTGATCTCCACCGCCAGTTCCTTCCCGCGCAGAAAGCGATGAACCACCGTAAAGCTGCTCCGTCCCCACTCCGTGATCGACGATTCCACGCTCAGCGTTTCCGAGTACGACGACGGAATCAGGAACCGCGCGTGCGCGTCCACGATCGGAATCCCCACGATCCCGTATTTCTCCTGCATCCGCGGCTTCGGCAGCCCCACGCGTTCGAACAGCGCGTGCGTGCACGAATCTCCGTATTGCAGGTATCGCGGGAAATACACGATTCCCGCCGGATCGCAGTCGCCCCACTCCATCAGGATCATCCGTTTATTTACCAGCATGCCCTCTCCTCACCCCGCGTTTTCCAGCAGTACCGCAATCCCCTGGCCGCCCCCGATACACGCGGATGCCACTCCATAACGCGCTCGCGAGCGCTGCAGTTCCCGCGCCAGCGTCACCGTCAGCCGTAATCCCGTCGCCGCCAGCGGGTGCCCGATCGCGATCGCTCCTCCGTTCACGTTTAGCTTCGCCCGCTCGAGTTTCAGTTCCCGCTCCACCGCCATCACCTGCGCCGCAAACGCTTCGTTGATTTCGAACCGCTCGATATCCTCGAGTTTCAATCCCGTGCCCGCCAGCACCTTTCGGATGGCGGGCGCCGGTGCAATGCCCATGATTTCCGGCGGTACGCCCACCGTCGCCACCGCCGCCACGCGCGCCAGCGGTTTCACTCCGCGCCGCTTCACCCATTCGCCCGAGCCCACCAGCGCTGCTGCCGCTCCGTCCACAATGGCCGAGCTGTTTCCCCCCGTCTGCACGCCTCCGAACGCCGGCGGAATTTTCGCCAGCGTCTCGTACGCCGAGGGCCGGATGTGCGTATCCGCCTCGATTTTCTCCGTCCCTTTCGCCAGCCGGATTCCGCGCGTCTTGTATCCCGACAGCTCGAACGCTTCACTCACCAGCGGCGCGATTTCTCCCGACAGGAAGCAGCTCTTCTGCGCCGCCACCGCGCGCGCGAAGCTCGACTCCGCGTACCGGTCCGCCTCCTCCCTCGTGATCCCATACTGTTTCGCCAGCGTTTCCGCCGTCTGCCCCATCGTCTTCTCGGGACACGTATCCATCAGCGCTTCCCACAGAAAATCTTTGAACTCCACCTGCCCCATCCGGAATCCGCCGCGGTGCGTGTAGGCTGCAATCGGGTTTCGCGACATGGATTCCGCTCCCACGCACAGCCCCAGCTCGATTTTCCCCAGCGTGATCGCGTCCGCTGCTTGCGCGATGGCCTCGAAACCCGTTCCGCACACGCGCTGCACGAGCAGCGCCGGCCGGTCAATCGGCACGCCGGAGTAGAGCCCGATGTGCCGCGGCAGCACGTACGCGTCGAAGCTCGCTTGCGCCACGCTCCCCGCAATCACCGCGCCCACTTCCGTCGGCGCTACCTTCGACCGTTCGAACACCGCGCGCGCCGCTTTGATTCCCAGATCGATCGGCGACACCAGCCCCGCCGCTCCGTTGTAATCCACAAACGGCGTCCGCACGCCGTCCGCCAGCCACACGTCCTTATAGGCCATGAACATTCCGTTTCCTGCGCTTTCCATTTGTTCGCTCCTCGATTTTTTTCGGCGGCTGTCCCATCTTCCCGCCGCGCACTGCTCATCCGGCCAGCGCGTCCCGGAATTGCGCCAGGCGCTTCAGATTCGCGATGCGCGAAATATCTCCGGCGGTGGTAACGATAGCCGGCTGCAGCGACCGAGTGGTGGCGGCGAGCTCCGTATCACGCTCCGCGCCTTCCACTCCGTCGAATGCATTCACCGGCAGTGCCACGCCGCATACGGGAGCGCCCGCGCCTGCGCGCGCTCCGCCCCTCACCGCCTCATCCCATTCCGGACACACAATGCATGCCGACGCTGCCCCGCCGCAGGCAGCCAATGTCCCTCGCGCATCCCCGGCGGAGAGTACCAGCACAGGCAGCGCTTCGTAGAACTGGATGACATTTACTGCGATTTGCAGCTGCGACATTCCATCTTCTACCCGTTCTGCAGGCATCCCCGAAGGAACTCTCTCCTGGATCAGGATTACGTCCGCTCCGGCTTCCAGCAGTGCTCGCGCTATCTCCGCCAGCGCCGTGCCCACGGCCTCCACCACCGCCGCCTGCATGGGGCCGCCCGGCCCCGCCCCGCTCGCACTCGCCCGCACGAGCATGTTCGCCAGCGCCAGCGGACCGGAGAGTCCTGCCGTCAGCAGCGCGGATTCCCGCAGCGCATCCTTCATTCGCCGGATCACCTCCACGGCCACCGGTACCCGTCCGCTTTGCGCAACCGTTTCGGGAGAGCGCATCCCCGCGGGCAATCCCTCCGGCGTCACGCCGCCGGGCCATCGCAGTTCCACTGGCCCTTCCTCCGTCTGCCATTCCAGAGAACCGCCGAGCGCCTCCGCCTCCAGGTACGGATCGAAGTAACACGTCAGGCCGTCCGCCGTGAAATGCGCGCGCACCTGCCGCAGCGCGTTCGTGATTTTGGTGGGATTGGAGAGGAACCCATGCAGCGCTACGTTTTCCACCCGCGCTCCCAGCGAAAACACAATCGGCAGAAACAGAGGCCGGGCAGGCGTTTTTCCCTGGAGCAGTTCCCGCACCGCCTGCCGCAAATTCAGAGCCGCGCGCATCGTTTACGGCCGGAACACCGGCCCCAGCGGCTTCGCATCCGGCCACGAGCCGTACCACTGTAGGATTTCTTTCGGCGGGCTCTGCTGGCTCCACGCGCGCTCGAATTCGGCGAACGGCTTCCCGCGCTGGAGTCGTGCGCGCCGCTCCGCATCCCGCAATTCGCGCGTTTTCTCCGCGTCCAGCTTCCGCCGCTCCGCGTCGTATGCCACGTGATAGATGTTTTGCGCCGTCCAGTCGGAAATGATGTACTTCCGCAGGTCTTCCATCACCTCCGCAGGATCCCGCTCCAGCGGATCCCCATATCCCGGTCCGCCCCCGCTGAATCCGAACAGCAGGTCGCCCTCCTCGAATACCTTCGGCGTGCGCGCCACCAGCTCGTACGACCAGTTGCCCTCGATCGTCTGTTTCTCCAGGATGTCGCGCAGATCCAGCGTCACGCTGGAGTCCGCCTTTCCCATTTTCTCGAGAAGATTTGCTTTCCGCACGCTGATCCCCGGGATCACCGCGGACGCGTATCCCCCGAACAGCGGCTGCCCCAGCGGCACTTTGCTCCCGTTGCCCATGCACATGGAAACCAGGTTCGGCATTTTGTGGATCATCCACTGCTGCACGCCGCCCGCTCCTCCGCGGTGCAGCCCGTGCCCGCAGGAATCCTTCCAGTGCTGCGAGAGCGTCACCGTCACCGGCAGCTCGCCTTCCACCTGCTCCGAATCCGGCGCGCGCCCGAACGCGCACCACGCGAACCCGTACGCGTCCATCCCGTCCGCCGCGGCGCGTCCGCCCTGTCCCATCGTGTTCAGCATGAACGACAGCACGTCCGCCACCGCCAGCTTCCATTGCGAAAGCCCCGCGCAGATTTGCGACGTATGCTGGCTCCCCGGCGCCGCCGCGATCTGCCTCCACATCTCCGCGCTCGAAAACGCCATCTTCGCAAACGCGTTGTGCGTCGCGCACCGCGCCTGCATCCCGATGTACACGCAGCAGCTCGTCGCCGCCAGTTTGTCCGGATTCAGCAGGCATCCCTCCGGAAACACGAAATCGATCGGCGCAAACGTCGTGCTGCAGATCGGCAGGTCGTGGAAGATGTACTCGTACATGAAATTCGCGATGTGCCCCACCACTGCCTGCGGGTGCACGTTGTACGACGACGGCGTCTCCGGCGACGTCCCGTGAAAATCGAATGTCAGCCGCCCGCCCTCTTTGATCAGCGTCAGGTTCGTCGCCCGCACCAGTCCCGGCAGCCATCCCATCGCATCATTGAAAACCACCGCCCGGAATTTCCCGTCCGGCAGCGCCGCGATTCGTTTCCGCGCGCCCGATTCCGCCGTGTCGCACATTTTCCGCAGCAGGCCCACCACGAAATCCGCCCCGCGTTTCTCCGCCAGCTCCAAGAGACGAATCCGCACCCGGTCCGCCGTCGTGCATCGCGCCCGCAAATCGGAAATGAACATCGCCGGCGCCCGCAGTCCATACACCGAATAAAACTCCAGGAAGTCGTTCCGCAGCTCGAAGTTCTCTCCGATCTTCATGGGCGGCATGTTCAGCCCTTCTTCGAACCGCGATTTCGCGCTCACCGGCATCCCGCCCGGCTCCGTCGCTCCCGTTTCCGTCGTGTGCAGCGCCGCTGAGGCCCACGCCAGCAGCTTTCCCTTGTAAAA
>DATKNR010000068.1:0-4594 GCA_035541255.1 Patescibacteria group bacterium | reverse complement strand
TTTGAACCAGCGACCTCACGCACCCCAAGCGTGCGCGCTACCAGACTGCGCTACGTCCCGACGTCAATTTTCAGAATATCACCGCGTTCCAAGCAGGGTCAAGATTTCGAGCAATTCGCGGCGCACGGTCAGGAGCGTGGCTCGCGCGTCGCTGGGCAGTAGTGCAGCCCCCGCCGGCGGCGGGTCCGCCGCCGCACGCTCGGGCAGCAGGTCGAGCTGCGCAGCAGTGGCCGCTTTCTCCGCGGCGGATTCCGCGGGAGGGACGAGCATGGGGCTTTTCGCGTTCAACGACGCCAGCCCATCGGGATTGCCCAGCGCTTCGGAAAGATGCCGCCGAGCGCCGGGAATGGTGAACCCTTCCTCGTAGAGCAGGCGTTTGATAGCTTGGATCAGGTCGATGTCCTGCTGGCGGTATAGGCGATGGCCCTTCGGCGCCTTCACCGGCTGGAGCATGGGAAATTCCGTCTCCCAGAAGCGGAGTACGAAGGGTTTGGTGTTGGTGATGCGGCTTACATCGCCGATGCGATAGAGCCGTTCCGGCTCCGGCACGTTCGATGCGGCGGCTGACATACTGCCTGTCTATCGTAAGCCTGTGCGGCGCTGTGTCAACGAAAACTGCAGCCCTTACTCGCGCTGTTTTCGCTGCCGCTGGAGGAAGCGAATCGGCGTGCCGGTGAAATCGAATCTCTCGCGCAGGCGGTTCTCCAAAAACCGCTCGTAGCTGAAGTGCAGCGGTTTCCTCTGATTCGTGAACAGCACGAACGTCGGCGGTTCGATGGACGCCTGCGTCAGATAGAGGACGCGGACGGGATGCGCGCCCGGAGCGGTGCCGCGCTCCAAATCCGCGCTTTTCAGCCAGCGATTCAGTTCGCCTGTGGAGACGCGCCGCCGGCGAGCTTCGCTGGCCTCGCGGACGAGGTCGAAGAGCTTTGCCGCGTTCTGGCCGGTAAGGGCGGAGAGAAAAACGACCGGGGCATAGGCGAGAAATTTCAGCTTCGCGCGGATGAGTTCCTCGAACTGCTCGCGCAGCCGTGACGGCGTGGTTTTCTTCGACATTTTTTCCGCGGCCAGCTTTTGCGAGAGGTCCCATTTGTTCAGCACGAGGATGACGGAGCAGCCGGAGCGCGCGGCCAGCTCCGCGATGGACGCGTCCTGCGAAGTCACGCCTTCCGAGCCGTCGAGCACGAGCAGCGCCACGTCCGCCTGTTCCAGGCGCTTCCGCGCCATGATGACGCTCAGTTTCTCGGCGACCAATTTCGTCTTCGCTTTGCGGCGGATGCCCGCCGTATCCACGAACTCGTAGAGCGAGCCGTTGTGCTGCACACGCGTGTCCACGGCATCGCGCGTGGTGCCCGGAATGGGTGAGACGATGGCGCGTTCTTCTCCCGCCAGCCGGTTCAGCAACGTGGATTTGCCCACGTTGGGCCGGCCTATGATGGCCACGCGCACCGCGCGCTCCGGCTCTTCCGCCGCTCCCCGCGGAAAATCGCGCGTGATTTCGTCCAGCAGGTCGTCCACCCCGTAGCCGTGCTCGGCGGAGATCCCCACCACGCGTCCGCCCAGCGAATAGAACTCGGCGGCCAGCGCCGCATGCGCGGCCGTATCCACTTTGTTCGCGGCGATGACCAGCGGTTTGCCCGTGCGGCGCAGCAGTTGCGCCAATTCGGCATCCAGCGGCTGCACCCCGGCGCGCGCGTCCACCACCAGCACGAGCACCGCTGCGCGTTCCATGGCCACACGCGCCTGCCGGAAGATTTCGGCGGGGATGCCCGCCTTCTCATCCGGCAGCAGGCCGCCCGTGTCCACCAGCTCGAATGCCCGCCCATTCCATTGCGCTGTGCCGTGGATACGGTCTCGGGTGATGCCGGGCTCGTCGGTGACGATGGAGCGGCGGCTCTCCGTGAGCCGGTTGAAGAGCGTGGATTTGCCCACGTTGGGCCGGCCCAGAATCACCACCGTTGGAAGTTGTGTTCCCATGCCATCCATCTTGCCGCACGCGAATCAGGAGACGTACGGGTGTATCAGTGTAGCCTGCCTCAGCATCTCACGCTGGATCTCCGTCTCCCCACCCGACCGTCGGCTGTGGCGGCATCTGGGCGCTCAGACGGGCTATACTGCGCCGCAAGGCGCCTGAAAGAAACGGGATATCCGGTGCGTACTAGATGACGGGGAAAGGGAAACCCGAGGGCATGGGCGGGGAAGACCTGGCTGCGACGGTAGCGCGCGCCCGGGCTGGTGACCGCGAAGCCTGGGGCGAGCTCTACAGCCAATTTGCGGGGCCGCTCTTCCGCTTTTGCCGCCGCGTGCTTCCCACGCGGGAGGACGCGGAAGATGCGGCCATGGACGTGTTCGTGAAGCTGCGCAGCAAACTCGGCCAGTACGACCCGGATCGGCCCTTCGCGGCCTGGCTTTACAAGGTTGCCGCGAACCATTGCTGGGACCTGCTCCGGCGTCGCAAAATCCGCCAGGACCTGGAAACGGAAGAGGCGGAGACGCTCCCGCTGAAACATCCCGATCCCGGCCAGCTCGACCAGATGATTTCGGAGCAGACCGGCAGCGGCGTGCGGCAGGCGCTCGCGCGGATTTCAGACCGGGCGCGCATGGCCCTGGTGCTGCGCTATTACGCGGAAATGAGCTACGACGAAATTGCCGACACGCTGGGGCTCCGCCGCGCCTTCGTGGGCGTTGTGCTGTTGCGCGCGCGCCACGAATTGCGCGAAGCAATGAGCCAGACGGCGGGCGCTGCGCCCTCCCAGAGCCTGGGAGCGGCGAACGCGGGAGGAGCGAAATGAGCTCCCGGCCAACCATGAACCCCACGAACCACGTGGACGAGGTGACCGGCCTTCTCTACGTCGAAGGCCAGCTGGAATCCGCGGCCGCCCGCGACGTGGTGGCGCATCTCGAACAGTGCTCCGCCTGCCGGCTGCTGCTGGATACATTGAAGCGCGAATCCTTGCTGCTGAGCCATGCACTCTCGGAGCAGGACGAGCCGCTTCCCGCGCGCCTTGCCGTTCTTCCTGCGGCCGAGGGGCTTTCATGGGGTTGGCTTGTTGCATTCGGTCTCGCGGCCACCGGTCTTTATACTTTCTGGAACGTCTACGTATCGCCCTGGATCGATAACCTCCAGCAGTCCGGATTTGGCGGCCAGTTCGTGTTCACCTGGCTCGTCTTCAACGGAGCCTCCTGGAAAGGATGGGATGCCATGCTTCAATTCTTCATCTTCGCCTCCCTGGCCGTGCTGGGGGTTGTGTTGCTGTTCCTGTTCCGCAGGAACCTGCGGCGCATCTCCTCCTTCTCCATTTTTCTCGCCGTGCTGCTGGCGCTGGTCCTTTCGCATCCGCCCGCCGCGCACGCCGGTGAGTTTGTGAAGCAGCACGGAAACTACGACGTCCCGGAAAGCCAGACGGTGAACAATGACCTGTTCGTGTTTGCCCAATCGGTGCGCGTGGCCGGCACCGTGAACGGCGACCTCTATTGCTTCTGCAGCTCGCTTAGCGTCGAGGGGCACGTGACCGGCGACGTCATCGCCTTCGCCCACATCGTGCGTGTGACCGGAAAAGTTGATGGCAGCCTCCGTACTTTTACCAGCGAGCAGACCATTGAAGGCGACGTGGGTCGCAACGTGCTCAGCTTTGTGGGCGTTTTCCAGAACACTTCACGCTCGCACATCGCTGGAAGCGCCACCCTGTTTGTCGGCGACCTGGAACTCAATGGCCCGCTCGGACGGGACCTGACGGCCTTCATCGGCTCAGGCAGCGTCGACGCTCCTATCGGCGGCGGCGTGCAGCTCCGCCAGAGCCGGAGCGACAGCGAGAACGAGTTCGGGATGCATGGCGGGCGGGGCACGATCCAGGTGTCCTCGCGCGCCGACATCAAAGGCAGCTTCTATTACAAAGGGCCCCTCAAGCCCGACATTTCCCCGCAGGCAAAGCTGGCCAGCGAGCCGCGATTCGACATCCTTCAGGTCACTCCCGCGTATCGCCGGCCATTCAGCTATTGGTATAACGCCATGATCTGGGGTGCGGCCTTTCTGGTCGGCCTCGTTCTAATCGCCCTCGCGCCCGGCTTTGCCCAGGACGCGTCCCGGGAAGCTGGCAGGATCGGCCTCCCGCTGGTTCTCGGACTTGTGGGGTTCATCGTGGCTCCGGTGGCAGGCGTTCTGGCATGTTGCACGGTGGTGGGATTGGGCCTGGGCATACCGCTTCTGTTTGTCTGGTTCTTTCTGGTGTTTTTCGGTCAGGTCATCGCGGCCATCTGGATCGGGGAGGCACTCCTCGGCGCCGTTGCGGGCACCTGGCCGATGACCGGCCGTCTGGCGCTGGGATTGCTTCTCATCCGGTTGGGCGCAATTCTTCCGATCGTCGGATTCTGGGTGAGGCTTGCAGCGTGCCTGCTGGGCATCGGCGCAATCCTGATGATTGTGCTTCGCCGGTTCCAGCCCCCAGCCGCTGCCGTGCGCACCTCGCCGGCGCCTGCTGTTCCGGCGGTGTGAAGGTGTCGCGGCGGCTTTCACCCGCGCCGCGGTCTAGTGGATGATCGCGAGCCTCCGGGCCACGCGGCCCAGGGTGTCGAGCGCTTTCTCCAGGTCCTTCCG
>DATKNR010000067.1:0-23001 GCA_035541255.1 Patescibacteria group bacterium | reverse complement strand
ATTGTTGGCCGTCCCGCTCGGCGCGCTGCTGCCCGAAGGCACGATCACCATAATCGAGCCGTCGGGAAATGTTTGGTTCTCTCCTCCATCACTCACGGTCACGGTTACGGAAGCCATCCCCGCCGCTGTGGCAGGACCGTTGATCGTGAATGTGCACTGCGTCGGGGTCGCCACCGGCGCCGTGTTGGAGAGGCCGAATGCCGGAAGCCCGCCCACCATGCAACTGTAAGGGGCAGTGCCTGATCCGCCCGTCACTGGCACAGTCAGGTTCTGCGTGTACGCGCGTCCATTTACTCCGTTGGCCAGCTGGAAAGCGCCTGCAGTCAGCGGCCCATTCACCGTGATGCCGACCGTGGACATGGCGGTCTGCGGCGGGCTGCTGCTGTCCGTTAGCGTCACCGTCACTTGGAATGTGCCCGTTGCGGCATTGGCAGGAAGATTGGCGGTGATCGTGCAATACTCGTCGCCCACGCTCGGAAGCAAGGTCGCCGATGGCGAAATGCTGAACCCGGCGGGCAAATTTACGGCCGTACAACCGAACGGCGCCGTGCCTCCATTGAACGCGACTCCGTAGCTGAACGTTCTTCCCGCAACGGCGAACGGAGCTGCCGGATTGTTTGACAGCGGCACAATTCCTGGCGTGCCGGGGATGGGCAGGCCGGGCGGGAGGCCATGATAGCTCGTCGAACACGCCGACAGTCCGATCAGCAGCGCAAGCACCGACACTGCGCCACTGGCTCTCAAGGTCGACCGATGGCGGGCAAACAGTCTCGAGGTGAGTCGCGCAGACCTCACCGTTCCCGTCCGTGAGTTGAGCGTCGGCATACACGTCCTCCCGTGCTTTCGGAGTGCGGAGACAAAGTGGCCCGCCCCAAGTACACAATTACCCCTTCGCGTCTATCGTTTCGGCAAGCTACTACGCGCATGGACTATCGTCAAGGCAAAACGGCGGAGCCCGACTCGGAAGTGCCTGATAATTTACTCCCTTTTTTGGAAGAAATCCTTGACGCCCTGCGCGGCATATGAGTACAGTCATGACATTCGTCGTCATAGGAAGCGGGGAGAATGACGAGTTCTCCCGGGGGTAATTTTGGGTGCGTGTCTGAACGGCGAACTCTCGAACAACCCCTGGTTCGCTTGCGTGCCCAGCCGCCGGAAACGTCCACGCGAGGTATCGAGAACATGAGAGAACGCCTGCCGAGATACGTGCTCTTGCTCGCCGCAGCATTCCTGCTGCTCGCCGGCGAGGTGTCTGCACAGACCATCAGCGGAATTGTCGCCGGCCGTGTGATGGACGCCCAGGGTAAGCCTCAAGCGACTGTGGCCATCATTGCGCAGAACCCTGAGACTGGACGCGGATTCCAGGCCAGCACGGATTCGCAGGGCTACTACCGCATTCTGGAAGTGCCGCCGGGCCTCTACGAGGTCCGCGCGCTGCTGGGCGGCTACCCCACCGTGAAGCATGTCAACGTCCGCGTCGACGTCAACCGCACCACGCAGGAAGACTTCGTCATGCTTACGGAAGAGAAGCCGCCGCTGCAATCCTCGGCACCCATGACGGATCTCTACAGCCCCACGCTGGGCACCGCGTTTAACGACAAGCAGATCATCGGGCTCCCGGTTATCACCCGCGACGTCAACAACCTCGCGCTTCTGGCGCCGGGCGTCGTCAGCGTCCGCACCTTCAGCTTCGCCAGCACCCTGGTGCCCTTCTCCGTCAACGGTTCCCGCGGCCGCGACAACAACTTCACGATCGACAGCGTGGACAACAACGAGCCCCTGTTCGGCGGTGCTGCTTCCCAGCTCACCAACAACGAGATCTTCCAGGAATATTCCATCTCCACGGGCCAGCTGAAGGCGGAGTTCGGACGCAACACTGGCGCCACCGTGAATGTGATTACCAAGAGCGGTTCGAACAACTGGCACGGCACCCTGTTCTCCTACGGCCAGGGCGACGTTTTCGACGCCATGAACCGCGTGGAGAAGCAGGCTCTCTTGACTTCCCCCGAGCCGTTCTACGAAACCACCGTCGGCGCCACCCTCGGCGGCCCCGTCAAGAAAGACAAGTCGTTCGTATTCATTTCCTACCAGTGGGACCATTTGACTGACAACCTTTCCGACGTTTTCCCGGTGCTCTCGAATTACCCGCAAAGCCCCGCGGATCTCGCCGTGATCACGGGCCTCGCTACCGGACCCGGCGTTCAGGCATATCTGGCCACGCCGTCCGTGCAGAGCGTGCCCGGCCTCGGCGGAATCACCCCCTGCTTCTTGAATAACCCCGTGAATGATCCCCTCGGCCTTTATCAGTCCCCGAACCCCTGCTTGGTAAACACAACGGCCGTACCGGTCAGCGGGGATCTCGCCGGACCGGCCCTTACCAGCAACTTCAACGTTTGGAACGTCCCGAACGCCAACACCTTCAATTTGCGCGACCATCAGGTTTCGGGCCGCTTCGATCAAAAGATCAACGACGCCAACGACATTTACGCCCGCTACCTGTTCGACGATTTCCGTTCCCCGCGCGCTCCCCTGGAGTCCGCAGGCGTCGGCGCATTTTCCGACATCGGCTTGCTGCCGGACTGGAAGCAATTCATCAAGCAACGCACCCAGAGCTTCCTGATTGACCATCGTTTCCGCCAGGCTAGCGGCGCCCTCAACGAGTTCCGCCTGTCTTACAGCCGTGTCTCGCAGCAGCAAGGGGCCTTCGACGCGCCTCCCGACACTCTCAACATGCCTTCTGCGATCGCCTCCGATTGCTACGCCGGAACGGGTCGCGGCGATTGCCAGCCGCTCGCCCTCGGCGGTCTGGGCGGCCTGCCCAGCGCCAGTCCCGGCTCCGGTCAGTTCGGGAACGGCGGTGTGTTCCCCTCCGCGGGCAGCCTGGTCACCCTCGGAACAGACTCAGGCCCGAGCCGGATCACCAGCAATACCTACCAGCTTCAGGACGACTATTCCTTCACACACGGAAGGCACAACATCAAGCTCGGCGCCAACTTCGCGAAAATCGATACCAACGTGCTTGGCATTCCCGATGACAACGGATTCTACGCGTATACGACATTTCTCGACCGCTACACGGGCCAATCCGAAAACGGCTTGGAGTCCCTCTTCAACGAAGGCCAGGGGTTGTGTCAGCAGGTAGACTGGATCGGGAATATAACCGGCACTCCCTTTAACCCCTTTCAGGGCTCCTGCGCAAACGTAGTCAGCAAGCGGTTCACGAACGTCAAGTACGATGCCAGCGGAGCGCCGCTCGGCCTGGGTCAGGACGAATTGCGGATCAAGGGCTTCAACCAGTTCTATTTCGCGCAGGACGACTGGCGCGTGAAGAACAATCTCACGCTCAGCCTCGGCATCCGGTACGAGAATTTCGGCCAGCCCATCAACAGCGTCCATGACCTGAATCCCGCCGCCCCACTCGTGAAGACGGACAACAAGGACTTCGCGCCCCGATTGGGGTTTGCCTGGTCCCCGGCGAACAACTGGGTGATTCGTGGCGGTTACGGGATTTCCTATAACCCGCCCATTCTGAACATCCCCTTGCTCCTCTGGGAAAGCGGGCCCGTGTCTCCCCTGGTCACCACGGACGTCGTCGGACTCTCCCAGACGTCCCCTCGGACAAACACGTTTCCGAACGCCCCCCTCACAATCGCCGACTTGCAGAATCCGATCCCCGCTGGCTCGAATAGCGGAGCCATTGGGGAACCGTATCCGGCCGCCACTACTTCCGGGATGGTTCAGGGTTGCAGCTTGTATTTCGACCTCTTTCACCTATTTGGCGGGGGCAACCTCAGCACGCCCTTCCCCGGCCGGGCCTTCCAGTCCGCCGCCCAAGGCCCCGTGAATATCCCCATCACCAACTGCTCGGCGCAGGACACGGTGTCAAAGAATCTGAAGAACCCCTACGTCCAGCAATGGACATTCGGCATCCAGCGCCAGCTCGGCAGCGACTACATGCTGGAAGTAAATTACGTGGGCAGCAAGGGGACCCGGCTCTTCCAGCGCGTAGAAAACAATCCCTTCCAGGGTTGGGATGGCGACTGCCTGCAGAACATCAGCGCTTTGTACGGTCTCGCTCTTGCAAACCTTGCGGTCCCCGGCCAGTGCCGCCTGCTTCGTATCGACGACTCGCACGGTGATGTGAGCGAAGTGACGAATGGAGGCAGCTCCAGCTACAACGCGCTGCAAGCTACCCTCACCAAGCGCTACAGCCATGTGAAACACTTTGGAGACGTGCTGTTTTCGGCCACCTACACCTGGAGCCATCTGATCGACAACACGAGCGAAATTTTCGGCCCTGGCTTCCGCACCTTCAGCGGCCAGGACGTTGGACTCCAGACGGGCGGCGGGATGGGTTTCAGCAGCCCCTTGGCAGGACTCGGTCTATTGTTTGACCCTCTCGCCAATGAGCCTGTGGAAGCGGTTACCCCCCTGGCGCAAACCTACAATTCCACCACGGATGACGAGCGCGGGAATTCATCGTTTGACCGCCGGCACCGTTTCTCCGCCAGCTTCCTCTGGGAGCCCTTCCCGAACAGCAATGCCTGGCTGCGCGGCTGGGAACTGGGCGGGATTATCACCTACCAGTCCGGACAGCCCTTCAGCCCGCTCAACGCTTCTCCGCTCAGCGCCTGCGCCGACGCCAATGGCGACGGCAGCGTAAGCAACGACCGGCCGGATATCGGGAACCCGAACGCTCCGCTTCGCCGCGTGGCCCTGATTGACACCGTCACGGATCCGTTCTGCCTGCCCGCCGGCTTCCCGGGCGCGCCAGCCGTCCTGAACTACGTGGACTTGAACGGCAATCCCATTGATCCCTCGACCGCCCATTTTGTCCAGCGGCCGCTGTTCAGTTTCTCGCCGTCGAACGCGCAGCCTCTGCCCGGTCTCACTCTCACCGGCAATCCGAACACTCTGGCCGCCAGTCTGGGTCAGCAATACTCGGGAACCGCGGGGCGCAACACCCTGGTCGGTCCCAGCATTACGGAAGTGGATCTTTCCATCTACAAGACCATTTCGTTTACGGAGCGCGTGAAGTTGCAGCTCCGCGTCGAGGCCTACGACCTCTTCAACCAGGCCAACCCGGGCTACTTCAACGGCGATCCTTACATCGGCAATTCCACCGCGGCACCGGCATTCGGCTACGCCACTACGCGTACCGGCGCGGCCATCACTGGCGGAATTCCGGAGAACGCCATCGATGCCATCAATCAATCGTGCTCTCCCGCCCCGGCTTCATGCGCAGCCACGGGATTGTCAACCAATCGCACTTTCCTGAGCAGAAGCGCGATGAACACCAGCAGCCGCCGGCTGCAGTTTGGTATCCGGCTCACGTTCTAGAGCCGGACAGCACGAAGCTCCGGACCGGATTCGAGCAATCTCCACATCTCACTTGCTCCTGCATTCCCGCGGGAGAAGTGTGTTTCACTGAGATTCGATGGCGGTTACCTTCCCCTTCTCTTGGCCGTACTCTCCGCGAACCTGCTGACGCTGGGGATCAGACGGTTCTGCGCAAGACTCAGCCGTGGCGTTCCCCGCAAGAATTCCGGCCACACGGATGACCACTCCGCCGGCATGCCGCGCAAGATGCGAGCGCCCTGCGAGCCTCGCCGCCTGGCAGCGAGCGGTCTGCCGCTCAGTGCGCAGCCGTCATCTCATGCATCGTTGGGGGCTGCGACGAAGGCAGTGAAAGGTCCCTTATTGCGTAACTGAGGGAGCAGGGTTTCCTGAGAGAGGCTTGCTACTTGAAGTGGATGGCCACGGTCACCCGGGTCTTCACCGGTTTCCCGTTCACCTTCGGCGCGCTGAAGTGCCATCCGCCCTTGGCGGCCGCCAGCCAGGAGGGGCCGGGGTTGGCGTAGCCGGACATGAACTGACCGTCAATGACGCCTCCGTTCGTGTCCACCACTACTTGCAGGCGGGCCTCACCCTTCGGCGCCGATTGCAGAAGCTCCGTGGAGAAGCCGCAATTCGCTCCCGCGTTCAGTTGCAGGTCGGCGTCCAGGAACGCCTGGTTCAGCTCCGTCCCGGCATTGAAAGGATTCGTCCACTTCTCGTGCGACACCTGCAGCACCTGGCACTGGGCCCCATGGAGGGAAGACTGGTACCTCTTCTCTGCGCTCTCGATTTCGGAGGATATCGCACCGGTATTTTCGCCCAGGCCCTGCAGCTCGCCCAATTTATTCCGGGCACCCGCGTAATCATTCGCGCCGATCAGCCGGTTGATTTCGCCCTTTAGCTCGCTGACCTTGTCGGCCTTCTCCTTGGCCAGGCGAGCCACTTCCGACTTCTGCGCATCCGCCTTCAGCGTGTTGATTTTGGCTTCCAGCTTTTGCGAAGCGCTGCGCGCCTCGGCTGCGTGCCGTCCGTTGGCGTTCGCAATGGCGTCCATGGTGGCCTTGGCGCTCATGAGCGTCCCTTCATCGTTGCTGGAAGCCTGGGATTGCGCCTGTGCGAATTGCGCGTCGAGCTTCTTGCCTCCCTCGATCTGGCTGCGCAGGCTCGGGATCTCGTCCTTATGCGCTGCGCCTTCTCCCAGGCCCTGGAGCTGGTCAAGCGCCTTGGTCGCGGCATCCCACTGGCCCGCGGCGATCCCTCCACTGGCCTGGTCGAATAGGTCATTGGATTGCTTCAACGTCGCAGCCAGTTCCTTGTTGCTCTGCACCTTGTCGATTTGTGTCCTGTCCGTCTGAATCGTGCCGAGGAAGCTGCTGTTCAGGTTCTTCGACTTAACAAAGCTCTCAGCGTCATTCAGTTTCTTCCGGCCGCCGTCATAGTCGCCTTTTGCTGCTGTCTTCATCGCCAGCTGAATCATTTCCGTGGCTTTCTTTTCGTCCGGCGAGGGCCCCGTCTGCACCACGGGTGGGGGTGGCTGAACCGCAGGAGTCGTCGTACTCGGACTGCTGCTGGTCGGCTGAGTCGCGGTGGTCGTTGTGGCCGGCTGTTCGGTGGTGCTGGCCGGCTGCTTGTTGCCGCCCACAAACATGTAGACGCCCACACCGATGACCACGGCCGCCACCACTCCGCCGACAATCATCCCCATGCCGCCCTTTTTGGCGGGGGGCGCAGCCGGCTCGTAGCTCGGTGCCTTCGGAGGTTCCTTACGTTCCTCAACGGCCGGCTTCGCTGGCGCTTCTTTTACGGGTGCTACCGAAGCGGATGGCTGTGCCGCGGGCTTCGCCGGCGCAGGAGGTGGAGGAGCAATTGGCGGCTTAATTTCGGGCTTCGGCTCGACCTTGGGAGCGGGAGGCGCCACTGCAGTTGCCGTGGCAGCGTCCACTTCTTCCTTCTTGCCCTTTTCCTTCTGCTTCTTCTTTTCTTCCTTAGGCTTCGGAGGAGCGACAACGGTGGATTCGCCCACCGGCGGAATCACCGCCGTCTTTTCCTCCACCGGCGTGGGAGGCGCCGCCACTGCGGCATTCATTGCAGCCGGAACGGCGGCCGCGGGAGCCTGGGTCGGCACCAGCGGGGTCTTGGACTTGACCGTTTCATCAAGGTCAGTCCCACCGCTGGTTCGAATCACCCGGGTCGCGCCGCTGCCCCCGGTGTCGCCCGCGGGCGCAGGAGCCGGCTTCCCGCCGAGTCCGCCAATTCCGCCTACGCGCGTCTTGTCGCCTTCGCCGCCTTCCGCACCCTGTACGGGCTTGCTCCGCATCAGGGTCAGTTCTTCCTTCGTCGGCACGCGGTGGTCTTCCGCGGCGCGCAGCAGCGCGGGTACGCGCGGGTCGATGATGTCGTCGCGGTCCAGCACCCGCAAAATCTTGGCGGCTTCGTCGAATTTCTTCGATTCCAGCAGCTCAATGGACTTCAGCGTCTGCTCATCGTGCTTCCGCCGCTGGTCGCGCAGGGACCGTTCCTGCTTGGCCATCTCCATCAGCTTGGTCAGGTCCGTGTCCTTGCCCGTCTGGACCACGGTCCGGTTGCCGATGTCGATTGCCCCTGTCAGGTCGCCACGCTCGATGAACTGCTTCATCTCGCGCAGGCGTTCGTCCAGCAGCCGCTGCCTCTCCCGGTTCTTGAACTCTTTCTGTTGCGCGGTCACCTGCTCCAGGCGCTGCTTGAATTCCGCGTCCCCCGGAAAATCCTTCAGTGCATCCTGACAGGTGGTGATCGCGCCGTCGAAATTGTTCGCCTGAACCAGGTTGTTGATTTCCTGGTTGCGCGACTGCTTGCGCTTCAGCACGTCCTGCTGCGAGCGCTGCGTCTTTGCGAACTCCACCAGCCGCCCGAGCTCGAAGTCGTCGGGGAATTCCTTCAGCAACGACTCGCCGTTGGAGATGGCGTCCGCGAACTTTTCCTCGTTTACCAGCCGCTTCAGGCTTTCCAGTTCCTTCTGCAGGCGCAGCTGCTTGGCGTGCTCGCCGCGCTCCTGCAGCACCAGTTCGCGCAGCTTCACCGCCGCGGACTCGTTCGGATACCGCTGCAGCAGTTTGTCCAGGGTGCCCAGGGCCTCGTTGAAGGACTGCGCCCCGAGCAGCTTCCGCGCCTCGGCGAGCGACCGCTGGATTTCATCCTGCGACTGGTCTGCCCGGACCGCTTCCACCAGCTTCACGACTTCCGATTCGCCCGGGAAGTCCTTCTCGAGGGTGGCCAGAACGTTCAGCGCGTCGTCGAACTGCTGCGCCGTCCACAACTGACGCGCCTTCTGCACTCCGTCGGTTAGTTGCTTACGCTTGCCCCGGCGCTCCTTCTCCTCCCCGATCTGCTTGCGCAGGGCCTGTGCTTCCTGATTGTCCGGCGCCGCCTTCAGGATGCGGTCCAGCGACTGCTCCGCGGCGGTCAGGCTGCCCTCCGCCAGGTGCTGCCGGGCTTCGCGCATGCCCGTTTGCACCATCTTGAACTGCATCTCCGCTTCTTGAACTTTGCCCAGCAATTCACGGGCGGGCATGAAGTTGGAATCGAGATGCAGCGCCGCATCTGCTTCCCGCCGCGCCTCTTCCAGGTTGCCTGCCGCGAACAGCTTCTCCGCGTTGGCCACCATGCCCGTCAGTTTGGGCATCACTTCACTGCGGCGGATTTCCGAGTTCACGCGCTCCAGCAGCGTCTTGGCGTGCAGGTGCGATGTATCCAGCACCAGCGCCTGTTTCAGCAGTTCCTTCGCGCGCTGGAATTCGCCCTTGTTCAGCAGCGTTTCGCTCTGCGTCACCAGCTGTCCAACGCTGTCCTGCTGCATCCTCCGGGCCACGGGTTCCAGCTCGGTGAGCAGCTCTTCCATGCTCTGGTACCGCTCGCCGGGCTCTTTCTTGAAGATCCGGCGCATGATGTCGTCGACTTCGGGAGGCAGGTCTGGACGCAAGTCGCGTATGGACTTCGGTTCCTGGCTCACGATGGCAAACATCACCGCGGTGATATTCCCGCCCAGAAAGGGCTTCGTGTATGTCAGGATTTCGTACATCATCACGCCGACGGCCCAGATGTCGGAGCGCCCGTCCACTTTCTCGCCGCGGATCTGCTCGGGCGACATGTAGTCGATCGTCCCGATGAGCATTCCTGAGGAAGTCGAAGAGGTGTCCGTCAGGCGCGCGATGCCGAAGTCCACCACCTTCACCGTGCCCTCGTTCGTCACCACGATGTTTCCGGGCTTGATGTCGCGATGGACGATGTTGCGTTTGTGCGCGTATTCCAGCGCCCGGCACACCTGCACGATGTAGTTCAGCTTGATCGAAGCCGGCAGCGGATTCTGTCCGCCCTCTTCCCTTTCCTTGTCCACCAGGTGGGACAAGTCATCGCCTTCCAGCAACTCCATGGCGATATAGGGAGTGCCGTTGTCTTCTCCCATGTCGTAAATCGTGACGATGTTGGGGTGTTGCAGGGCCCCCGCGGCTCGCGCCTCGCGGTAGAATCGCTCCAGCAAATCGGGGTTGTCGGTAAAGTTGCCGGTGATGGTCTTGATTGCGACCGTGCGGCCGATGAACGGGTCTTTGCCGCGGTACACCACGCCCATGGCACCGCGGCCCAGTTCACCTATGATCTCGAATTTGCCGATCTTCTTTTGGATGGCCGCTAGCTCCCGATTCGGGTATCCACGAGCTCCTCGCGACACACCACCGGCGCTGTGGGCATACACGTACACCCACACCTCGCGCAGAAACACTGCGCCGGTTTATTCATTCTAAGTCCGATAGTGTCAAATGGATGGGAGGGTGTCAATGGCCCCATTTGGGCCTGTACCTTGGTGCCACTACGGTCTGTCCAAGCTTAACTCGAGTACTGGTACCGCAGCCCCGTGCCCTGCCCTGTAGAGTTTTTCATCAGTCTCAACTGCGTCCTTGCTTCCACTTCCGAAACACTTTCAGCAGCGGTTCCATCCCCTCGGCAGGCACGTCTTCCGTCCTCAGTTTGCCCGTGGCGCGCAGTGTCAGTCGAATCTGCTCCAGATAATCTCGGCAACTGCCGCACATTGTCAGGTGCTGCTCGAAGCGCACGCGATCGTCTTCCCCGAGTGTCCCTTCCAGGTATTCGGTCACCATCTCCACGAATTCGTTGCAGTCCACTCCCCAGGGGTTCATGGCCGTGCCCCCCGGGCCTCATACCTCGCCTCCAACGCCTTTCTCAGCTTGGAGCGGCCGCGGTGGAGCAGCACGCGCTGATTTGCCTCCGTGATGCCCAGGGCCTCGCAAACTTCCTCGGCGGTCCATTCCTGCTCGTCGCGCAGCGTCACCACGGTTCTTTGCGCACTCGGCAATTGCTCGATGGCGCCGCGCAAATATTCGAGCGTTTCGAGAGATATCACCCACTTCTCCGGCTCGTCTCCCCATCGCGGCAGTGGAACGGACCAGTGGCCTGGATAATTCCGCGCCGCGTCTTGGAAACGTTCGGCAGGCACGGCGGGATCACTCCTGCCGGCTTCCTCTGCCGCCAGCGCGGAGAAAGGCACCATTCGGCTTTCCCGCTCGCCTCGGCTCCGCGCTCGATTCATCAGGATGCGCACGACCCAGGTCTTCAGCGATGCCCGCCCCTCGAACCGCTCAATCCCTTCAAACACCCCCAGCCAGGTTTCTTGTACCACCTCGTCAGCCACGGCATCCGTGCGAACGTACATTCTGGCCACTCGCTTTAGTAGCGCCTGGTATCGGCGCACCAGTGTTAGAAACGCGTCCTCGTCCCCGCGCCGCAGGCCTTCCACCAGCGCCAGTTCTTCGGCTGTAGTGCCGCCAGGTCCCCCGCTATCCGCACGGCGCGGGTCCCGGGTGCCGGCCTCGCCCCCGGTGTTCACCGACACGCCTTCCCTGCTTCATCCATGCAGTCTCTCCAGCTCCGGAAACGTTTCATGTCGGGCGCCACAAGCGACAACGATTGTGACAGCCTAGCGGATTCCTTCCCGTCATTCCATCAGGACGTGCGTCCATTGCCCGTGCCGGGCGATATACGGAGTTCGCGAGCCAAAGCTCGACATCGCCCGCAGAGCATGTGTCGCCGGAAATGGATTGGCTGATTCTGTTCTGATCCCAGGCCAACCGCCAATCTCATTCTGCGACGCGACATTGCCCGGGAGTATGTAAATAGTTCCTATTGATTTATGATAATCACTTGTGATATAAAACGCCGGGGCACATTTCGATGCACCGCGCCGCACCAATCACTGATAACCGGCTCTCACCCTGTCCTAACTCGCTTAGATTGTGCAGATGCAGTCTTTCCGCCCCTCTCGGCCCCGTAAGTCTTTTGCAATCTGCACATGCAATTTCGCCTCGCATCTGCACATTCTTCGGATACTTAAAGTCGCGCAGTTTCAACACTTGCGGAGTCGCCGCCTCCAAGCCCTTTCCTTTGTGCAGTTACAAAAAAGGGAGGGAAAGGTCCACTTCTTCGTCTCAATTTGAAACACAAACATGGCAGCCTGTCGCCAGGCCATGCGCGCCGCATCATCTCCGCGCCGATTTCTGCTCCCTTGCCTTCCACTCCTCGGCCTTCACCGTCTTTTTATTGCTTCTAAGATGAAAGCCCGCGAGATCCAATTCTGCTAACCCTTTTAGAATGCATGTTCATGTCTTGTGCCGGGGAGGGGGGATACCGCCATTTCATACTTGTCACTCGTCACCTGTCCCTGCCTTCTGTACAATGTCGCCTCGCGCGCGGCCGTCGTAGCTAACGACCGCCTCAGCGGACACATCCATACCTTGCCTAGAGGATCCACCTGCCCATGCCGACAAACTCGCAGTTAATTCCCGAGGAAGAACGGCTGGAAAGCGCGCGCGACCACAAATCGCACTGGAAGCGCTGGGGGCCATACCTCTCCGAACGGCAGTGGGGCACGGTTCGCGAAGACTACAGTCCCGGCGGAACCGCCTGGGATTACTTTCCCCACGACCATGCCCGCTCCCGCGCCTACCGCTGGGGAGAGGACGGCATCGCCGGCATCTGTGATCGCCACGGCCTGATCTGCTTCGCCATAGCCTTGTGGAATGGCCGCGATCCCATCTTGAAGGAACGGCTGTTCGGCCTCACGGGCAGTGAAGGAAACCACAGCGAGGACGTCAAAGAGTACTACTTTTACCTCGACTCCACTCCCACCCACTCCTACATGAAGATGCTGTACAAATACCCCCACGCCGAATTCCCCTACAACTGGCTGCTCGAGGAGAATCGCCGCCGCTCACGGCACGACCCGGAGTTCGAGCTGGTGGACACCGGTATTTTCAACGAAGGTCGTTACTTCGACGTGATCGTGGAGTACGCGAAAGCCGACCCGGAAGACATTCTGATTCGCATCACTATGGAAAATCGCGGCCCGGATCCCGCGGAACTCGACCTGCTCCCCACGCTCTGGCTCCGCAACACCTGGACCTGGAACGACCTGCCGAAAACCTCGGGAATCTCGCTGGCCGAAGTTCGCGAGGGCACGGAGGTTTTGGAGGTTCAGGACGATTACTACGGCCGCCGCTGGCTCTACTGCGAGGGCAAGCCCGCTCTCCTGTTCACGGAAAATGAAACGAACAACGAGCGCATCTGGAATTGTCCCAACCGCTCGCCCTTCGTCAAAGACGCCTTCCACAATTACATCATCCACGGCAACAAGAACGCCGTGAATCCCGGCATGGCCGGCACCAAGGCCGCCGCGCACTATCACCTCAGCATTCCCCCCGGCGGATTTGAGATCGTGCGCCTGCGGTTCACGGATCAGGGAGACGCCAGCCCGATTTTCGGCCCCTGGTTTGAAGAGACCTTTGTGCACAGGGTCGACGAGGCCGACGACTTCTACCACAAGCGCACTGGGAAGAGCCAAATGGATGATGTCTGCGAAGTCCAGCGCCAGGCCTTTGCCGGCATGCTCTGGTCCAAGCAGTTCTATTGCTACGATGTGCGCACCTGGCTCGAGGGCGATTCCGCCCTTCCCGCGCCGCCGCCCGAACGCAAGCGCGGCCGCAACCGCACCTGGCAGCATTTGTACAACGCAGACGTCATTTCCATGCCCGACAAATGGGAATATCCCTGGTACGCCGCGTGGGATCTGGCGTTTCACTGCATCCCCTTGGCGCAGATCGATCCCGACTATGCCAAGGAGATGCTTATTCTCCTCCTCCGCGAATGGTACATGCATCCCAACGGGCAATTGCCGGCCTACGAGTGGGCCTTCAGCGACGTCAACCCGCCCGTGCATGCCTGGGCCGCCATGCGCGTCTACAAAATCGAAAAACGCATCCGCGGCGTTGCCGACTTCGAATTTCTCGAGCGCGTTTTTCACAAACTCATGCTCAATTTCACCTGGTGGGTGAACCGCAAGGACCCGGAAGGCATGAACGTGTTCGAAGGCGGCTTCCTGGGTCTCGACAATATAGGAGTGTTCGACCGCTCCGCCCCGCTCCCCACAGGCGGCCACATCGAGCAGTCCGACGGCACCAGTTGGATGGGCATGTACTGCCTGAACATGCTGAACATCGCCTCGGAACTGGCCTTGCGCGATCCGGCCTACGAAGATGTGGCCAGCAAGTTCTTCGAGCATTTCGTCTACATTGCGCACGCCATGCACGATATGGGCAGCGAGGGTCTCGCTTTGTGGGACGAGGAGGACGGTTTTTATTACGATGTCCTCCATCTCCCCGACGGCCGCCGCCATCCGCTCAAAGTCCGCTCCATGGTCGGGCTCACGCCCCTCTTCGCCGTCCTTACCATCGAGCCACAGATTCTCGACAAATTCCCCGGATTCAAGCGACGCATGCAGTGGTTCCTGGACAATCACCCGGACGTGCCGGACCACATTGAAGCCACCCGCTCTTCCAAGTACGGTGTGCGGCGCCTGCTCTCGCTGGTGAATCGCGGACGCCTGGAGCGCATGGCGCGATACCTGCTGGATGAAACCGAATTCCTCTCGCCTTACGGGATTCGCGCCCTTTCGCGGTTCCACCATGATCATCCCTACGAGCTCACGGTAAACAATTCGATTCACCGCGTGAACTACGAGCCTGCCGAATCCTCCACGGGCCTGTTTGGCGGAAACTCCAACTGGCGGGGCCCCATCTGGTTCCCCGTCAACTTTCTGCTCATCGAGTCGCTCCAGAAATTTCACCACTATTTCGGCGACGACTTGAAAGTGGAGTGTCCGGTCGGCTCGGGACAGATGATGAACCTGTGGGACGTCGCCACCGAACTTTCGCGGCGCATGATCCGCATCTTCCTGCGTGATGAAAATGGCCGCCGCGCCGTTTTTGGAAATAGCGAACTCTTCAATCAAAGCCATTCGTGGCAGCATTTGATTCCCTTCTACGAATACTTCCACGGCGACACCGGCGCCGGCCTCGGCGCCAGTCACCAGACCGGCTGGACCGGACTCGTGGCCAAACTCATCGAGCAGAGCGGCCAGTGAGCGATATGCGCGAATTGCGCGCACCCGGCGCTTCCCTTCCCCCGCTCCTGGGCGTAGCGGACTTCGGCCGTGAGGTGTGCGGCGATCCCGCGGCGGCGGAAGCGCGCGAATGGCTGGTGACCAACGGTCTGGGCGGCTTTGCCTGCGGCACGCTGGCCGGCAACGTCACCCGCCGTTATCACGGGCTGCTGGTGGCCGCGCTCAACCCGCCCGTCGGGCGCACCTTGCTGGTTTCCCATCTGGACGGCACCGCGGAATATGACGGGCAACATTTCCCGCTCAGCACGCAGCGCTGGTGGAATGCGGGGCATCCCTCGCTCGTCCCTGAGGGCGGCCACCGGCACATGGAGCGCTTCCGGCTCGAGGGCACCACTCCTGTATGGACCTACGCTCTCGCCGATGCGCAACTCGAAAAGCGCGTCTGGATGCGTCAGGGCGAAAACACCACCTGCGTCGCCTTCTCCTACGTTCGTGGCATCGGCCCCCTGCGCCTGGCGCTCAAAGCGCTGGTCAACTACCGCGACTACCACTCCGCCACCCACGCTGGAGAGTGGTGGATGAACGTGGAGCCGGTGGCAGGAGGACTTCGCATCACCGCGTTCGACGGCGCGACGCCCTTCTATCTGCTCAGCGCCGGCGCTTCCGCGGAGACCGCGCACGACTGGTACCGTGATTTCGATCTGCCGGCGGAGCGCGAACGCGGCCTCGAGGACCACGAGGACCATTTGCACGCGGGAACCTTCCGCGCCACTTTGGTGCCCGGCGACTCCATTTCCATCGTGCTCAGCACGCGGCCCGATTCCGAGCTTTCGGTCGGACCGGCAGAGACGGAAAATCTGGAGTCGCAGCACAGGCTCCTCGCCCAATGGCGCGCTTTCGATCCCAGCCTGGAAGAGGAAGCTCCTCTCTGGATTCGCCAGCTCGTTCTCGCCGCGGACCAGTTCATCGCGCAGCGGCCGCTGCCGCACGATCCCGGCGCGAAAACGGTGATTGCAGGCTATCCCTGGTTTTGCGATTGGGGCCGCGACACCATGATCGCCTTGCCCGGTCTCACTCTTTCCACCGGCCGGCCCGAAATTGCGCGGTCCGTCCTGCACACCTTCGAGCGCTTCGTGGATGGCGGTATGCTTCCCAACAATTTCCCGGATGCCGGCTCCACGCCGGAATACAACACCGCGGATGCTACGTTGTGGTTTTTCGAGGCTGCCCGCCAATATTATGCCGCGACGGCGGATGATGAGTTCCTGGCGCGACTCTTCCCAATATTCGAGAGCATCCTGCAACATCACCAGCGCGGCACCCGCCACAATATCCACGTGGACACAACGGACGGACTCCTCTACGCGGGTGTGCCGGGCGTGCAGCTCACCTGGATGGATGCGCGCGTGGGCGATCGTGTGATCACGCCAAGAATCGGAAAGCCCGTGGAGATCAACGCGCTTTGGTACAACGCGCTGCTCACCATGGCGCGATTTGCTGTCCGATTGAAGAAAAACGCCGACGGCTACGCCGACATGGCCCGCCGCGTGCGCGCGAGCTTCGAACGGTTCTGGAATCCAGCACAGGGCTGTTGCTTCGATGTTCTCGACGGGCCCGGGGGAAACGAAGCGGCCATCCGTCCGAATCAGATTTTCGCCGTCTCCCTGCCGGAAAGCCCGCTCTCCGCTCAGCAGCAATCCGCGGTGGTCGAAATGTGCGCGCGGCGCCTGCTCACCTCTTTCGGCCTGCGCAGCCTCGCCCCCGGCGAATCCGGCTACGCCGGCCAATACGAAGGCGGACCGGCGGCGCGCGACTCCGTCTATCACCAGGGCACGGTGTGGTCCTGGCTCATCGGACCGTTTGCGCTGGCCTGGATGCGCGTGAACCACGATCCCGCGGGCGCGCTCGCCCTGCTCGAACCCATGGCGCATCACTTGCAAGCCGCCTGCGTCGGTTCCATCAATGAAATTTTCGACGGCGATCCGCCCTTCACTCCGCGAGGCTGCTTTGCCCAGGCATGGAGCGTGGCGGAAGTGCTCCGCGCCTGGACGGAAATCTCCCGCGCCCTCCGCGCCCACAAAGCCTGACAGGAGCGATCGAACGCGTTCGAACCGGGGACTCAGAGCGCTACTCGCGCTGTCCAGTGCGCTCGACATTCCGCGCGGGGTTTCGCGGGTTTACGCAGACACCTTGCGCGGCTCCGTGAGCGAATAGAACACCGGAACCATGAGCAGCGTAATGAACGTGGAGAGCAGCAGGCCACCGATCACGGCCAGCGCCAGCGGCTTCTGCAGCTCTGCTCCCGAACCGATTCCCAGCGCCAGCGGCAACAGGCCGAACAGGGTGCACAGCGTGGTCATCAGGATGGGGCGCAGGCGGATCGTTCCAGCAGTCACCAGCGCGTCATTCAGTGGCAGGCCTTCCCCTTCGTGCAGCTGGATCACGTACTGCATCAGAATGATTCCGTTCTTCACCACCAGCCCCACCATCAGAATGATTCCCATATACGACGAGACGTTCAGCGCCGTGTGCGTAGCCCACAGCAGCAGGAATACACCGAGCAGCGAGAGCGGCGCGGCCAGCAGGATGAGAAACGCGGCGCGAAACCGGCGGAACTGCATCACCAGAATGGTGAAAACCGCGGCCCCGGCCAGCAGCAGAATGCCGAGCAGACTGTGGAACGCGGACTGCTGGCTTTCGTACTGTCCGCCCAATTCCCAGGTGACGCCCACCGGGAGTTTCATGGATTGCAGGACTTTCCTGACGTCCCCAATTACGCCGCCCAAATCGCGGTTGTGCAACCGGGCCGTCAGCGAAACCATCAGCCGCTGATTCTCGCGCTTCAATTCACTCTGGCTCTGGGTCGCCTCGACGGTGGCCATCGCCGTCAGCGGCACGATCTGATGCCCCGGCGTCACAATGGGAAACTGTTCGATGTGCGTCTGGTTGTAGCGGAACACATCCGGAAATCTCACTCGAATATCCACCGTGCGGTCGCTCTGCCGATAGGAAGTTGCCACCGCGCCGAGCAGCCCGGCCTGCGCCTGCTGGGAAACCTGTTCAACGGTCATGCCCAGACGCCCGGCGGCAACCGGGTCCACGTGGATCACGATTTCGGGGTTCCCTTTCTGGATTCCTTTGTAATCCACGAGCCCGGGAATTTTCAGAAGCCGGGGTTCCAGTTCGTCCGCCACTTTTTCCAAGTCGTCCGGGCTATTGCCGAATAGTTTCACCTCCACAGGCGCGGGCGAGCCTTGCAGATCGTCCAGCATGTCCTGCAGAATCTGCGAGAACTCCACATCAATTCCGGGGATGCTCGACGTAATTCGGTCACGCAGGCCATTCATAATGTCGTCGATTGGCGGGCGCGACCGCCGCGGTTTCAGTTTCACCAGGATGTCGCCTTTGTTCTGCTGGGTCGCATACATCCCCATTTCCGCTCCCGTGCGGCGCGAAAATGCGGCCACTCCATCCGTTTTCGCCACCATAGCCTCAATCTCCCGCACCAGATGGTCGGTTTCCGAAAGCGAGGTCCCCGGCGGCGTAAGGTAGTCGAGCACAAAGCCGCCCTCATCCATTTCCGGCAGGAAGCCCGTCTCCAGCCGCGTGTACAGAAACACGCAGGACAGTACGACCGCCGCAGCCACACCGGCCAGCAGCCATCTTCGCGCCAGCGACCATCGCAGCGCTCGCTCATACCCCCGGTTGAGCGGGGCGATGAACGACGCCGACTCGTTCCGGTAACTCCGCATGGAAAGGAACCGCTCGGAAAGCAGCGGGATCAACGTCACGGCAAAAACCAGCGAGAGCAGAACGGACGAGGTCAGCGTGATGCTCAACGCGGAGAAAAAATCACCCACCACTCCGGTGAGCAGCCCGAGCGGGAGAAACACCACCACGGTCGTCAGCGTCGAGCCCAGCACCGGGCCGAACAATTCCTGCGTGCCCAGCTCCGCCGCCCGCGCCGGCGATTCTCCCATTCCCAGATGCCGGTAAATGTTTTCCAGAATCACCACCGCATCATCAATCACCAGCCCGATGGAGATGGCCAGCCCGCCGAGAGACATCAGATTGAGCGTGCCGCCGAGCAGGTAAACAAAGAAAAATGTGCTCACCACAGTGACCGGCAGCGAAACCGCGGCCACGACAGTCGTTTTCACATCGCGCAGAAAAACCAGCAGGATCAGCACCGCCAGCAGCGCGCCGATGAGGATCGCGTCGCGCACGCTTCCCATCGATTCCTCGACGAATTCCGCAAGGTCGTAGACCACGCTCAGGCGCAGCGTCGAGGGGATGGCAGTGCCCGGATGCGCGGCGAGTGCGCGCACCTGGCTGGCGATGCCCAGAATGTTTCCGCCGATCTGCCGCGCGACGCTGATGAGAGCGGCCGGGCGCCCGTTCCCGGTCACCAGGATGCGCCGGTCCTGCGTCCCCTCCCGCACTTCCGCCAGGTCGCGCAGGCGGACGGCCACCCCGTTTTCGACCGCAACCACGGTGTCGCGGATCTGGTCCAGACTGGTGAACAATCCCGAAGTCACCACCAGGTTCTGCGAATAGTCTTTGTCCAGCCGGCCCACCGCTGTCACGTTGTTCGTGGCGCGCAATCGTTCCGCGATGTCGGTCAGCGCCAGCCGGTGAGCCGCGGCCCGCTGCGGATCCACGATCACGGAAATCTCGCGTGTGTCCGTGGCCTGCACCTCCACGCGGCTCACTCCCGGAACCCGGGTGAGCATGGGCCGCAGATTGTAGTAGGCGTAGTCGCGCAGGTCCGCGCCAGGCGCGTTGCCGGACAGAATCAGGCTGAAGATGGGAAACACAGCCGGAGTGACCCGTTCGATCTCGATTTCCGTCTCGGGAGGCATCCCGGAGCGCACTTCGCTTACCCTCGCCTGCACCAACTGGAGCGCGTACTGCATATCCATCTGGGGGCTGAAGAGCACGGAAATCTCGCTGGCTCCCCGAATCGTTTCCGAACGGACCCGGCGCACTCCCAACACCGTGCTGACGGATTCCTCGATGGGGCGGGTCACGCCCAGCAATACGTTTTCCTGAGGCTCGTCGCCCGCGTGCACCAGAATCATGATCCGGGGAAAGGTCAGCTCGGGATAGATATTGCTCGGCAGCAGATCGAGCGCCACCGCGCCTGCGGCCACCAAAAATGCGCAAAGGAGCCAGACGGAGCGGCTATTCCGTTGAACCACGCGGACGATGTTCATGGTCCCGCTTTGACTTTGATATGTGCGCCATCGGGCAGGCCGTAGCCGCCATCGGCCACCACCGTGTCTCCCGGTTGCACCGCCCCGGTCACTTCCACCCGGTTTCCAGACTGGATGCCGCGCGTCACCGGGACGGCCTCCACCGTGTCTCCCTTCACTCGGTACACCAGCGGGCTACCCTCCTCGTTGCGGTAGACGGCGTTCTGCGGGACGACCAGTGCGCCTTCGTGCGTCTCCACGGGCAATTCGACGCTGAGGTACATCCCGTAGCGGAGATGCGCTCCCGGATTGGGCAGCTCAATGCGCACCAATCCCATATTCGTGGATGCATCCACGGCCGGCGAGACCGCTACGACGCGCCCTTCCCATTTCGCTTCGGGGAACGCGTCGCTGGTCACTTCCATCTTTTGGCCCACGCGTATGCGCCCCAGATATTCCGCGGGAACATTCCCGAACAACTCAACAGCCGAGAGGTTGGCCACCTGCATAATAGGCTGCGCCGCCGTCCCGTCCACCGCCTCGCCCGCGCTCAGCAACCGCTTCACCACCGTGCCTGCCAGCGGCGAGCGAACTTCCGTCCGGCTCAACTGCAGCCGGGCGAGCGCCAGTGCGGCATCCCCCTGTTGGACCGCGGATTCGCCCAATTTTTCCTGCAGGCGCGCATCTTCCACTTCTTTGCGCGCGGAAATGCCGCGGCCGAACAGCGTCTCTTCCCTCTGCCGGGCCAGGCGGGCATTGGCGAGCTGAGCCTTGGCCTGCTGTGCCGTGGCTTCGGCCTGCTGGAGCTGGTCACGGTAGGGCCGGTCGTCAATCCGGGCCAGCACCTGATCTTTCTGGACGGCCTCGCCTTCCGCCACCAGCATCTCCGCAATCCGCCCTGCAACGAGCGAACTCACGCGCACGTCCTGGTTGGGCCGAGCATTGATGGTGCCGCTGACGGAGAGCGAACGGGAGATCGTGGCCCGCTCGACTTTGGCCACCGTGACTTCCGCCACCACCGCGGTTTTCGCGCCCTCGTCCTCGTTCGATGCCGGGCCGCGCGAGCAGCCCACCAGCAGGCAGATGGATAGACCAGCGAGCACGATCCAGCAGCGGGGCACACTGGCGCGCCATCCGACGGGAAGGCTTGATTCGCCGCGAATACCGTGTGTTTGCTTTCGCATTAGTCGAGACTCGTTCCCGTAATCTCTTCCAGCGCGGCAAAGGCATTGTGCATGGCCGAGAGGCTTTCCAGATAATTTTTCTCGATTTCCTGCACGCTGCGCTGGGCGTCCAGCACGGTCAGGAGATTCACCTTTCCCGCACGGTAGCTCTCCTCCGCTTGCTGCTCGACGCGCTGGGCGGCGGGACGCAGCGTCTCGCGGTACAACTCCACTTCGGACTTCCGTGCCTCCCATTCGGAGTATGCCGCCTCTACTTCGCCTGCAACGGTCCGGCGTACGGCCGCGTATTGCATCTCGAGATACCGCTGCTGGGCGGAGGACTGTTCCAGTTCGCCCTGATTGCGCGAGAAAATCGGCAGATTCATAGTCAGTCCGCCATGTGCCCCGGCGCGAAACTCTCCCGGAGCATCGAAGACGCCCCCCGCGGTCACATTCAGGTCCGGTACGCGCTCGGCACGGAGAAGCCCGGCGCGGCTCTGTTCGACGCGCAGTTCCTGGGTCAGATGCGCGAGCTCGGAATTCGATTGGCAGGCCCGCGCCACCAGTTCCGCCTCCGGTGGGGTGGCACCCATTTCCTGAAGGGGAGTGAGCGGCTTCCAAATGGTGTCCGGCGGTTCGTTAAGGAGAACACTCAGCCGCTGCTGGCTGACCGTTTCCTGCTGGCGGGCCACGCGAAGTTCCACCTCTCCACGGGCAACTTCCAGTTGCGCCTGGTTGACCTCGAGTTGCGCGATATCGCCGGCCTGAAAGCGTTGCTGCGCAATCTCGTGAAGACGGCGGGCGAGTTCCAGGACGCGCGCACGCCGTTCGGTTTCCGCCCGCATCCCAGCCACGCCAAAATAAGCCTCACGAACGGCGCGGCGCACCTGCCGCTCGACGCCCGTGATCTCGATGTCTGTGAGACTTTGCTCCTGTCTGGCCACGTCGGTGCGATGGGAGCGTTGTCCGCCGATCTCGAGAGGCTGGGTGAAGAGCAGTATGTGGTGCGGAGCATCGCGGGTGACCTCGTAGTCCACGCTGGGATTCGGGAGTTCGCGCGCCGCATGCAGGCCGCCCAACGCAAACGCCCGCCTCTGCCTCGCGGCCATCAGGTCCAGATTCTGGCGCGCGGCCATCTCCAAGGCCTGCTGCAAAGTGATGGAGCGCTCTGCGGATGTGGTGGACGGCTGCGCCTGAGGCCACGCGGCCGGGCAGGCGCACAAAATCCCCAGCAGAAAAATAGCCAACAGCCTCAACTTGCCCCCCGACCCCGCCCGGCGCGCAACGGAGGGAACATAAAGAGTTCAGTCTGCATTGTCAATTCAAGGGACGAAGCTGCTGGCCTACAGGTTCCGGGACATCTGAGCATCTGAAATCACCACGCAGGACCACTCTATGGCAATTGGAACTACGCACGTTTACCTCGGGGCTTCCGGTCCAATGCGTTGAAAATACGTCGGTTGCAGCCGGGCCAGCGAATCAGCGCAGAAATTTGCCGCGCGGCGTTGCGCTGAATGGGCGGCCTCCCAACCTAGAAACTATTGACCTTCTTTTGACATCTCCCCACCGGAGAACAGGTAAGATACGGTCCGACATGGAACCGTCCCCGAACCGCGAGCCAAGCGCGGGCGAATTGGAATCAGCCTCGAGCGCGACACGGATCGAATCTCCGGCATCCTCTGAACCGGCGGCGCCCGCCGCGGCTCAGAATCTGGATTCCCCCGAGCTGTACATCAACCGCGAACTCAGCCTGCTGGAATTCCAGAAGCGCGTGCTGGACCAGGCGAAAGACGCGCAGTATCCCCTGCTGGAGCGCGTCAAGTTCCTCTCCATCGTCAGCTCCAACCTGGACGAGTTCTTC
>DATKNR010000066.1:0-5371 GCA_035541255.1 Patescibacteria group bacterium | reverse complement strand
AGTATAGCACGCGGGACCGCACGTGCCGAATCCCCCCTAAAGAATCACTCTTTCGTCCCCCACCCGCCGCGTTACCCGTTCCCGGTCCAGATACTCCAGCAGGGGAATCGCATATTTCCGCGTAATCCCCGTCAATTCTTTGAACGCCGGCACGCTCATCCGGTCGCCGTGCTGCTTCTTGTATCCGGCCAGCAATTCCCTTACCCTCGCCAGCGCCGAGCGATGGAACACCAGCTCCGTCGCCACCCGCACCAGCACCTGCTCACGCTGTAGGATCTGCACAATCTTCTGCGCCCGCGCCGCTTCCACCGGCAATTTTTCCAGCACCTCTTTGAGCGAAGGTACCGTCAGTCCCGCCTGCGCAAACGCCTGCTCGATCTGCTCCTTCGCCCGGGCCTCCTCCGGCGCCAGCGATATCTCCCGCCCCGCGCGTTTCACCGTATCGCCCGCAATCGTCAACTGCCCCGCCGCTGCCAGCTCCGCCAGTGCCACGCGGAACATAGCCGGCCCCGCCAGCCGCGCCACGCGGATGCGCAGTTCCTCTTTCGATATCCCTTCCGCCAGCGGGTTCGCCCGGTGATACGCCTCCACGTCTTCCCGCAGCCGCGCCAGCAGCGCCGCATACGCCTCCGCAGGCGCAATCACTCCCGCTTCGCCTCCCCCGCCCGCCAATACTCGCGCTTTTCCGGCCGCCGCCAGCGCCTGCGCCGCCGCGCGCACTTCCGCCTCGCTCCACCCAGTTCGCCGGCTCACGTGGCTGAACGTCAGCCCGCGCGGCGAATCCGCCACCAGCGCCTCCAGCATTGCCGCAGGATCGCCCACCGCCAGCGTCTCTAGCCGCCTCCGCAATGCCGGGGCGTCTTTCACCCTGCGCGTTGGCGCCGTGTCCAGCACCACTCCCCCGCCCATCGTCACCACCGGCGAATATTGCCTCAACACGAACCGGTCTCCCGGCAGCATGAAAATAGGCGCCGCCGTCCGCAATTCCGCAAACCGTGTCTCTCCCGGCCCGATGGCCCTCTCTTCGCTCGGCGCCTCCAGAATCCGCACCACCGCAATCGTCTCCGCGCTCCCCTGGAACAGATGCGCGCGGAATCGCCGCCGCATCGCCCGCGCTGAACCCAGCAGTTCCACGCGCGCGTGAATCCGCGAAGTCGGCGAAAACCTCCCCGGCGGCACGAGCGTCATCCCTCGCGCCACCGCCGCATGCTCCACTCCTGCCAAATTCACTGCCGTACGCTGCCCGGCGCGCGCCACCTCAATCTTTTTTCCGCCCGATTGCAGCCCCCGCACGCGCACCCGCATTCCTTCCGGCAGAATCTCCGCTTCATCCTCCGGCTTCAACGTCCCGCTCACCAGCGTCCCCGTCACCACCGTCCCGAATCCTTTAATCGCAAACGACCGGTCAATCGGCAGTCGGAAGGCTCCCGCCGTGTCCCTTGCCGGACAGCTTTCCGCCACCCGCACCAGCGCATCTTTCAGTTCCGCCAGTCCCGCGCCCGTGCGCGCGCTCACCGCCACTATCGGCGCTCCTTCAAGAAAGCTCCCCCTCACCAATTCTTCGGTCTCCAGCCGCGCCAGGCTCAGCGTATCCTCGTCCGCCAGATCGCTTTTCGTTAGGGCCACCACCCCACGCGGAATCCCCAGCAGCCGGCAGATATCGAAATGCTCCCTCGTCTGCGGCATAACCGATTCGTCCGCCGCCACCACCAGCAGCACCAGGTCGATTCCGCCCACTCCCGCCAGCATGTTCCGCACGAACCGCTCGTGCCCCGGCACGTCCACGAATCCGAACCGCACTCCTTCGTGATCCAGGAACGCGAAGCCCAGGTCAATCGTGATTCCCCGCCGCTTTTCTTCTTCCAGCCGGTCCGGATGCGTTCCCGTGAGCGCTTCGACCAGCGTGGATTTTCCGTGGTCGATATGTCCCGCCGTCCCCACGATCACGTGCCGCCGCGGCTCCGCGGTCGTGCTTGATGAAGTTTTGCCAGCTTGCCCTGCAGGTGTACTCACGTCGAAATGCTACTGCGCGAGTCGGGGAGGGTCAATTTCCTTGCCGCAACGCTTCCGCAACTTCCCGCGCCACGGCCTCCGCCGCCGCCACCGGGTCCCCAGCCTGCGTGATCGCCCGTCCCACTCCAATGTAATCCGCCCCGTTTCGGATCGCGTCCCCCGGCGTCGCAATGCGCTTCTGATCGTGCACGCTCGCGCCCGCCGGACGTATCCCCTGCGGCACAATCAGAAATCCCGGCCCGCACGCTTTCCGGATCGCCCGTACCTCGTGCGACGACGCCACCACGCCGTCAATCCCGCAGTCACGCGCCAGCTTCGCCAGCCGCAGCGCGCGCTGGCCCGGCGTACCCTGGATGCCCACTTCCCGCATCGCTTTCTGGTCCATGCTCGTCAGGATGGTCACCGCCAGCAGCTTCGGTCTCTCCGCGGCTCGCGGCATCGCTTTCACAGCAGCTTCCATCATGGCGCGCCCGCCCAGCGCGTGTACGTTCAGCAGCGCGACGCCCGGATGCTCCACAGCAGCGCGCACCGCTCCCGCCACCGTGTTCGGTATGTCGTGGTATTTCAGGTCGAGAAAGATTTTGGCGCCCAGCGAGGAGAGTTGTCTGAGGGCTTCCGGGCCCGCCGCCGTGAACAACTGCTTGCCCACCTTGAACATGCCCACATGGCCCGCAAGCAGTCGGGCCATGCGGCATGCCTCTTCTAGGCGGTCAAAGTCCAGAGCGACGATTATTCGCCGTTTAGCTTGGGCGTCCAATGTCCACGGGGTACTTCGAGAAGCTCGATTCGCACTCGAGCCACACCGCTCTCGATTATACCCAGCTGGGACGCGGCACGGAAGGAAAGGTCCAGCTCTCGGCCGGGGAAGTAGGGTCCCCGGTCGTTGATCCGCACCACCCGGCTGACCCCCGTCCTTAGCGCGGTCACCCGGATGACGCTGCCTTCGGGTAGATAGGCATGGGCCGCCGTCATGGCGTTCATGTCGTAAGTCTCGCCAAACGCAGTCTCACGCCCGTTGAATTTAGCCCCATACCAGCTCGCTTTGCCCGTCCAGGTGAGCAGCGGCTTCGGAGGCTGGTAATACCTTGCCAGGGCAGGAGCCCGTACTACTGGGGTGATCAAAAACATCAGGAGCGCCCAGCGGAGGCCTGCCCATATAAAAAAAATACGGGCTCGAGGCCCGTTGTCTTGGTATTTCATAACCACGGAAATTCTACGTGAATTCCTAGGCGAAAGCAATCGCGTCAAGTCCGAAACCCTCTTCGTATGTCACTGATTTTAGATATATTTAACTCGGAGCATCGCTTTTCCAGCCCGCTCACCAGCCTCTCCGAGGCCCTTGGATCGACAAAATGCGCTGTTCCAACCTGCACCGCGTATGCCCCAGCCAGGAAATATTCCAGCACGTCGTCAGGTTTCTCGATCCCTCCAAGACCTAAGATCGGTATTTTCACGGTCTTAGCTGCTTCGTAGACCAGCCGCAACGTAATTGGTTTGATCGCTGGACCTGACAATCCACCTGTAGGACTGGCAATCCTCGACGTTCGCGACGCTGCGTTGATGGCCATAGCCGGATATGTATTCGCTATTGTGAGGGCGTCGGCTCCGGCCTCGGCTGCCACTCGCGCCATCCCTCCAATGTCGGATACCAGGGGCGAGAGCTTCACCCAGAGAGGTCGTTTTGAGACGACCTTACGGGCCGCCGCCACCACCTCGGACGCCAGCACGGGGTCTCCGCCGAACTGCAACCCGCCCATCTTTACATTGGGGCAGGAAATATTCAGTTCATAGGCCGCCAATCCGTCCGCATCCTCCAGAATCTTAAGCACTTCGCAGTATTCCTCAACGCAGGTCCCGAACACATTGGCCACCACGGCCGTGCGGTATTCCCTCAATTTCGGCAGCTTTTCTGCGACAAAGGCCCGCACACCAATGTTTTGCAGGCCAATCGCATTCAGCATTCCAGAGGGGGTTTCGCAAACCCGGGGTGACGGCGCGCCTTCCATCGGCTCCAGCGACAAGCCTTTTACCACGAGCCCGCCGAGCTGGTTCAGGTTTACTAGGTGGGCGAACTCTAACCCGTAGCCGAAAGTGCCGCTCGAAGCCAGGACGGGATTCGCCAGGCGCAGCCCCGCGATCTCCACGGTCAGGTCAACCGGCATGGGTAATCCGAGTGTACACCCAATCCCCGCGCGTTTCGGCCCGTTCTGCCTTTTCCCGGGCTCGCGGTGTCTCTCCGTCCCGCGCCCGCTCATCTAATCTGCGGTTGCGCTGCATGGCCTTGGCGCGCCATCCTGATTCGTTTTCATTCCATCCTCAAGGAGAGGTCATGCAAAAGCGCACACTCGGCAGGAGCGGTCTCGAGGTCTCCTCCATCGGCCTCGGCTGCATGGGCATGAGCTTCGGCTACGGCCCGCCGGCCGGCAAGTTCGAGATGATTTCCCTGATTCGCACCGCTGTGAAACGCGGCGTCACTTTCTTTGACACTGCCGAAGTCTACGGCCCCTTCACCAATGAAGAGCTCGTCGGCGAAGCCCTTGCCCCCGCCCGCAGCCAGGTCGTCATCGCCACCAAGTTCGGCTGGAATATTCTGCCCAGCGGTGAGCGCCGCGAAGGACTCAACTGCAGGCCCGATCACATCAAACAAGTCGCCGAGGCCTCCCTGAAGCGCCTCAAGACCGATGTGATTGATCTTCTGTATCAACACCGCGTTGACCCGAACGTGCCGATCGAAGACGTTGCCGGTACGGTGAAAGATTTGATCCGCGAAGGCAAGGTTCGCCATTTCGGCTTGTCCGAAGCCGGCGTCAAGACCATCCGTCGTGCCCACGCCGTCCAGCCCGTCGCCGCCCTCCAAAGCGAATATTCGCTCTGGTGGAGAGAACCGGAAGCCGAAATCCTGCCCGTGCTGGAAGAACTCGGCATCGGCTTCGTCCCCTTCAGTCCTCTTGGCAGGGGTTTTCTCACCGGAAGTATCAGCCACGACGCCAAGTTCGATAAACACGATCTCCGCAGCAATTCTCCCCGCTTCACTCCGGAAAATCGCCGGGCGAATCAGGCGTTGGTGGATCTGGTCGGCAGGTTCGCTAAGCAGAGGAAAGCCACGCCCGCGCAGATCGCACTCGCCTGGCTCCTCGCTCAGAAGCCGTGGATTGTCCCCATTCCAGGAACCACAAAGCTCCATCGCCTCGAAGAAAATCTCGCCGCGGCCAGCCTCGAGCTTTCGCCCGCCGATCTCAGCGAACTCGATGCCGCAGCCGCGAAGATCCCCGTCCACGGCGATCGTTACTCGGAAGCCATGCAGAAGCTCGTCGACCGCTGACCAGCCACGTTCGCCAGGAGGTGCCCATGTCCGCGA
>DATKNR010000065.1:0-3964 GCA_035541255.1 Patescibacteria group bacterium | reverse complement strand
AGTCGGAAGCCCGCGGCTTCAGAGCCCGTTACGAAACTCGGCGTGCTAGCAACGGTGGTACAAGAATGACGAAATCCAGTGCCGCAGGCACGGAACAATCGTAGCCCGGCACGCAGCCGAAGGCGGAGTGCCGGGTAACTGCGAAATTGCATGCGAGTCCCGCAGGGACGGAACAGTTTGGTAACACCCTCTTCAGCCGTGGGGAGACGAAAAAGAAAGTGTCCCATTCCACTCCGTCGAAGGCAGGTGCCCCAGAGCCTGTCCTGAGCCTGGCGAAGGATTCGCGCCATTCTTTTGGGCGCCAACCTGGGATTCGAAATTCACGGGTAACAGCGAGCCCGAAGGACGGGCATTTGTGTGAGCCGTGGGTGTCAGCCCGCGGAAAGAAAATTGAAACAGCCCCCTTCCTCTCTGCCGAAGGCTTGCGCGCAGCGAGCCTCGCCAGCGGAGCGCACAAATAAATCGTTCCTTGCTCTTTCCTCCCGCTCCCGGCACACTGAAATCGTGAAGTTCCTCGCCAAATTCATCACTTCTGCCGCCGACCCCAATCAGTTCCCCGCACCCAGCGCGCCCGAGATCGCCTTCCTCGGCCGCTCCAACGTCGGCAAATCGAGCCTCATCAACGCGCTCGTCGGCGCCAAAATCGCCAAGACCAGCAACACCCCCGGACGCACCCAGACCATCAACTTCTTCGACCTGCGCCGTCCCGGCGGGCCTCACGCCGAGATGTTCTTTGTCGATCTCCCCGGCTACGGCTACGCCCGCGCTCCCAAAGAGCTCACCGTGCAGTGGTCGCGTTTCATCGACCCCTATCTCCAGTCGCGCCCCTCGCTCGCCCTCTGCCTTTCGCTGGTGGATGTCTCCATCCCGCCCCAGCCCTCCGACATTCAGCTTCTCCACTGGCTCCGCCATCATGATCGGACCTTCCTCGTCATCGCCACCAAGGCCGACCGCATCTCCAACAACCAGTTGCGCAAATCGCTGGCCGCTCTCTCCGAATCGCTCGGCGTCGGTGCCGCGGCCATCATTCCCTTCTCCTCCAAGTCCCCCACCGGACACGCCCCCCTCTGGCGCGCCATCCAGGCCGCCGCCCGTATCCCCGTTCCCCGAGCCGCATCCACTAGCTGACGGCATTCTTGACGCTTCCGCTCTGCCCGGCGAAAACTCCCACACCAAAGCATCGCAGCCTCACCGCTTCCAGCCTATGGCCTCTCCCTTCCGTGGGTAATTCCTGCTTGTCAACCCTGCGAAACACAACATCGGCCTCCATCTCCCTGTAGGCGTGCAACTTATAAAGTCGCCCTGTCTTGGACGAAGTTCTTCTCCAGCGCGCAGAATTAAGGCAGCTCCTACAGGCGCAATCCTGAAAGTCCACACAGCGAAGAACAAGGCTACCAAAGCGCCGCCATAAGTCCTTATTTTTCAGGATTTTGCTCGCAACTCGTTTGTTCCCAGGAATTTACAGCGGAGATCAAAGCTATCTCATTGAAAAAAAGTATTTTATGGGAGGGAGGGGGGGAGGGGGGTGCGGCTAAGCCGGCCAGATTTCCAGTGCTGTCCGGGAAAGAATTTGCTGCTGCACCGCCCCGGGGAGCGTCAGCTTGCGGAAGTCCGCGAGGTTCCGCCCGATCTCCGGAACCCCCGGCCCCGGCCAGTCCGTCCCGAACAGCGTCTTCTGGGCGATCTCCTCCAGACGCGGAAAGTATTGCAGCAGCGTCTTCGGAGGAATTCCGCTGATGTCCAGATACACGTTCGGATGCCGCCTCACCAGGAAGAACGCCGTGTCCATCCACAGCGGCCTTCCTCCGTGCGCCAGCAGGATTTTCAAATTGGGAAAATCGACGGCGACATCGTCCACGTAAATCGGGTCCCCGAACTTGTTGCGAGCCCCGGGAAAGATCGACGTCCCGGTGTGCACCATGATCGGAATCCCATTCGCCTCAGCCGCGCGATAGATGATCTCCAGCTCCTTTACGCCCTTCAGGTAGTCGTTGGGATAAAGAAGCTGATGCGGAGGATGAATCTTGATGAGCCGGATGCCCAGCCGAACGATTTGTTCCATGTCGGCCAGCACGTTCTTCGAGTGCCGCGGATGCACCGAGCCGCACGGAATCAGCCGCTTTGGATCGGCGGTCACGTAGCGGGCGACCCACTCGTTGACCTCGGACGTAAAGCCGATCACCTCCGGCGCGACGTAGTTGATGAGCACCGCGCGATCGACCCCGATTCCGTCGAGGTGCTTGAGAAATTCGCTGGGAGACTGGCAGAAGCGCTCAATCTGCTCGAAATCCTGGCGCTTGGTTTTTATCAGTGCCAAGGCCTCCGGCCTAAACAGCTCCATCGGCGCGATGTGAACATGGCAATCGGTGATCACGTCAGTTGGCCGCGGCCTCCAGCAGCGCCCGCTTGGCGAACACCTTCACCATCTCGCGCCGGTATTCCGGAGTCAGCGCCGAGGTCGTCAGTGGCTTCGCCGTCCGCGCCGCCATCTCGCCGATGGCCTCGGCCAGCTCGACCCCGACTTCTGTGCCGATCAGCTTGGCGTCGATGTCCTTCACCAGATGCGGCGCCGGATTCACTGCCGTGATGGCCATACGGGCGTCAGACACTCGCCCGCGATCCATCTTGAGCGCGACCGCAACTCCTGCGAGTGGATAGTCGATGCTGCCCCGTACGCGCAGCTTCTGGTAGCTTCCCCGCCAGCCCTTCGCGGACGGAGGAAGAATGACCCGAGTCAATATCTCGGAAGGAGCAAGATGAAGCCGCACGATGCCATCATTCACGTAGAACTCGGAGAGTGGAACCCGTCGCATGCCGCCCGCCGACGCAATCTCCACTTCGGCCCCGAGACACAGCAGAGCCGGCGGAGTATCTCCCGAGAACGCCGCCCAGCAGAACTTGCCGCCCGGCGCAACATGGCAAAGATCGCCGTCCTTCTTCAGGCAGAACCCACAGCTCTTTCGCCACAGGAGCGACTGGTTGTACCACAGGCAGCGGGTATCGAGGCAGATGTTGCCGCCGATCGTACCCATGTTGCGCAGGACCGGCGAGGCCACCGTTCGCGCCGCCGCCGGCAGCAGCGAATAATCGCTATGCAGAATCGCCGAGTGCTCGATATCCGACAATGTGGTACATGCTCCCAGGCTAACGCTGCCGTCACTATCCGCCTGAATCCCGCTCAACTCGCGGACCCCGCGCAGGTCGAGCACGTAGGGCGGCGCGAACAGCTTCTGCTTCATCGACGGCAGGATGTCCGTTCCTCCCGCAATGACCTTCACCGCGTCAGAGTGGTCCGCCAGCATCCTCACGGCTTCACCTACGGTCGTCGGCTGCAGCAGCTTGAACTCTGGAAGGCTCATTGCGCGCCTCCCGCGGTCACGGCCTTTCGCGCCGGGTCCTCCGCATGCCGCTCAGGCCCGCGTCCGCGATACCACAACGAACCGCCATGTTCGCGAAACGTCTTCGGCTCCGTCGGATCAACGCCTTCCGTCATCTCGATCTTTTTGGCGCCGTGCTTCGCCCGTACCGCCGCCAGCACACGTTCCGGAGTAAATGGCGCCTCTCGCAGTCGAACTCCCACAGCGTCGTATATGGCGTTCGAGATCGCCGGAATCGTTGCCGCCAGCGAGCCCTCGCCCGCCTCCTTCGCGCCGAACGGCCCCTCCGGATCGACGCTCTCGACGATGATGCACTCGATCTCCGGCGACTCGACCGACGACGGACTGCGATACTCCAGCAAGCCCGGATTCATCACCAGCCCGTCTTTCCAGACCATCTCTTCCTGCATCGCCTGCCCGAGGCCCATCCAAACGGAGCCGATCACCTGTCCCTCGACAGCCACCGGATTCAGCGCGCGCCCGCAATCGTGCGCCGCCCATATCTTGTGGATCGTAACCACGCCCGTTTCCTCATCGACGCTGACTTCGGCAACCTGCGCCGAATACGAATACGCCGGCGACGGCCC
>DATKNR010000064.1:0-5271 GCA_035541255.1 Patescibacteria group bacterium | reverse complement strand
CAGCATGGGGATTTATCAGGTGAGCCGGCGTGCGCCCCACTTCGCCCGTCGAGTGCTCCAGCAAGGGGCGGCGAAGAGCCTGCCCCAGGGATACCCGGTGGACCCGCACTTCAGGCCGAAGTACGAGCCGTGGGACCAGCGGCTGTGTCTGGTACCGGATTCTGACCTGTTCCGGGCCATCCGTGGGGGACGCGCGTCCGTGGCTACGGGACAGATCGAATCATTCACCGAGACCGGCATCCGCCTCGAATCCGGCGAGCAATTGGAAGCGGACATCATCATTTCCGCGACGGGGCTGCAAATGCTCGCGCTGGGCGGCGTCCGGCTGAGCGTGGACGGAACTTCCGTCGAGCCGGGCCGGACCTTCATCTACAAGGGACTGATGCTGAGCAATGTTCCCAACTTCGCGTTTTGCGTCGGCTACACGAATGCTTCCTGGACGCTGCGCGCGGATTTGTCTTCCAGTTTCGTCTGCCGCCTGCTGCGCCACATGGATCGCCACGGCTATCGCACCTGCATGCCCGCCTGCGATTCCACGTCTCTCCAAGCCAGGCCGTTGCTCGACCTTACATCCGGATATGTTCAGAGGGCTGCGGAAGGTCTGCCGAAGCAGGGGGCCTGCAAGCCCTGGCGGATCCGGCAGAACTACATTCTCGACATGCTCACCATGAAATGGGCCCCTCTCGAAGATGGCGTGCTGAGGTTCACGGCGGCGCTTCCCGCCACTCGCACCCGCGCCGCAGCGCAGGTTCCGGCCGACTAGAGGGCACACGATCAGGCGAACAAGCCCTCGGGCGTATTCGAGCGCCGGTGCCGCTTAGCGAGGGAAGTGCTGTCCATGAAGCGGAGCGAGAACCACGAATTGCCGAGGATCGTGCCGCCACTGTTGCGGAAAATGGCCGCCTGAACATCCGGCTAACGGCGTCCCGCGCGGGTCTCCAGGTTGGTGGCGGAGAGTTGCTGTTATGGCTATTTTTCCGGGCGAACGTTTCTGGCCTTTACGTATTGATTGCCCAGGCTCTCGAGCTCGTAATGGCCCTTCTTCTGGTTGAATTTCAGCTTTGCCGCGAGGATGAACTGGCCAACACCTTCGCCCTTGTCGTTCAAAGTGACTTCCAGGTATCCAAAAGGGTAGTCCGTGGATCGACCCGCGTTACGCACCTCGAGAAACGACATGTTCCGGGCGGTAACGATCCTGATGACGGTCTTCCCATTAATCCTCAGCTTCCGCGCCACGGCGATTTGGTCGCCGACCTTGCCTGTCGGCGCGATCCGCCCCACGTCGGCCTTATCCAGCGCATCCTGCAGGGCGTGCTGGCCCTTCTCCTTCAACAACAGGGCGAGTTGCTTCACCTCTTCGTCGGTGGTGTAGTGATTTACCTCGAACCGAAACCAGGTGGAACTGCCACCGACGGTCCCGCCTACGCCCATCGCGACTCCGGAGTAGGCTTCCGGTTTAGCCTTTTCATCCTGGCCAGCGAGCGCGGTCCCGCAGAGCGCGAGACCGAGTAAGACCAGCGCTAGTTTCTTCATGTTTCCATCCCCCCATTGGATTGCGGCTGCGGTTACACAGCTACACACCATTCTGGCCTTCGGGCAGAGTCCGCCCCACTGTTAAAACTGCCAGTGGGGTGGCTGTGGCGGCCAGGCGGCACTATTTTCTCCTTCGTTTGCCCGCCCCGGGCCGGCGCCCGCGGGCTGCCAGGAGCGCACCCATCCGCGGGAAATTCCGCATGTCCTGCACACGAGGTCCGCGCTGCAGCAAGCGTCTTGCAGTTTGCAGGAAGTTGAGGATGGTGGGCGAGGTCTCGCCCTTTCTCCATGCGGCGTGAACTTCAATCACGGCCTGCGGTTCTCGCAGGGGAAGGGTCACCAGTTGGTCTGCAAACGAAGGGTGCGTCGGGTTCCTTCCCACCGCGAGCACAATCCCTTTTCCGGAGGCCGCCATCATTGCCCCAGACTCGTCGTAACAGGTCGTTTCCGTGACCACGATCTTAGGACTCAGCCCCGCATTCCGATACAGCAAGAGGGCAAGGTCGTGGAACCGAGGCGACATGGAACGGTCAAGCAGCAACAACGTCTGCTCGCTCAGCTCCCGCAACCGCAGGTACGGCCGCCTGGCCAGCGGATTCGCCCGCGACAGAACCACGGAAAGTCCTTCGCGGAAGAGCACCTCCGACGCAATCTCCAGCGAGGCCAGTTGGCCATGAGTGAAGCCCACGTCAATCTTCCTGCTGAGCAGTGCCTCACTTTGATGTCCGGAAAGGATGTCGCGAACATCCACCTCAATATCCGGGAACCACCGGATGTGCTGATTGATGGCCAGGCTCACCGCATCGCCCAGACCTTTTCCGAATCCCACGCGGATGGTGCCGAGCTCGCCGTTGTTTGCCTGGTGGGCTGCATCCACCGCGGCCGCCGCCTGCTCCAGAACGCGCCGCGCGGCGCTGAGGAATCCACATCCGGCGTCGGTCAGAAACACCTTTCGCGAGCGCCGCTCGAACAGTGCGACGCCGATCTCGTTTTCCAACGACCGGATCTGGCGGCTCAGCGGAGGTTGCGCCATTCCCAGCCGTTTGGCCGCGCGCGTAAAGCTGAGGTCTTCCGCCACGGCCACGAAATAGCGAAAGTGACGGAGTTCCATAGGGGCGGCAAGTATACCGAAGCCGGGAATGCGTCCATACTGATTTTATATCGATACTTTAATGGTATCTGAAAAACATCTCTTTGGGTCTTGACAGAAACAAGGGCGAGGAATAAGAGTGCGTCGTTCCGGTTGAATCCATCGGTGGCGCCTGCTCCCGCAACCCGGGAGCGGCGTGCGCAGGGCAGTTCCATTCGGCACCGACGACGCCCCAGCGAGGAACACCGGGGCCGGCGGAAGCGGTGCTCTCTCGTGCAGCGCAGGATAGTCCATCATCAGGAGCTCTTGCCATGAATAGGAAATGGATACCGTCTTTGTCCGTCTCAATTCTTGCTCTTGTATTCTGGTTCCCCGCCGAGTCATTTGCGCAGGGCCACGCTTCTCCGCAGAACTCGCCGCAGGTGACCTGTGCGAGCCTGACGGGCCTCGTGCTCCCGGGCACACAGATCCTCAGCGCCACGGAGCAAACGACTCCCGTCCCGCATTGCGCCGTCGTTGGGGTGATTCACAAGCGCGTCAGCCAGCAGGATCCCGACCACTTCACCTATGGAATCGGGTTCGCCCTGAACCTGCCGGACACGTGGGCCGGCCGATTCGAAATGATGGGAGGAGGAGGCACGGACGGCTCGCTGGGCAATCCAATGGGATTTGTCGGCACGGAGCTGGCGTCGGGGTGGGCCGTGGCCACGGACGACGGGGGGCACGAAGACGCGCCCGGAAATCCGTTGCTGGGCTGGACCGACGACGATGCCAACGCGGGAGGAAGTGCGCACTTCGCCGTGGACGAGCAGGCCCGCACTGACTACGGCTATAACGGCATCGCGGAGACGGCTGAAATCTCCAAAGCCATCATCCAGAAATATTATGGCGGACGCGCGCAATACTCTTACCTGTGCGGCTGCTCAAACGGCGGGCGCGACGGCATGGTCGCGTCGCAGCGGGAGCCGAATATGTTCGACGGCATCCTGGCGGGAAATCCCGGCTTCGATCTGCCGCGTGCCGCGGTGGCGGAGGCGTGGAACGAAGTGCAGCTCGCGCCGCTGGCCACCAGCACGGATTCGAATGGCCAGCCCTACGTGGGAGACACCTTGCAGCCTCAGGATCTGGAGGTGGCTTCGGCCGCCATTCTGAGTGCCTGCGATGCGCTCGATGGCCTCGTCGACGGGATTATCGACGACTATTCCGATTGCACGGACAAACTCGTCTTTCCCGCACTGGATGAGTTCACCTGCAGTCCTACGGGAGATCACGGCAATACGCCGCATGGCGGCACGTGTCTGACCTCCGACCAGGTGAATGCCCTGAAGAGGATTTATGCCGGACCGGTGAACTCCCGGGGGCAGCATCTGTATTCCAGCTGGTACTGGGATGCGGGCATCTGGGATCCGCTCAGCGCATTCGGCGCCGGGTTCGGAGCCTGGAACGTGGCCCTTCCCGGACCGCCGGGTTCCACGAACACCGCCATCAATCTCACGCTGGGAGCGGGCGCGGTACCCATGATCTTCTCCACGCCTCCCGTGGTCACCCCCGTTGCCGGAATCAACGGGCAGGAGGCCTTCATTTTCAACTACAATTTCGACACGGACGCACCGCGCATTTACACCACGGCTCCTGGATATCCGCAGAGCTCGATGGACTTCATGACCGGAATCGATTTCGAATTCTTTGGGCATCCGAATCTGGCTCCCTTTGCCCGCAGCGGCGGAAAAATGATCATCTACGACGCGGTGAACGACGGCATCTTCTCCGCCGTCGATCTCGTGCACTGGTACAACTCGCTGCTGCCCGTATTTCCGGGGATCGAGCCGCAGAGGTATGCGCGGTTGTATCTGATCCCGAACCTCGCGCACTGCGGCGGCGGTCCGGCGACCACGGTGTTCACCGGGAATATGCTGGCGGCCCTCACTGCCTGGGTGGAACAGGGCACGGCGCCGAACGCGATTGTTGCCACGAACACCAGCCATGCATCTCCGTTTCCCAGCGGGCCGCCATTCGACCCGCAGGTCGCGGTGAATTTTCCCACCGGCGGCACTCGCCCGTTGTGTCCGTATCCGCAGCAGACGCGCTACTCCGGAACCGGCGCCACGAATGACGCCGCGAATTTCGTGTGCGAGTTGCCGCACAGCGGTGGGCACGGCCATCATCCACACTGAGTAGCTGAATTCAGCAGCAGCGTCGGGGATGAGGCCCGGGTGCGCCATATGCATCCGGAGAAGAAATTCGCAGCAGCTCGCGCCAGAGAGCGAATGTGCCCCCCCTCGACTTCGCTCGGGACACCGACCCACACATGGAAGCAGGTGCCCCTCGACTTCGCTCGGGACACCACATCCTGGTCGGATGAGTACGTGCCCCTCGACCTCGCTCGGGACACCACATCCTGGTCGGATGTGGTGGAGGCGGGGGGAGTCGAACCCCCGTCCGAAAAGCCTTGCCACCAGAAGACTACATGCTTAGCCCGTTCCGGTCGCCGCTCGCCCTTGCGGGTCTGCGGCGAGTTCGCCGGAGCGCGCTCAGAAGGGGCAAGAAACGCGTCCGGCTAGCCCGATGAATCTCGCCAGCTCCTTACGGGCCGAAAGGAGCCGGCCAGCCTGCTAGGTTACGCTCCGACCCGCGTGCGCAGGCTCACG
>DATKNR010000063.1:0-8271 GCA_035541255.1 Patescibacteria group bacterium | reverse complement strand
CAGCCGCACCGCCGCCTTGTACAGCTCCGCCTCGCTGTAAAGTTCTCGCCAGCGCAGCTTCCCCCCGGCCCGTGCAGCCGCGCTTCCCGCGCCGATTTCGAGCGGCACCACGCTCATTTCGGCGCGGATTCTAGCCCCGCATTCCCAAGCGGTCAATCAGTCAAGCCTTACAGCTTCAGCAATTCCCGCAGGCGGCGTGTCTGGTTGCGGCTGACCGGGATTTCGCTTTGCTTTTTATCGTTCATGCGAAGGATGTAGCTGGATTTGAACCATGGCACCAGCTCTTTGATGTGATGGATATTCACCAGGTAGGAGCGGTGCACCCGCCAGAAACTCTCCGGGTCAAGCTGCGTGTGCAACTCCTCAATGGTGCGGTAATTGGACGCGCCTTCCACCTCGCGCGTGGCCAATGTGATCAGCCCATCTTCAATCGTCGCGTAAACGACTTCAGCCGAATCCACCAGCAGCATGCGCTGCTGCACTTTGAGCAGCAGTTTCGTCGGCGGACGCACCGTGGCCGCGGCCTGCAGCACCGCCGCGCTGGGCGGACCCATCTGCGCCAGCAGGGATTCCAGCCGCTCCACCGGCGAAGCCTGTGCGTCCAGTTGCTTCCTCGCCCGAGCAATGGCTTTCCCGATACGAGCCTTGTCGAACGGCTTCAGCACGTAATCCACGGCGTTCACCTCAAACGCCTGCACCGCATAATTGTCATATGCCGTGGCAAACACGATCTGCGGCATTTTGAACTTGCGGTCCATCAGTTTTTTCAGCACGCCGAACCCGTCCAGTCCCGGCATCTGCACGTCTAGAAAGACGAGTTCCGGCGAGTGCTCTTTGATGAGGGCGACGCCTTCCAGCCCGTTGCGCCCCTGCGCCACGAGCTGAATCTCCGGAAAGCCTTTCAGCAGGTATGCCAATTCTTCCCGAGCCGGCTTCTCGTCGTCGACGACTATGGTGGTGATGGGCATGACAAAGCGTGATCCAACATGACCAGTATAGGCATTCCGCTTGAACCCGTCGAGTTGGCGGGCCCCGAGTCACGAGTCACCAATTCGGCTATCATTTCCCCGGAGGCTTCCATGGACGCCAAGACGTTTTCCCGCGAGGTCGAAACCCACATCCGCCCGGGCACATTTCCCGTCGCCGTGAAACTTCTCGGACCGGACGAGCCGCTCCCCGACAAGGCGAAGCGCCCGCGCCGCGACATGAATGTTCAGATCGCCATCTGCCAGGCTGTGGCCATGTCGCGCCGCTACGGCTGGACGCTGGCGGTCGGCGAAGAAGACGTGAATTGCGTCCTCACCAAGACTGCGTTCGGCCTCGCACCGCTCACCGAGCACTACCTCGAAGGCAATCTCGCCTGCGGAATGTACACGGCGACGAAGGAAGCGGGCGCGCGCACGGAGGCTGCGACGGACCGCCTGCCCGCGGGGAAATACAAATACCTCGTGACCGGGCCGGCCGGGCGCATCGACTTTGCTCCCGATGCCGTCATCATCTATGGCAATCCGGCGCAGGTGATGCGTCTTGTGACTGGCGCACTTTGGAAGCACGGCGGCGCCATCACCAGTTCCTTCACGGGCCGCGTGGACTGCTCCGACGAAATCATCCGCCCGGTTCTCTCCGGCGAGTACCAGGTGATCCTTCCCTGTTACGGCGACCGCGTCTTCTCGCAGACCGACGATACGGAAATGGCGTTCTCGCTGCCCGGCGCGAAAATGGCGGAGCTCATCGAAGGCCTGGAAGGCACGCACAAAGGAGGCATCCGGTATCCTATCCCGGCGTTTCTCCGCTACACGCCTCAGTATCCCCAGCACTACTACGAACTCGAAAAGATCTGGGCCGCGGGAGAACAGTCGAAGTAATCTGCGCGAGGGCACGAAACCTGAACGAAGGGAGACTCCCCCCAGTGGCCGCTTCGAAAAGCAAGATCCTGACGAGCGACACCATGTTTACCGGCAGCGTGTTTTCCGTCCGCCGCGAGCGCATCATCGAGCCATCCGGGCTGGAAACCACGAAGGAAGTAGTGATTCATCCCGGCTCTGTGGTCGTTCTCCCCGTATTTCCCAATGGCGATATTCTCCTGGTCCGCCAGTATCGCCATTCAGTGGGCTGCTATTTATGGGAGATCGTCGCCGGAAGCATGGAGCCCCGCGAGTCCCCCCTTGCCGGAGCCCGCCGCGAGCTGCAGGAAGAAACCGGCTACACCGCGCGGCGCTGGCGGAAGCTGATGGACATTTTTCCCACCCCAGGATTCCTGAGCGAGCACATGGTGGTCTTTGCCTGCGAGGGCCTCACGCCCGGCCCGCCAAGGCCGGACGCCGATGAGCAAATCCGAACGCGACAATTTCCGCTGCGGACTTTGGAACGCATGATGCGCACCGGGCGCCTGCGAGACACGAAGACGATCGCGTCGATCCTGTACTACTCCCGCTTCGTCCGCCGGGAGATACCCGCCCGCTGCCACTCCGCCCCTCACTTGCGTGCAAAGTCTTGACACCCGCCCCCGGCGTAAATAGACTCCGCGCCGGTCTTGGCTCCTGGCCCAAAGAGTGGTCTCCGGGAGGCCTTTACCCCAGCTCAATCCCCAGGAGGACAGGAGTTGAAAGTGACGGGAAAAGTAAAGTGGTTCAACAATGCCAAGGGTTATGGGTTCATCGGCCGCGACGGTGGAGCGGACGTCTTCGTGCACTACACCGCGATCGTCGCGGAGGGCTACAAAACACTCCAGGAAGGCGATTCCGTGGAGTTTGAAATCGTGCAGGGGAACAAAGGGCCCCAGGCGGCAAACGTCATGAAGGCCTAGCACGCGCCGGATCATTCCTCTTGCAGAAGTCAGCCGCTCACAACCGCCCGCGCGAGGCGGCCAGGGATTGGTGCGCGCGCCTCGTTCCGCGCCCGAGGTCCGCACGGCTGCGGCGCCGCCGAACGGGCAATCCCCGTTCTGCTGTCCCGGTGCTGCCCGGTCTATAATTCCTCCCATGGAAAACCGCGACGTTGCCCGAATTCTCCGCGAGACCGCCCAACTGCTGGAGATCGATGGCGCCATCATCGGCCGCTACCGCAGCTATGAGCGGGCCGCGGAACTCATCGACAGCCTGCCGGAGCGCGTTGCCGTGCTCGCCGAGGATCCCGAAAAACTTACCGCCCTCCCGGGCATCGGCGACCGCATGGCCGAACACATCCGGGAAATCCTGAAGACCGGCGAATATTCGACCCGCACCAAACTCCTGAAAAAATATCCGCACTCGATTCTGGACCTGCTGAATCTCCAGTCGCTGGGCCCGAAGAAAGTGGCGCTGCTCTGGAAAAACTTCAAGGCCGCCACGGTGGCGGACGTGGAGAAGCTCGCCCGCGAAGGAAAACTGCGCGACCTGGCGGGCTTCGGCGAAAAAAGCGAACAGAACATCCTGAAAGCCGTGGCCGTGTTCCAGAAGGCGAGCGGACGTTTCCGCCTCGACGTTGCCCAGGAGGCCGCGGACGAACTGTGCGCTCATATCAAGAAGCTCGGCCACGCCATAGAAGGCGTTCAGCCTGCCGGATCGCTCCGCCGCTCCAAGGAGACCATTGGCGACCTGGACCTGCTCGTAACCATGCCGGAGAAGCACAACAAGCCGAGCGACATCGCCGCCGCGAGCGACCACATTCTCAATTATCCCGGCATCCAGCAGTTGCTCGCCCGGGGCGAAAATAAGGTCAGCTTTGTGCTCGAAAGCGGCATGCAGGTCGACGTCCGCCTCCTGCCTCCGAGCGAATCCGGCGCCGCTCTCCTTTACTTCACCGGTTCGAAGGAACACAACGTTTCCCTGCGCCAGCGAGCCCTGAAGATGGGCTACACGCTCAACGAGTACTCCCTCTCACGACTGAAAGACGAAAAACCCGTTGCCGGCCGCACCGAAGAGGAAATCTACAAGAAGCTCGAACTCGAATGGATTCCGCCCGAGCTGCGCGAAAACACAGGCGAAATCGAAGCTGCCGAACACGGCCGCCTGCCGCACCTCATCACGCTCAAAGACATGCGCGGCGACCTGCAAATGCACACCACGGCCAGCGACGGCAGGAACACGATTCTGGAAATGGCCCAGGCCGCGAAGGCGCTCGGCCACGAATACATCTCATTCACCGATCATTCCAAAGCCGTCACCGTGGCCAATGGCCTCGACGAGAAGCGCATGCGCGCCCACATCCAGGCCATTCGCTCCGTGCAGAAGCAAATCGAGGGCATCCGCCTGCTCGCCAGTTGCGAGGTGGACATCCTGAAAGACGGGAAGCTGGACATGGACGACGAGGTGCTCGCCGAGCTCGACATCGTCCTCTGTTCCATCCACTCCTACATGAATCTGGACCGCGCGGCGATGACCGATCGCATGCTTGCCGCTCTAGAAAATCCCTACACACAGATCATCGCGCATCCCACCGGCCGCCTGCTGCTCCGCCGCGACAGTTTCGAATACGACATGGAGCAGATCCTGCGCGTAGCCCGCGAGCGCGGAGTCGCGATGGAATGCAACAGCCACCCCGAACGGCTCGACCTGCGCGACACGCATCTCCGCATGGCCAAGGAGGCCGGAGTCAAAATCGTTATCTCCACCGATGCGCATTCCACCTCCAACCTTTCGCTGCTGGAATACGGCGTCCGTACCGCCCGCCGGGGATGGATTGAGCCGCGCGATGTGCTGAATACGCTGCCCTGCGAAAAGTTGCTGGCCGCACTTCGGCCCAAGCCTGGCCAGGCCGACCATCGCGTGCCCGCTGATTCACCGGCGCGCCAGGCGAAGAAACCAGCCCCGGCCCGCAGCAAGAGGCACCATGCCGGCGGCTGACGTCTTCGCGCGGAACGGGAACTTTCTGTTTGCGCGAAACGTACCATTTTCAGAAAGTCAGGGAGGCACTATGCCCAGAACAGCCATACTGGCCGCCGCGGCTCTCGTTGCCCTCGCCGCTGCTCCGGCCCGCGCCGACCAGTGGAACAAGGTATACAAGCTCACCGGCCGCCCCGACATCCGCGTCGAAACGAATGATGCCTCGGTCGAAGTCAGCGCCGCTGACGCCAATGAGGTCACTGCCCGGGTGATCACTACCGGGTACTCCATTTCCCCCGGCGACGTGCGCATCGCTCGCGACACGCAGAATGGCAATCAAATCGACTTGGAAGTTCGCGTCCCGCAGATGCATTGGTCCTGGGGAGTCGCGAATCGCTCGGTTCGTATCGAACTGACCGTTCCACGTAGCTCCAACCTGAACCTCCATTCCGGCGACGGCCATATCCGCGCCAGCGGAGTCACGGGTGAGCTGCAACTCGAAAGTGGAGACGGGAGTATTGAAGTTTCTGATGTGCACGGGAACGTCCGGCTGCATACGGGCGATGGCCACATCGAGGGCTCGGGCATCGACGGAGCACTCGATGCCTCCACGAGCGATGGCCAACTCCGCGTGCGTGGCCGTTTTGATTCGTTGCGACTCGAGTCGGGCGACGGCAGCGTCACCGTGGAAGTCCTTCCCGGGTCGAAGATGAGCAACAATTGGACCATCCACACCAGCGACGGCAGCGTTACCGTTCGCCTCTCGGACGGTCTGTCCGCGGACATCGAAGCGCACACCGGCGACGGCAGCATTTCCAGCCAGCTCCCCCTGATGGTCAATGGCGTGCTCGGCCGCAGAGATCTGCACGGCAAGCTGGCCGGCGGGGGCCCAACGTTCCAGATCCGCACCGGGGACGGCTCCATCCGCCTCGAACGGCTGTAGTAGCGCAGGCAATCCTGCCGACGCGCGGCCCATTCGGACACAGGGCCGCGTGCAGCCCGGAGTTCCAGGCGGATGCATCCACACCAGGGCGGACGAAGACCCTGCCGAGGCCGCCTCCGATTTGCAATTCCGGCTGTGAATCCGCATTATGTCTGTTTCGGCCACACGCGCGGTTTTGCGTGTGCGCGCTCCATGAGGACTGGGGATGGAAAAACCTAAGGACATCAAATCCGCAAAAGGAAAACTGGGCGTGCTCCTGCCCGGAATGGGCGCCGTCGCCACGACCTTCATGGCCGGCGTCGAACTGGTCCGCAGACGCGAGGCCAATCCCATTGGCTCGCTCACGCAGATGGGCACTGTACGGCTCGGCAAGCGCACGGAAAATCGCGCCCCCCTTATCAAAGATTTCGTGCCGCTCGCCCCGCTTGACTCGCTCGTCTTTGGCGGCTGGGACATATTCCCCGACAACGCCTTCGACGCCGCCGCCCATGCCGGCGTTCTCGAGCCGCACGATCTCGCGAAGGTCCGCAAGTTCCTCGAAGGCATTTCCCCCATGAAGGCCGCCTTCGACCAGAACTACGTGAAAAAGCTGGAAGGCTCTTACATCAAGAAAGGCAAAACGAAGTACGACCTCGCCGAACAGATCGAGGACGACATCAAGCAGTTCCGCAAAAAATCAGGCGCCGATCGCGTCGTCATGGTGTGGTGCGGCTCCACGGAAATCTTTCTCCGTCCCGAGGAGGTTCACCGCAACATCAAGAAATTCGAAGAGGGCATGAAACGCAACGACCCCGCCATCCCGCCCTCCATGCTCTACGCCTATGCAGCGCTCAAGAGCGGCGTCCCTTACGCCAACGGCGCCCCGAACCTCAACGTGGACGTCCCCGCGCTCATCGAGCTGGCCCACGACCGCCACGTGCCCATCGCGGGCAAGGACTTCAAGACGGGCCAGACGCTCATGAAGACCATCCTCGCGCCCGGCTTCAAGGCCCGCATGATCGGTCTCAACGGCTGGTTCTCGACCAACATCCTCGGCAATCGCGACGGCGAGGTCCTTGACGATCCCGAATCGTTCAAAACCAAGGAAGAATCCAAGCTCAGCGTGCTGGAATACATTCTCCAGCCACACCTTTACCCCACCCTCTATGGCAAAATTCACCACAAGGTCCGCATCAACTACTACCCGCCCCGCGGCGACAACAAGGAAGGCTGGGACAACATCGACATTTTCGGCTGGCTGGGCTATCCCATGCAGATCAAGGTGGATTTCCTGTGCCGCGACTCCATCCTCGCTGCCCCCATCGTTCTCGACCTCACGCTGTTCCTAGACCTTGCCCAGCGCGCCGGCCTTCGCGGCATCCAGGAGTGGCTGAGCTTCTATTTCAAGTCGCCGATGTGCGCGCCGGAGCTCTATCCCGAACATGACCTGTTCATCCAGCTGATGAAGCTCAAGAACACGCTGCGCTGGATGCGGGGCGAGCCGCTCATCACGCACCTGGGCACCGAATATTACGACTAGCCGCGATTTCCGAATGAGCCTCGGGATAGACGGTTGATTACTAACTGTAGCTTTTTCAGGGCGTTAGAGGCCGGGCTCGAGCTCGCTGGCCGGTACTAGGACTGCTCCCCCGTCCGTACTCTTCCACTTCGGAACACTCCGCGCTACAAATCCACATGGAACGACGCAGCCTGCTCCTCCTGCTGACCCTGGCAATTCTTCTGGTTCTTTGCGCCCCCGCCGCCAAAGCCGACACGATCTCTTATGTCTGGCAGGGCACGGCGTCCGGCAGCATCGGCGGCAACTCCTTCCAGAACTCGGAATTCACCATCACACTGACGGCCGACTCAAACTCCATCTCTCAATTCACACTCGGCTGTTCTCCAACGGCCTGCTCCATCTATGACGTGGCCGCCTCCACCGCCACGATTACGGTGGACGGAGTCACCTCAGACATCACCTCCGCCATCGGAGTGTTTGACAACCAGACTATGAGCGTTTTCGGCCTGGGACGCATCACCGGCCCGGGCCCCGCAGGGATTGGCGGAGACTTGCTGGACATGTCCGATCCCGCGTTTGCCTCCTACAACCTCACCGGTGCGATCAGCGCAGTGGGTCCGATCAGCATGGGCACCCTCAGCGAATTCAGCTGTTCGGCAGGATGCGTCATCACCGGTGTAGGCAATCTCACCATGAGCTCGGCAAATGGCGTCACCTTCTCGGATCCGGTGAATACTCCGGAGCCGTCCAGCCTGCTGCTCTTGGCCTCCGGCGGACTGGCGTTGGTTTGTCTCCGACGCAAGGCCCTGGCCAACTCCCGGGCCTGAGGCTCCGTAGTCTCTGTCCTCTCCGCGCTCTCTGCGTCCTCTGCGAGAGTTCCGCGCCTTTGCGTTTGCTCTTCCTCCCGACTCGTGACCTGCCGGCCGGCAGGCTTATCACTTCCCTAGCATGTGTCGCAGCGCGGGTTCTACTTGCAGAAACCTGAACGGGTGCCTGGCTGCCAGCAGCCGTTCCGGAATCACCCGGGT
>DATKNR010000062.1:0-2356 GCA_035541255.1 Patescibacteria group bacterium | reverse complement strand
GCGGCAAACTCTTCCTCTTCCCGCGCCAGTTCCGCCAGCCGGCAAAGCTGTTCCGTCACCCGCGGCTGGAAGTCGCGCTCCACCAGCGGCAGCAACTGCGCGCGCACCCGCGCACGCATCCGCGTCGTGTCCGCATTCGTTGCATCTTCACGCCATGTCTGCCCTGTCCCCCGCAGCCATTCCCGCAACTCCGCTCGCTTCACTTCCAGCAGCGGCCTCACCACCGCCCCCGCCACCGGATGAATCCCCCCCAGCCCCGCCAATCCCGATCCCCGCAGCACATGCGCCAGAACCGTCTCCGCCTGATCGTCCGCCGTGTGCGCCGTCGCCACCCGGGTCACCCGTCCTTCGCGCACCATGCGCTCGAAAAATTCGGTCCGCAGCCGTCTTCCCGCCTCTTCCAGGTTCACGCCTTCCCGTTCCGCCCATCCCGCCACATCGGCCGCTTCTCTCAGAAACTCCAGTCCCAGCCTCCCCGCCAGTTCGGCCACAAACCTCTCGTCGCCCGCCGACTCTTCCCCGCGCAGTCCATGCTGAAAATGCAGCACCGCCAGCCGGATCCCCATCTCGTCCTGCATTCCGTGCAGAATCCGCAGCAGCGCCACCGAATCCGCGCCCCCGGAAACTGCCACACCCAGCCGGTCTCCCGCCGCAGCCATGTGCCGCCGCTCGATGCTCTCTTTTACGCGATGAGGCAGGGTGGATCGCATCCGTCCGCAGGCCTTCTGTGGACCTCTCTTTCAATTCTATTCCACCGCCATCCCGAACACGAACCGCGCGTGCCTTTCCCGCTTTCCGCCGCCGGTCTTGAGGCGTTACCCTTTCGTAGACGTGTGTTTGTTCTTTCTTCTCACTTCTTGTACGTTTGTACAGCAATTATTCTGAAGCCTTCCCTTCAGGAGAAAACATGTCGCCCACGCCGCCCTCGTCCCGGGCCCAATCCGGCGCGGATGAGCGTCGCCGGAGTAACCGCTTCCCCCTTGTGGTCCCTGTTTCTCTCAAGTGGAAAGATCGCGCTGGAAAATCCTGCCAGGCGGAAGCACGCGCCCTGGAGGGCAATGCTCACGGCGGCTACTTGAAAACCTCCGCCCCGCTCGTCCTCGGCAGCAGGGTGGAAGTGCAGAATCTCGCCACCGGCAGGACTACGGGCGCGTGTGTCGTCCGTATCCGTCAGGCTCAGACTGGCGAGACCGAAGGCGTCGCCATCGCCTTCGCCGGCTCCTCCGGCGACTTCTGGGGACCTACCTTCCGGCTCAAGAAGGCCACCGCCGAACTGCGCGAACTCGAGCAGGAAATCCGCTCCGGCGGCTTCCATCCGCAAGTCCTCCGCGATTTTCGCGACGCCGTGGACTATGTCCGCAAGACCGCCTGGGCCGTCCAGGAATGGCAGGAGCGCCAGATGCAGCGCCGCGATACCGCCACCGTTCTCCCCCTGCTCACCGCCGAACGAGTTCGCCGCACCGTGCAGCTTTCTCAGGCCATCCTCGCCGATTTTCAGTCCCACCAGATCACGCAGGAGACTCCCGGCATTGCCGACCTCTCCGAGGCCCTCGCCGCCTTGCAACTCCATCTGTCCGCCTGCCGCAAATAATCCGCAGCCTTTCTCCCGGCCAGCCCGTCGTTGACGGGTATGCGTCTACGCACGGGAAAAACGGACCACCCCCGCCCCAGTTTGGCCTGTGCGTTCGCGTGATCCGAAGTGGTGTGAGGTGAGCTGGCGGAAACAACGCCTACGACGGCGACGGCCGCCGCGTCTACAAGTCCAATGCCAAATTCTACTGGTACGGCTCGGGGAGCGACATTTTGGCCGAGACGGATGCCTCCGGCAACGCCACCGCCGAATATATCTTCTTCGGCGGCAAGCCCATCGCCATGCTCCCCGCCGGCGGCAATCCGCAGTACTACGTGGAAGACTTCCTGGGCAGCTCGCGCGTGGTCACCAACTCCACCGGAGTGGTCTGCTATGACGCCGACTTCACTCCCTTCGGAGGGGAGCTGCCCTAGACCGACACTTGTTCTGCCTCGAACGCCTATAAGTTTGAGGGCAAAGAGTGCGACACGGAGACCGGCAACGACAACTTCGGCGCGCGCTTCTCCACTTATCTCCCAGGCTCTCCTTGCCGGAGACCTGGGAGCCCTTTGTTGCGCTTCGGCCGCTGGCTCTCCGCCGAAGCTGTCACAAACTCCCCTTCACTGTTATTGACCGCCGCTAATTGGATCCCGCCCGTATGTGCGAACCCCTGCTGGCTGTAGCCTAGCTGGGTATAACTCAGCGATCCGGGAGTGATCCGAACGAACGCCAGCGGGCCCTCCGACACCTTATACAGGACGCTCCTGACCTTATCGCTTGGCACTC
>DATKNR010000061.1:0-13461 GCA_035541255.1 Patescibacteria group bacterium | reverse complement strand
TCCATCGGCGCATAAAACGCCCGGAACACGAACCCCATCGCGTCAATCAGGAACAGTCGTTTGGGGGTGCTGGATGCCATCAGTGGATGGGAACGCGAGAATCCCGGAGTATAGCATTCCCGTTCTACACCCCGGCTTTGTGCCGCAACACCCTCAGCGCGGTTGCTGAAACTGCGGGAAGTCGGCAGGGGCCGAAATGGAAAATCCGCCACGCCGTGACACCTGGAAGTGTTGTAGGATGGACACAGTTGTTCATAATGTGCCGACTGTGCAGTTCTAAGCTGTTTGTTTTCAATTTCTTAGGATCGCGCCTTTGGCTCTCGGCTTGCACTAGCTTATGTGGGGAACGTGCCTCTACAGACTACCATTCACAGGGCTGTGGAAGTCGCTGGTGTGGGCCTGCACACCGCAGTACCCGGCCATCTGCGGCTCGCTCCCGCCCCGGCTGACACCGGCATCGTTTTTCGCCGCACCGACCTCGACAATTTCCCCATTGAAGCCCATGTTCGCAACGTCGCTCGCGTCAGCTACGCCACCAGCCTGATGAAGAAGGGCGTGCTCATCTCCACCACGGAGCATCTGCTTGCCGCGCTTTATTCCTGCGGCATCGATAACTGTTACGCGGACCTCGACGCCATCGAGGTGCCCATCCTGGACGGCTCCGCGCAGCCGTTCATCGAAATGCTCGGCCGCGCAGGCATTCGCACCCTCCGCCGCCGCCGCCGCTACCTTCGCGTTCTCAAGCCGCTTGAAATCACCGACGCCGGCCGCAGCATCGGCATTTATCCCGCCGAAGAATTCCGCGTGCAGTGCTCCATAGACTTCCCGCATCCCGCCATCGGACGCCAGCACGTCGACCTGCGCGTCGACCGCGATTCCTTCAGCCATCTGCTCGCTCCCGCCCGCACGTTCGGATTCGAGCGCGACTTCGAAGGCATGCGCAAAATGGGTCTCATCCGCGGCGGCTCTTACGATAACGCTCTCGTCCTCTCGGACCAGGCCGTAATCAACGGTCCCCTCCGCTTTGCCGACGAATTCGGCCGCCACAAGACTCTCGATCTCATCGGCGACCTGGCGCTCGTCGGCCGTCCTCTCCGCGGTCTGGTCGTCGCGCAGCGGGCCGGCCACGCGCTCCACACTCAGTTCGTCACCCGCCTTCTCGCCGATCCCTCCCGCTGGGAGGAAGCCGTGGCGGAAGTCCCCGCGGCCCCGCGCCTCGCCGCCGCTGCCGCCGCTCCCGCCACCGCCGACTAGCCCTGTCTCCCGAAATCGGAGGGCAGGGCGGGCTTTCGCCCCGCCGGTACACCCTTCGCATCGAAGGTACTCCAGTCCCTGAAGCCAATCTTTTCGCGACCTCGTGGAATGCTTCACGTGTGAGTGTTTCTGCACCGGCTCATTCCCATGCCTTCCCAAATCCCCCGGCCAAAGCGACAATAACAGCTTCATGCCGGGCCGCGTTCCCTCTCCCGCCGAATTCTCCGCGGTCATTCTGGCCGCGGGCAAAGGTACGCGTCTGCGCTCAAGTCTCGCCAAGGTGTTGCATCGTGCCGGCGGACGCACGCTCCTCGAGCACGTGGTGCGCGCGTGCCTCCCTCTTCGTGCGCGGGAAATCGTTGCCATCGTCGGCCATCAGGCGGAAGCGGTCACCGCCGGCGTCGCTCCCCTCGGCGTCCGCGCCGTTCTCCAGCAGCCGCAAAGCGGCACGGGCCACGCGCTCCGCATTGCGCGCAATAAACTCGATCGCCGCTCGAAGTATGCGCTCGTCCTTCCTGGCGACGCCCCGCTCGTAAGCACCGGGACGCTCGAGCAACTGGTGCGCGCGCACTTGTCCAGTGGCGCTGCGGCTGCCATTCTCACCGCCACCCTCGTCGATCCCACCGGCTACGGCCGCATTGTCCGGAAACCGGATGGCAGTGTTGCCCGCATCGTCGAAGAAAAGGCCGCATCTCCCGACGAGCGCTCCATCCTGGAAATCAATTCGGGATTCTACGCCTTTACTCTCGAGTCCCTTTGGCCCGCGCTCGACGCGCTCAAACCCGATAACGTCCACAAGGAGCTTTATCTCACCGACGCCATCGCACTGCTCAACCAGCGCGGCCTTCGCGTTCACGCCGAGGTTGCCGCGGACGCTTACGAAGTCCTCGGTTGCAACACGCGCGCCGAACTCGCCGAAGTCGACCGCATCTTCCGCGACCGCAAGCGCCGCGCTCTCATGGACGCCGGCGTCACCATCTTTCTCCCGGAAACGGTGCTCATCGATCCCGGCGTGCGCGTTGGCCCGGACACCGTGATCGAACCGTGCGTCCACCTGCTTGGCTCCACGCGCATCGGCGCGAATTGCCACATTCATACGGGCAGCGTCCTTCGCGATATGGTTCTCGACGACGGCGCAACGGTGCTGGAACACTGCGTCTTGGCCGAGAGCCGCATCCGCTCCGGAGCCGCCGTGGGACCTTTCTCGCGGCTGCGCCCGGGCGCCGACGTCGGCCCGAATGCGCGAGTCGGAAATTTCGTCGAGGTGAAAAAATCGCGCCTCGGCCCCGGCGTCAAGGCCCAGCACCTCGCCTATATCGGCGACACGTCCATCGGCCGCGGTTCCAACATCGGTGCCGGCACCATCACCTGCAATTACGACGGCGTCCGCAAGAATCGCACCACCATCGGCAGCCAGGTCTTCATCGGCAGCAATACGGCGCTCGTCGCTCCCGTCCGCGTCGGCGACCGCGCGTATGTCGCCGCAGGCTCCACCATCACCGACAATGTTCCGGCCGATGCGCTCGGCATCGCCCGCGGCAAGCAGTCCAACAAGCCCGGCTGGGCCGCTGCACGCCGCAAACAAATTGCCACCGCGGCAGCGCCCAAGCGCTCCGCAAGAAAGCGTGCGCGTCCCGCTCGCCGCTCCTCAAAAAAGCGCCGCCACTGACCAGTCACACCCTTTCCCCTCGTTGTCAAAAATTGACAACTATTGTTATCCAGGCTAGACTGCCCCTATGAACGTCAACCTCGGCCCCACTCTCGACAAATTCGTCGCCGATCTGGTCCGCACCGGCCTCTACCAGTCCCAGAGCGAAGTCCTCCGCGAAGCCCTCCGCTTGCTTAAAGAGCGCCAGGCGAATCGCCAGAAGGAACTCTCTCGGCTCCGCCGCGAAATCGCCGTCGGAACGCAACAGGCGCAACGCGGTGAGTTGTTCGACGGGGAGGCTGTATTCGCACAATTGCTCTCGCGCCGCCGCGCGCGGGACCGCGCTAAGAAATGAAATCGTATGTCCTGACCCCCGCCGCGATTCAGGACCTGCAGAGCATCGGCGACCACCTGGAGCGCGAGAATCCGACCGCCGCGCGCCGGGTGCTCGTGGACGTTCGGGCTGCCATACGAAGGCTGGCGAAACAGCCTGGTATCGGCCACATGCGCGAAGATCTGGCGGACCGCTCACATCGTTTTTTCCTCGTATATTCTTATTTCGTCGTCTACATCACCGGTACGTCTCCCCTGCGCATCGTCAGGGTGCTCCATGCGGCGAGAGATGTGCAGTCGCTGATGGGACAGATTTCGGATGAGGACTGATCTCGGCGCCGCAGCGTGCCCTTCCAGGTGGTCTCCGAACCCGTGGTAGAATTCGCAAGGGGTAATCCACCGATGAAATTTGGCGTCGTCGTGTTTCCCGGCTCCAACTGCGACCACGATACGCAGCACGCCATGGGTACGGTGCTCGGCCGCCCCGTCGAACTCATTTGGCACCAGTCCGAGGATCTCGCCGGCGCCGACGCCATCCTCCTCCCCGGCGGCTTCGCCTACGGCGACTATCTCCGCACTGGCGCCATCGCCCGTTTTTCTCCCGTCATGCGCGCCGTCACCAAATTCGCAAACTCCGGCGGCCTCGTTCTCGGCATCTGCAATGGTTTCCAGGTCCTGCTCGAAAGCGCCCTTCTCCCCGGCGCAGTACTGCGCAACTCCGGTCTCCGCTTTGTCTGCGAGCACGTCTACATTCGCGTCGAGCGCACGGACACGCCGTTCACCTGCTCCGCCCGGCCCCGACAGGTGCTGAAAATCCCCATCGCTCATTCCGACGGAAATTATTTCTGCGACGACGCCACGCTCCGCGATCTCGAACGCAACCATCAGATCCTGTTCCGCTACGTCGCTCCCGACGGCCGCGAAGCGCCCGAATGGAATCCCAATGGCGCGCTTGCCGGCATCGCCGGTGTCATCAACCGCGAGGGAAACGTCGCCGGCCTCATGCCCCACCCCGAGCGCGCCGCCGAGGCCCATCTCGGCTCCGACGACGGCCTCGTCATCCTCCGCTCGCTCGTCGATACACTCGCCCGCCGCGAACAATCAGCGCCCATCGCGGAACGCGTCCCGGCGTAGTACTGTAGCCCGCCTCTTGAGAGGCGGGGTTTTTAACAAAATGCTCGACACCGAAATCAAAGTCACTCCGGAAGTCGCCGCCGAACACGGCCTCTCCCCCGACGAATTCGCACGCGTCCGCAAAATCCTCGGCCGCGATCCCAACATCACCGAGCTCGGCATTTTCTCCGTCATGTGGAGCGAGCACTGCTCCTATAAATCCAGCAAGGTCCATCTGAAGCGCCTGCCCACAAAAGGCTCGCAGGTCGTCCAGGGCCCCGGTGAAAACGCCGGCGTCGTCGACATCGGCGGCGGCTGGGTCGCCGCCTTCAAGATCGAGTCGCACAATCATCCCAGCTTCGTCGAGCCCTTCCAGGGCGCGGCCACTGGCGTCGGCGGAATCCTCCGCGACATTTTCACCATGGGCGCGCGTCCCATCGCCGTGCTCGACTCGCTCCGCTTCGGCCCCATCACCGAAGGCCAGGGCGCCTCCCACGCGGAAGTCGCCCGCAATCGCCGCATCCTCGACGGCGTGGTCCGCGGCATCGGTTTCTACGGCAACTGTTTCGGCGTTCCCACCGTCGGCGGCGAAGTCGCCTTCGAGCCCTGCTACTCCGCCAATCCGCTCGTCAACGCGCTCGCTCTCGGCGTCGCCCGCCGCGATGAACTCTTCTTCGCCCGCGCCCGCGGCGTGGACAATCCCGTCATCTACGTCGGCGCAAAAACCGGCCGCGACGGAATCCACGGCGCCTCTCTCCTCGCCTCTGCTGAATTCACCGAGGAGTCGCAGCAGAAGCGTCCCAACGTTCAGGTCGGCGATCCCTTCCTCGAAAAACTTCTCCTCGAAGCCTGCCTCGAAGCCATGCACACCGGCGCCGTCGTCGCCATTCAGGACATGGGCGCCGCCGGCCTCACCTGCTCCACCTGCGAGATGGCCTCACGCGGCGCCACCGGGATCGAAATCGATCTCGCTCTCGTTCCCCAGCGCGAAACCGGCATGTCGCCCTACGAAATCATGCTCAGCGAATCCCAGGAGCGCATGCTCCTGGTCGCCGAACGCGGCCGCGAAGAGGAAGTCCTTCGCGTCTTCCGCAAGTGGGAGCTCGACGCTGTGGTCATCGGCCGCGTCACTTCCGGTGGCCTGCTTCGCGTGCTCGATCACGGCCAAGCCGTCGCGGAAATTCCCGCTCATCCGCTCGCGGAAGAAGGTCCCGTCTATTCCCGCCCGCTCGCCCCGCCCGCAAAGCCCGCGCGCGCGGAATCTCTCGTCTCCTTCGCGCCCGAAGGCGCTAACCTCACCGAAAATTTCCTCAAACTCCTCGCCTCTCCCGCCATCGCCTCCAAACGCTGGATCGTTCAGCAGTACGACCACATGGTCCGCACCAACACCGTCGTCCCGCCGGGCGCCGGCGACGCCGCCGTCGTCCGCGTCAAGGAAACCGGCCGCGGCCTCGCTCTCGCCGTCGACGGCAACGGCCGCTGGTGCCAGCTCGATCCCCGCCTTGGCGCGATGCATGCCGTCGCGGAAGCCGCGCGCAACGTCGCCTGCGTCGGCGCGCGTCCCATCGCCGCTACCAACTGCCTCAATTTCGGCAATCCCGAAAAGCCCGAAATCATGTGGCAGTTCAGCGAAGTCATTGACGGCATTGCCGAAGCCTGTCGCGCCCTCTCCACTCCCATCACCGGCGGCAACGTCAGCTTCTACAACGAAACTCTCGGCCGCGCCATTTATCCCACGCCCACCGTCGGCGTCCTCGGCCTGCTCGAAAGCGACGCGCATGCCCTGGGCATCGGTTTCCGCGCTCCCGGCGATCTCATTCTGCTTCTCGATAGTTCCGGCGCTGCCGCGGAAAACGCGCCGAATCTGCGCCGCGAATTTTCCTCCAGCGAATATGCCCGCACGATTCACTCCATCGTCGCCGGCGCGCCTCCGGCCATCGATCTTGCCGCGGAGAAGCGTCTCGTCGATCTTCTCGCCGCTCTCGCCGCGGAGCGCCTGCTCCATTCCGCCCACGACGCGAGCGACGGAGGCCTCGCTGTCGCGCTCGCCGAATCCGGTTTCGCCTCCTTCTTCGCCACCACGGCTCTCGGCGCGGATGTCTCGCTCGAATCCGCCGCGCCCGCTGAATGGACTCTCTTCGGCGAACGCGGCGCGCGCGCCGTTGTCACCGCCGCTCAGAGCGCGCTTGCCGCCATCCAGCGGTTTGCGGCACAATATCAGGTGGGCCTGCGCACTCTCGGCTCCGTCACTCAGGGGAATTTCCGCATTCGGCATAACGGCAGGGAGGTAGTCTCTTCACCCGCCGACGCGCTGCGGGCCTCCTGGGCCGGTTCGCTGGAAAGCGCGCTCTCGGCTCGCTGAGCCACGTTTTGTACTCTTCGCCGCATTCGCGCGACGACCGCCTGCATGACCACTGCGGGGTCGTCGGGGTATATGGCCACGCCGAAGCCAGCAAACTCGCCTACCTCAGCCTCTATTCCCTCCAGCATCGCGGCCAGGAATCTGCCGGAATCACCTCGAGCGACGGCCACGACCTCTACAGCCATCGCCGCATGGGCGTCGTTTCCGAAATTTTCACTGGCGACGTCCTCGCTCGCCTGCCGGGCGACGCGGCGATGGGTCACACGCGCTATTCCACTGCCGGCGACACTTCGCTGAACAATGCGCAGCCCATCGTCACGGACTGCAACCGCGGCAAACTGGCCCTGGCCCACAACGGCAACCTGACGAATGCCAACGAACTGCGCCGGAAGATGGAACACAAAGGCGCCATTTTCCAGACTACCAGCGACACGGAAGTGATCGTCCACCTCGCCGCGCGCAGCTCCGCCCGCAATCTTCCCGGCGCTCTCGCCGACGCGCTCCATCAGGTCGAAGGCGCCTACTCGCTCGTCCTGCTCACTCGCGACGAGCTCTACGCCATCCGCGACCCGCGCGGCTTTCGTCCGCTCGCTCTCGGCCGCATCGACGGCGCCTGGGTCGTCGCCTCGGAAACCTGCGCCTTCGATCTCATCGGCGCCGAATACGTTCGCGATGTCGAACCCGGCGAAATGCTCCGCATTTCCCGCACCGGCCACGAGTCCATCCACTTCGCCGCGGAGAAGCCGCATCAGCACTGCATCTTCGAACACGTCTATTTTTCGCGCCCGGACAGTCTCGTCTTCGGCCGCTCCGTGCAGAACAGCCGCGAGAAGCTCGGCCGCTGGCTCGCCCGCGAGCATCCCGTCGAAGCGGACATGGTCGTTCCCGTTCCCGATTCCGGCGTTCCCGCCGCCATCGGATACGCTCTCGAATCGGGCATCCCTTTCCAGATGGCGCTCATCCGTAATCATTACGTGGGAAGAACGTTTATTGAGCCCCGCCAGGCCATCCGCGACTTTGGCGTCAAGCTGAAGCTCAATCCCGTGCGCCGCCTCCTGGAAGGCAAGCGCGTCGTCCTCGTCGATGATTCCATCGTCCGCGGCACTACCAGCAAGAAAATCGTCCGCATGGTCCGCGAGGCCGGCGCCGTCGAAGTCCACGTGCGCATCAGCTGCCCCCCCACCGTGTCTCCCTGCTACTACGGCGTCGATACGCCCACGCGCGAGGAACTCATCGCCGCGCAGCATTCCGTCGAGGAGATTCGCCTGTACATCGGCGCCGATTCGCTCGGCTATCTCTCCCTCGAGCATCTCCGCGAAGCCGTGGAAGACACGGAAGGCAAGTTCTGCACGTCCTGCTACACCGGCGTGTATCCGACCGAACTCGTTCAACTGGAAGTGGCGACGGGCCGTGGCTGCCAGTAAAATCCCGGAACCGCAGGAAGTGCTGGACGCGCGCGCGCGCATGCTGCGCGAGGCTCGCGGATGGCTCTGGGTTATCCTCGCCTTTCTTTTCATTCAGGGCACTCTCGTCCAGGCCCGCGTCATCCCCTCCGAGTCCATGGTCAGGACGCTGCTCATCGGCGACCACGTGCTCGTCAGCCGCTTCGGCTACGACGCCGAAGTCCCCTTCACCTCGCTCCACCTCACCCTCTGGCGCGAGCCGCACCGCCAGCAGATGATCGTCTTCCACGCTCCTCTCCCCGGACATCCCGATTTCGTCAAGCGCATCATCGGAATGCCCGGCGACACTCTCGAGATCCGCGGCGGCGCCGTGTGGATCAACGGCAAGCCGCTCACCGAGCCTTATCTGGCCGACACTCCCGACCCCTGGGAAAATCGCAAGCCCATCACAGTGCCTGCCGACTCTTTTTTCGTCATGGGCGACAACCGGAACAATTCTTACGATTCCCGCTACTGGGGTTTTGTGCCTCGCTCCGCGATTGTGGGCACGCCGCTGTTCATTTATCTTTCGCTCGATGCTCCGAGCGAGGCCTGGCAGCCCGGTCATATCCGCGAGCGGCTGGGCGCCTACGCCATGGCGCTCGTGCATCCGGATCATATCCGTTGGCGCAGGCTGTTCGTGCCGTTCTGATCGGGCAGCTTCGGGACGCGAGGCCCCCAGACCCCCTCGCCTAACTCATGCGATACGCAGACGCAGGTGTCGACATCTCCCGCGCGGACCGCGCCAAGCAGCGCATCCGCCATCTCGCCGGACGCACCTTTACCCCGGGCGTCCTCAATGATATTGGCGCGTTCGGCGCCCTCTTTCAGCTCGACCGCAAGCGCTGGAAGGATCCCGTTCTCGTGGCCAGCGCCGATGGCGTCGGCACCAAACTCAAAATCGCTTTCGCCATGGGCGTCCATTCCACCGTCGGCGTGGACATCGTCAATCACTGTGTCAACGACATACTCACTCAGGGCGCCGAGCCCCTCTTCTTCCTCGACTACCTCGCCATGGGAAAGCTCGATCCCGCCGTCGTCGAACAGATCATCGAAGGCATGGCCGGAGCCTGCAAGCAGGCCGGCTGCGCCCTCATCGGCGGAGAAACTGCGGAAATGCCCGATTTCTATCCGCCAGGTGAATACGACCTTGCCGGCTTCATCCTCGGCGCCGTCGAGCGCGACCGCATCCTCAATGGCTCCGCCGTTCGCACCGGCGACGTGCTCCTGGCCTTGCCGTCCTCCGGCCTCCACACCAACGGCTATTCCCTCGCCCGCAAACTCATCTTCGAAGTCGCGCGCTTGAAGCCGGACACCTACGTGGCCGAGCTGAACAACAAAGTGGGCGCCGAACTCCTCCGCCCTCACCGGTCGTATCTCCCTCCCGTCCGCGAGCTCCTCCGCCGCGGCTGGATTTCCGCGCTCGCCCACATCACCGGAGGCGGCGTCACCGGCAACCTGCCCCGCGTCCTGCCCAAAAATGTGCAGGCACGCGTCGATCTCGGCTCCTGGCCCGTCCTCCCCGTCTTCCGCTGGCTCGCCCAGCTCGGCAGCATGGAGGCCGCGGAGATGCTCCGCACCTTTAATCTTGGTGTGGGAATGATTCTGATTGTCCCGCCGAAAAATCTCCGCGCCGTCGAAGCCTCGCTCAAGCGCCGCCGCGAAAAATTTTTCCACATCGGCCGCATCGAATCGGGTAAGCCCTCTGTCGTCTACTCCGGCCAGCTCCCGCTCTAACTGGCGCAGCCACTCTTGGCTGCGCTCCTTTCGCTTCCTTCAAGTCCACGCGCGCGTGCCATCATCCCGCCTGCCTTGCTGGGGGATCGCGGAACTCTACCGCTGTCATCCCGCCCGCCGTAGCGGGGCGTAGGCGGGAGGAGTCTTCGACGAGGCCTGCCTGCCGTAGGAAGGGATCTGCTTTTCTTCGTTTTTCGACTTTCGACTTTTGACCGTCGGCTCTTAACTGCCGGCTGCCTTCTTCAGGGCTTCGGCGGCCGTCCGATTACGCTCAATCCGCCTCTCACTTCTTTTGCCAGCGTGCCCGTGGGTGGCTCCGTGGGAGCCGGCGCCGCGGGCGTGGTCGCCTGCGATTGCAGTCTTGCCTCCAGCTGCCGCAGGCTCTCGATCAGTGCCGACAGTTCGTCCAGCCGCCGCCGCACCGCGGTCTCCAGGCTGCGTTCCCTCTGCTCGGCCTCGTGCCGCTGGCGCGCCATCTCGCCCGACAGTTTTTCGTTCAGCGAAGCCACCTGCTGGTGCAGATGCGTTTCCGTGTCGCGCAGCATGCGTTCTTCCCGCCTCGCCACGCGCTGCATCTCATGCCACACCAGCCACAGGCAGGCTCCCAGCGCCAGCGAACTGGCGAACAGCAGCACCAGCATCAGCTGCGCAGGCGAGTGAACAAAATCGAGCAAATTCATCCTGTCCTTCGCGATTCCCCCCGGGGCGTGCTTTCAGTGTAGCGCAGGGCCAACCCTTGCGGTCTTCCTCTTTCCTAATCCGTTACCTCCGCGTACGCCGGCCTCTTTGCCCGCCCGCGCAGCGGCAGTTCCCGCTTCAGCTTCCGCAGCCACTTCAGTTCCGTGCGCATTTCCGCGATGGTCAGGCTCACCGCCCACACCGCTTCGTGATACGGATGTCCCACCTCCCCCAGAATCGAGCGCAGCACTTCGCGCTCCCTCGCCAGTTCCGCGGTCAAGTGACTGCGCCGCCTCTCCACCTGCCGTTTCACCACCTCCGGCCGCGCCTGCCACGAAAGCGCCAGCCAGGTGATGAAGGCCGGCCGCTCCCGCCCCGTCGTCCACGCCTCGCGTTCGAGCGCCGCGGCCAGCGCCCTCCTCCCGCTCTCCGTCGTTTCGTAAACGCGCCGGTCCGGGCCTGCCCGCCGAGGTGCGCCTTCCACAGGTTCCGCGGATTCCACCGCGCGCACCAGCCGCCTTCGCGCCAGCTTCTCCAGTGAGTAATACACCTGTGGCCGCGATATCCCCGCCCAGTCGCGCACCTCGCGCCGTTCCAGCTCCAAATTCGCCTGGTACCCGTGCATCGGCTTTTCCGCCAGCAGGCTCAGCAGCACCAGGTCCGGCGTGGTCAGCGCGCGCTCGCGCATGGCGCTCCGTCCCTCGGGCACACGCCTTGGCCTGTGCGCTCTCCGCATCTGGCCGGCTTGAATCGCGCGCTGCCCCACGTCGCCTATCTCCCCATCCGTTTGACTCTCTGTCTGCTCTCCGCCGCCTTCCGCTTCCGGCTCCAGTACCACCACTGCCTCTGCTCCGCGGGCAGCCGCGGGTTGCGCGCCTGAGCCACTGCTGCGGCAAACGTGTCCAGCACGCACAGGTCCTGCGCGCGTCCCGTCACCCGGCACAGTCCCTCGTACAGCGATTCCGGAGTCCGGCGCGCCAGCGCCGCCACGCTTCGCACGCCCAGCAGCTCGAAGTCGCGAAGCATCGCCGGACCGATGGACACCAGATCGCTCAGTTGCCTTTCGTCACGCATGGAAAATTCTCCTTGCCAGGCCTGATTCGGTTTGCTAGCCTTGACTAGTCTAATTTAGACTACTGCCCCCGTCAAGGAGATTACTCCAGTGGTCAAAAAAATCACGCCCGTCCTCTTCGTCGCTGAAATCGAGCCCTGTGTCAGATTCTGGACCGCAACGTTCGGCTTCCAGAAAACCGTCGAGGTGCCGGAGGGCGACAAGCTCGGCTTCGTCATTCTCGTCAAAGACAACGTCGAGCTCATGTATCAGTCCTACGCCTCCGTGGACAAGGACGTGCCCGCTATGGCCTCCATCGTCCGCAAAGGCCCCACGTTTCTTTACGTCGAAGTGGAAAATCTCGATGCCATCAAATCCGGAATCCGCGGCGCGGAAGTCTTTCTTCCCGAGCGCACCACCTTCTATGGCGCCCGCGAAATCGGCATCAAGGATCCCGGCGGGCATCTCCTTACCTTCGCGCAGCTCGGGTCCCCGCCCGCGCGCTGAGTGGCGCAGGCTTTTGCCTGTCCGGCCCGGGGGGAACCGGTGCGCCTCAGTTCCTCGAGTGAGGCACACGCTGAAAGCCCGTGCTGCTTTTGCGCCTGCGCGTCCGTGTGCTAACTTGCTCGGCTCATGTCCCGGCGCATCGGCGTTCTCATTTCCGGCCGCGGCTCGAATCTCGAGGCGCTCGCGCAGAGCTGCGCCGCGGGCCGCATTCCAGGCGCGGAAATCGCTCTCGTGGTCAGCAATCGTGAGGGCGCTCCCGGCATCGACCGCGCCCGCGCCCTCGGCATTTCCGCGCGCGTCATCCCGTCAAAGGGCCTCGACCGCGAAACCTACGACCGCCAGGTGGCCGCGGCGCTCGACGAAGCGCGCGTCGAGCTCGTGTGCCTGGCCGGCTATATGCGTCTGCTCTCGCCGTTCTTCGTCGCGCACTTTCCCGGCCGCATCCTCAACATTCATCCCTCGCTGCTGCCCGCGTTTCCCGGACTCGAAGCGCAGCGCCAGGCTCTCGAGCACGGCGTAAAATGGACCGGCTGCACCGTGCACTTTGTAGACGAAAATCTGGATGCGGGGCCGATCGTTCTACAGGCCACCGTGGCCGTGCGCGACGACGATTCGGTCGAATCCCTTTCCGCCCGCATCCTCGCGGAGGAGCATCGCATCTATTCCGAGGCGGTGCGCATCGTGCTCGAGGGCCGCTACCGCCTCGACGGCCGCCGTGTGCTGCTGAGTGCGCCGGTGCGGTGAATCGCCGGGTTGAACGGCATGGTTGAACGAAAATGACCGCGAAATTCCAATCCGTTGACGCGCAGCTCGAAACCATCCGCAAGGGAGTGGCGGAAATTATTCCGGAGGCGGAGCTGCGCGCGAAGCTCGAAGCCTCGCTCAAATCCGGCAAGCCGCTGCGCGTCTACCTCGGCGTGGATCCTACGGCGCCCGATCTGCACCTGGGCCACACCGTGGTGCTGCGCAAACTGAAACATTTTCAGGACCTCGGCCACACCGCCGTTTTTCTGATCGGCGATTTTTCCGCCATGATCGGCGACCCCACCGGCCAGTCCGAAACGCGTCCTCCGCTCACGCGCGAGGAAGTCGATGCCAATTCGAAGACATATCTGGCCCAGGTGTTCAAAATTCTCGACCGCGAAAAAACCGAAGTCCGCTACAACAGCGAATGGCTCGACAAAATGTCCAGCTACGACATCGTTCGCCTTTGCGGCCACTATCGCCTGGCGCGCATGCTGGAGCGCGAGGATTTCCGCTCGCGCCTGGAAAAAGAGCTGCCCATCTCCGTCCACGAGCTGCTCTATCCGCTCCTGACGGCCATGGACGCGGTGAA
>DATKNR010000060.1:0-33284 GCA_035541255.1 Patescibacteria group bacterium | reverse complement strand
AACGACGACGGAATCGACGCTCCCGGCCTGCGGGCGCTTGCCCGCGCCCTGGAGGGGTTTGGCGAAATCTACGTGGCTGCGCCGGACGGGGAACGCAGCGCCTCCGCTCAATCCATCACGCTGCTTGATCCCGTGTTCTACGAGCAACGGGCGGAACGTGAATGGGCCGTAGCGGGAACCCCAACCGACGCCGTGATTCTGGCGCTGAACCGTCTGCTACCCGGCCCGCCCGACCTGGTCCTTTCCGGCATCAACAACGGGGGCAACCTGGGAGAAAACGTCTATTACTCCGGCACGGCGGCCGGGGCGATGGAGGGCACCATCAACGGCCACGCGGCGTGCGCCATTTCGCTGGTGGGCCGGCGGCCCGAACCAAATTTCACGGCCGCCGCGGAGTTCGCGCGCGCGCTGGCGGAAATCGCGCTCACCGAAGGGATGCCGGAAGGCGTCATGCTGAACGTGAACGTCCCCGCGGACTGGAAGGGTGGCGTGCGCTTCACGCGGCAGTCGAAAAAAATCACGCGCAATTTTCTGCAGGATGGGGTGGACCCGCGCGGCCGCAAATTCGTGTGGCTCAGCGAACAGAAACGCATTACCGACGTGGAGCCGGACACGGATTATGCCGCGATTTTCGAAGGCTCGGTGTCCATCACGCCGCTCTCGTTCGACCGCACGCACACGCAGTCGTTGAATCACCTCTCGCACTGGGCGGAAAAGCTGCGCCGCAGCTAGCGGCACAGGCACTAGCCTGTTCTGCCGTGTGTGTCATCCGGCGAGTCCCGGCAGTCCACCGGCGCTCCGCGCCTGGGTGACGCCGCGAACAATCGCGTGTGCCACCGCTTCCGACGCCGCAGCGCCCACTGCCTCCACCGTAGCTCCGCGTGCCCCCGCCACGGCAGTCAGGCCGCAGGACAACGCAAACACGATGTCGCCATCGAATCGCGTGAACGCCGGCGAGAGCGATCGCGCCATTCCCGCCGATGCCATCGCCGCGATTCTTTCGAGCGCGAGGCGATCGAACTCCGCATCGGTAGCCACAGCCACCAGCACCGTATTTCCCGCGGGTGTGGCCGGCTGGCCGAATCCCGCCGGCGCCTGCCCGCGGCGAAGGGCCGCTGCCGTATCCAGCAGGTCGCGCGAGCCCGGCGACGCGCGCGCTCCGGCGAGCAGCCGGCCCGTCATCGGGTCGCGCACATCGCCGAAAGCGTTGACTGCGGCGAGCGCCGCGACGCGCACCCTTGCGCCGCCGGTTCCCGCACACTCTTCGGTCCAACAACCGATGCCGGCCTTCATGGCCTGCGCCATGCCGCAAAGTTTTCCCACGGTCGCGCCGGCGCCCGCGCCGACGTTGCCCTCCGCCACGGGCCCGCTGCCCGCGGCGGCCGCGGCTTGATAGCCCATGTCCGCATCGGGCCGTCGCGCGGCGTCGCCGATGGCCAGATCGAACAGAATCGCCGCGGGAACGATGGGAACGCGCGCAACTCCTGCATCAAATCCGATTCCGCGCCCGGAGAGCCAGCGCATCACGCCCGACGCGGCGTCCAGGCCGAACGCGCTCCCTCCCGCGAACACCAGAGCATGAATTTTCCCGGCGAGGTGCCCCGGCTGCAGAACTTGCAATTCGCGAGTACCCGTAGCGCCACCATGCACATCGCAGGCCGCCGCCACTCCGGCTTCCGCGAGGAACACGGTGCAGCCCGTCAGCGCGCGCTCGTCCTGCGAGTGGCCAACGGCGAGTCCGGCGATGGGTCCAAATCCCGGAGGCATGGCGGAACAGGCATTCTAACGACATCGGTGTATACCTGCCTCGCAATTTCCGCAGTCTCCTAGGAAACACAGCCGGGGAGTGCCCGGCATGGACTGGCCGAGGTGTGCTAGCATCAAATTCTCACCCGCTCCCGAGGCTCCCCCAGCGAGCTTCTAGCGGCACTTTCCATGAGTCACGGAGTTTACATAGCCAGCGCAGTGCGCACGCCGATCGGCAAATTCGGCGGCGGTCTGGCGGATCTCACCGCTCCCGACCTCGGCGTGATCGCCGTGCGGGAAGCGCTGCGGCGCGCCTTCGGCAATGCCCCCGAGGAACGCGCTCCGGGCGACCGCAAACGCATGGAACCGGCCCGGCCTCCACGGCTGGTGGACGAATTGATACTCGGCAACGCGCGTCCGGCAGGAGTAGGGCCGAACGTGGCTCGACAGGTGGCTTGGCGCGCCGGGCTGGGCGACGACGTACCCGCATTCACCGTCAACATGGCCTGCGCCTCCGGCATCCGCGCGATTCTGCTCGGCTGGCAGCAGATTGCCCTTGGCGCTGCCGACGTGATCGTGGCCGGCGGCGCGGAATCGATGAGTCGCGTGCCCTACCTGCTCGATGCACGCTGGGGCATGCGCATGGGACACCAGCAACTCGTGGACGCCATGTACCGCGACGGATTCCTGTGCCCGCTCTCGCAAATGGTGATGGGAGAAACGGCCGATTTGCTCGCGAAGGAATACAAAATCCCGCGTGCCGAACAGGACGAATTCGCGCTCGAAAGCCATCGCCGCGCTGCCCGGGCCATGGAGAGCTGTTTGTTCAGCCAGGAAATCATCCCCGTGGAGAAAACGGACGCGAAGGGGCGCACGTCGCGGGTTGAAAAAGACGAGCACGTCCGCCCCGATGTCACGCTCGAGGGCCTGGCGAAACTGCCGCCGGTCTTCGCGAAGGACGGCACCATCACGGCGGGCAACGCCAGCGGCCTGACGGACGCGGCGTCCGCGGTGGTGCTGGTGGGCGAAGACCGCGTCAAATCGCTGGCCGGCCCGCCGCTCGCGCGCATCGTGGACGCGACCGTGGCCGCGGTGGAACCGCATCGCATGGGCGTTGGTCCCGTTCCGGCCTGCCGGAAGCTGGAGGAACGCACCGGATGGAAGATGGCGGACTACGCTGCTGTGGAACTGAACGAGGCGTTCGCCGCCCAGGTGCTGGCATGCGACCGCGAACTGCACTTCGACCGCGCGCGGCTCAATCCGAACGGCGGCGCCATCGCACTGGGACATCCCATCGGCGCAACGGGCGCGCGCATCGTCACCACGTTGCTCCATGAGCTGCGCCGCCGGCCTTCGGGCCAGCGCCGCGGACTCGCGACATTGTGCGTATCGGGCGGGCTGGGTGTGGCGCTCGCACTGGAGGCGGCATAACCATGGAACGCGCATCGCAGGCACGGCGTCCGGCGATTGATGTGGCTATCGCTTCCGTGCAGCGCATCAAGCCGGAAGATTTCCGTCATGTGAACTACAAGACGGACGGTCCGCTGGCCCGGCTGACGCTCAATCGTCCGGAGCACAACCTGCTCAACGAGCCCATGCTGCGCGAGCTGGCCTCCGGTATCGAGTGGTCCGGCGACGACGAAGGCGTGAAGCTCATCCTGATTGATTCGGCGTGCAAAACGTTTTCCGGCGGCATCGACGTGGGCGAGTACACGGCGCAGCGCGTGTTCCAAATGACGGACGCGTTCCACCGCGTCTTCCTGGCCATGGTGGACGTTGGGAAACCGGTGATGGTGGTAGTAGACGGGCCGGCCATCGGCGGCGGCTCGGAGCTTGCCGCGTTCGGCGACATTGTGGTGGCCACTCCACGCGCCCGATTCGCGCAGCCCGAAATCAAAATCGGCGTCTTCCCTCCCCTCGCCGCCACGATTTTCCCCCAGATCGTCGGGCCTCGCCTGGCCATGGAGCTGGTGCTGACCGGCGAGCCCATTTCCGCCGAGCGCGCCCGCGACCTGGGGCTCATCAGCCGCCTGGTGCCGGAAGATCAGCTTGAAAAGACCGTGAACGCCATGATCGCGCAAATCACCGCGCAGTCGGGCGCGGTGCTGCGGATGGCAAAGAAGGCCATCATCGGCGGCGTGGGCCTCTCCCTTCAGGAAGGCCTGAAGACCTCCATGGATATTTTCCTGAACGAACTCTACAAGCTCGAGGACTCGCAGGAAGGCCTGCGCGCCCTGGTGGAGAAAAGGAAACCGCAGTGGAAGAACCGGTAAACGGCGGCGAACTCGCGCCGGAACCGGCGCCCCCGGAGCCGGCGGAGCCACCTGCTCCCCCGTGGGTGCCCGCGTTCGATCGTGAACGCCGCAGGCGGCGAACCCTGCTGCGGCGTCTCGCGGCGCTGCTCGGCACCGGTACGCTTGCCTTTACGCTCACCACCTGGCTGCTGCTCCGCCATGAGAGCCGCGTCCCGCGGCCCGCCTCGGCAGGACCTGCGGCCGCGCGGATGGAGGGGGCGGCTCCGGATTCTTCAACCGCTGCGGAGGATGCAGTAGGCGCAGCCCTGCGTGTGGCGCGGGCACAGCTCGATGCCCTGAATCAGGACGATATCTCCACCGCTTATTCCTACTTCTCACCGAGTTACCGCTCGCGCGTCCCCCTGGCTACGTTTCGCCGTCTGGTGCGCGCGCATCGCGACATGCTGCATACCGAGGAGGTGGATGTGCGGATGCGCGGCCAGTCGGAAGGCCGTGTGATGCTGGATATTCACGTCTCGTCGGACGATGACGAAGATTACGTGGCACGGTACACCCTGCTTCGCGTGGATGGCCGCTGGTGCGTGGACAATCTGCGCTGGGGATTCGACGACGGGGACGACCAGAGTTCCACCTAGCCTCCTCCTGCATGGTGAATTACAACCCGCAGCGGTGACGCCGGCCTCGTTGACACTGTTCCGCACGAGACTTACACTGGCTCGCGACATTTGAACGGCTCTCGACGGGGGAAGGCCGTGAAAATCGGCCGCGGTCCCGCCACTGTAATCGGCTGCTGAGCCGCACGTGCCACAGGCTCGCGTTCAGCATCAGCAACCGTAAGCCAGGAAACCTGCCTGAGCCGCTTCTGCCCAGCCGCTCTTCGCGAGAAAGAGCGCGGGCCACGCGCCCCATGCTCGCATGGGGCTTTTTTATTGCAGGAAAGATAGGCGTGAAATGAGACGGAAGCGCAATCCAATGAAACTCGCCGCCGCGTGGGTCCTGCTGGGCGCGCTGGCCGTGCGCGCACAGGCAACTCCCCCGGCACCACCCCCAAAGGACGCAGATCCCAATGTGGAGTTCCACGACGACTTAGGCCGCCTGGTGCGGATTCCCTTCGCGCCGCAACGGATCGTCTCGCTTGCGCCCAACCTTACAGAGACGGTCTTTGCTCTTGATCTGGGCGCGCGCCTGTTTGGCGTGACCGATTTCTGCGATTACCCGCCTGAAGCCCGGACGCGAGCGCGCGTGGGCGGTCCGATCAACCCAAATCTGGAAGAAATCGTCACCCTGCATCCGGACGTGGTGCTGGCCACGCGCGCGCTGAACCGGGCGGAGACCGTGGAAGCGCTCAACCGCCTGGGCATTCCCGTCTACACCACGAACCCGCGCACCGTGGAGGACGTAGTGGCATCGGTGCGCCGCCTCGGAGAAGTGCTGGGCGCAAAGGCCCGCGGCGATGCGCTGGCCGCCCAGATGGAGCAGCGCCTCACCGATCTGGCGCGGAAGCTCGGCGGCCGTCCGGTGCGGCGCGTATTTTTCGTCGTGTGGCTCGACCCCGTCATCTCCACCGGCCCGAACACTTTTATCGCCGATGCCCTGCGCCACGCCGGCGCCGAATCCGTGGTGAACGTGAAACAGGACTGGCCGCAGATCAATCTCGAAGAAGTGTTGCGGCAGAACCCGGACTATCTCGTATTCGCCGGCGCGCATCAGGATGATCCGCAGGGCACCATCAATTCTTTGAAGAATCGCCCCGGCTGGAGCAGCCTGGAGGCCGTGCGGCTGCGGCATTTTGCCATTGTGAGCGACGCGCTGGACCGTCCGGCTCCGCGCATGCTCGACGCGATCGAGGATTTGGCGCGCCAACTCCATCCGGAAGCCTTTGCTCCGGCCGCCGCGCCTTCCAGCACGCCGGCCGCGCCGCGCAGGGGGTCCCGCTGATGCGCCCGCTGACTCCCCGCCGTCTGCTGCTCACGTGCGCGCTGCTCGCCGGCATCCTGCTCGTGGTGGTCTTCTTCTCCCTGAAATTCGGAACGCGCTCCATTTCCATTTACGACCTCAGCGCGCTGCTTTTCCATTCCGTCACCGGCCGCACGGACCAGATTTCCAGCGATTTCCGGCTCATCATTCTCGACATTCGCTGGCCGCGAATCCTGCTGGCGATGATTGTTGGCGCCTCGCTTTCCGTGGCCGGAGCCAGCTTCCAGGCGCTGCTGCGCAATCCCCTGGCCGATCCGTACGTGCTGGGGGTTTCGAGCGGAGCCGCGCTCGGCTCCATCCTCTCGCTCATCTGGGCGGCGCAATTGCCGGGCGCAACGCCGTTCGGCGCATTTGCCGGGGCCATCGCCGCCACGGCAGCGGTGTATTTCCTGGGCCGGCGGGGAGGCGAACTGGACAGCTACGCGCTGCTGCTGGGCGGCATCATCACGGCTTCGTTTCTCTCCGCCCTCATCATGTTCCTGATGACCACGATTTCCGGACGCGAACTCCGCGGCATGGCCTTCTGGCTGATGGGCGATCTCTCCACGCCGTCGCCCGTTGCTCCGGGCTGGTTGTTCCTGGTGCTGGTTCTCGGCGTGGGAGCCATCTACACCACCGCGGCGGATCTGAATCTGCTGCTGGGCGGCGAGCAGGAGGCCATGCATCTCGGCGTGGACGTGGTGCGCGTGAAACTCGTGGTGTATCTGGGCGCCAGCGTGCTCACCGGCCTCGCCGTTTCCGTCAGCGGCGCAATCGGCTACGTCGGGCTGCTCGTGCCGCATCTCGTGCGATTGCTGTTTGGATCCGACTACCGCCTGCTGATTCCTGCGACCGCTCTGGGCGGCGCCATTGCGGTGGTTCTGGCGGACACGCTGGCGCGCACGCTCGTTTCTCCCACGCAGTTGCCCGTCGGCGCGATGACCGCGCTCGTCGGCGCTCCCGTGTTCATCTATCTGCTGCGCAGGGGCATGGCGTGAACCCGGCGGAAAAGACGGCGGAGCAAACCACACCCGCGGGCTCAGGCGCCGCCGGGCGGACACCGCCTCTCGAGCCACCGCGCCTCAGCGTGGATCTGGCGAGCTTCTCCTACGCGCCGGAAGGCGGCGCTTCGCTCTTCACCCTGGAAGCCACGTCTTTCGACGTTCGCTCGAGGGAGGTGGTGGCCGTGCTCGGCCGCAACGGCAGCGGCAAATCCACGCTCCTGCGCTTGCTAGCCGGAACTCTGGCCCCGCTCTCCGGCCGCGTCAAACTGGAAGGCCTCGAGGTCAGCCGTCTGGACCTCCGCACGCGCGCGCAGCGCATCGCCATGGTGCAGCAGGAAAATCCGCTGCTGTTTCCCGTACGCGTGTGGGATTTCGTGATCCAGGGCCGCTACCCCTACAGCCGCGGCCTGCGATTTGAGACCGATGACGATGCCGCCGTGGCCCGTCAGGCGCTTTACGAATCGGGCGCTGATCCGCTCCGAGGCCGCTGGATGCACAAACTCTCCGGCGGGGAGAAGCAACGCGTGGTGCTCGCGCGCGCCCTGGCGCAGCAGCCTCTCCTGCTGCTGCTCGATGAACCCACGCTGCACCTCGACATCGCCGCGCAGGTGGACCTGCTCCGGCGCCTGCGCCGCATCGCCACCGACCGCGGATATGCCGTCGTCGTCGTGACGCACGAATTGAATCTGGCCGCGGAATTCGCGGACCGCATCGTCCTGCTCGACCGCGGGAAAACGCTCCGCGTGGGCAAACCCGCGGAGGTCTACCAGCAGGCGCTGCTCCAGCAGGTATTCGGAACGCTCCTGGGCGTGGAATTCAATTCGCGGGGGGTTCCGAAGGTCACGTTTTCCGGCGCAGAGGCGGAGTAGAGCCCGGGGATTCCGCTCGCGGAGCGAGAAGCTCCCGCGTGTGGGACCATTCGCGGACTCGTTGCGAAGCGCCGGGTTGTACCGCGATCCCTGCGGCGTCTCGTCCCGATTCTGAATCCTCCGGATCGGGGGCCGGGCGCTGCGCCGATCCACACGCCAGCTCTTTGCACGGGAAGACGGTGAAAATCCGTCGCCGCCGCGCGACTGTAAGGCGGACGCAGAACCTGCGTCACACACAGCCCGCGCGGGCCACTCCCCGCGTTGCCGGGGGGGAAGGCCCGCCACATGGTCCAAGTCCCGCAGCAGCGGGACTCGCATCACGGCTGCCGCCAAGCCAGGAGACCGGAAGAGCCGGCCGTCTCGATTCATCGAGACGCACCTTTTTTCTCCCGCGCGAGAGGGAGAGGAGGAATCATGAAGCGGTCTCCGGCTCTGTTGCTCCTTGCAGCGTGTTCCGTCCTGCTGTTTTCCCACCGCATCTCGGCCCAGCAACTCGCCTCGCTTTCCGGTACCGTGCTCGATCCCTCCGGCGCTGCTGTGGCGGGCGCGGAAGTCCGAATCGAAGGCCGGTCGGCCGGAGCCACGCCGGCGCACACCACCTCGGATGGCGCTGGCCGGTTCGAAATCGAACTCCCGCCGGGCAGCTACCGGCTGCGCATTACGCGCGCTTCGTTCGTGGCCTATGAGATGGAGATCCGGCTCTCCGCGGCGGAACGGCGCGACGTGACCGTACGGCTCTCGCTGGACGCCACCTCTTCGAAAGTGATTGTGACGGCCGTGCCTCTTCCGCAGCCTGCGGAAAGTGTGGCGGCGCCGGTGGACGTCATCACGGAGCAGGACATCTCGCAGCGACAGTTTATTTCCACGGCGTATGCGCTATCGTTCTTGCAGGGCGCGAGCATCGGGCAGGGCGGGCGGGCCGGCGGGCCCGTATCGCTTTTTCTGGACGGAGGCAATTCGGACTACACGAAGGTGCTGGTGGATGGAGTGCCCCTTGACACCCCGGGCGGTGCCGTGGATTTTTCGCCCTTCACGCTGGACAACATCGCGAAAGTCGAAGTGGTGCATGGCGCGGAAAGCGTGACCTACGGATCCGACGCGATGACCGGCGTCGTGCAGATGATCTCGGCGCGTGGCTCGACGGAACAGCCTGCGCTCGATCTTGTGGCAGAAGGCGGCAATTTTTCCTCGGCCAGAGGCGCGGCCACGCTTAGCGGAGTCGCCGGAAGGTTCGACTACCTGGCCGGATTCAGCCGGTCCGACACGGAAGGCCAGGGCGTAAACGACGCCTTCCGCAATGCGACCGTCTCCGGCAATTTCGGATGGAAATTCACCGATGCCGACTCCATCCGCCTGGCGCTCCGCAACAACACCAGCGAGGCGGGCATTCAGGGCCAAACGCTAATCACTCCGCCGGAACTGAATGAGTACAATGCGCTTCACGATTTTTCGGCGGCGCTTTCCGGCGACTTCGCCAGCGGGAACCACTGGCGCTACCACGTGCTCGTGGCGGAGACCTATCTGCGGCAGCGATACGAAAATCCTCTGAGTTCGTACTACCTCTCTCCGGATCCTTTGGATCTCTGCACCGGCATGCCGCGTTCGCCCCGCGCCGTCCCGTCTCCCGACTTTTGCGACTACACCTTCTCGGCATTCAACCAGTACAACCGCGTGAACGCGGAGGCGCAGGCCTCCTATGTGTGGGCGCGCGGTTCGGTGACCTCCGGGTACGTCAACGAAGTGGAGAACGGCTGGCTGAGCGACCTCGGTGGCCATGCGCGGCGCAACAACCAAGCTGGATATCTGGAAGCGCGGTATCAATTTGGCGCGAGGCTGACCGCCACGGCCGGCGTTCGCGCGGAAGACAACGACAGCTTCGGCACCCGCGTGGTTCCCCGCTTCGGCCTCTCCTACCTGGCGCGGCAGGGCACGAGCGCGTTCGGCGCCACCCGCCTGCATGTATCCTGGGGCGAAGGAATCAAGGAGCCGAGTTTCGACCAGTCATTCGGCACCGATCCGTGTTTCCCCGGCAATCCGGATCTGCGCCCGGAAACGAGCAGCAGCATGCATGCCGGCGTGGACCAGTATTTTGCCTCCGACCGTCTCCATGTGTCGCTCGACGGGTTCTACAACCGCTTTCGCGACATGATCAGCTTCGGCAGCGCCACCATCATGGGCTGCGGATTCGCGGGAACCTACTTCAATACGGACCTGGCGCAGGCCGGCGGCCTGAATCTGAACGTGGAAGCGAAGCCCGCGCGGTGGATGCGCATCGTGGCGGGCTATGCGTACGACGACAGCTTGGTAATCAAAGCCCCGAATGCCTTCGACCCCGCCACGATTCCCGGCAATCGCCTTCTCCGCCGGCCGCTCAACTCCGGAAGCCTCATTGCCACAGCGGCGTACCATCGGTGGAACCTCAGCGTGATGGGTTACTACGGCGGGTCGCGCACGGATTCCGATTTTCTCGGACTGGGCCTGACGCGAACGCCTCCCTACGCCCGCTTCGACGTTGCCGGAGGCTACGTGCTCGGCCGCGGCGTGGAACTCTACGGACGCGTGCAGAATCTGCTGGATCGCCAGTATCAATTAATTCTCGGATTTCCCGCGCTCGGCCGCGAATTCCGCGGCGGAGTGAAATACAGGATCGGCGGCCGCTCGTGAACGTCGCGGCCGAGCCCGTCCTGTTCTGCTGGAGCGGCGGAAAAGACAGCGCCATGGCTCTGGCCGCCATCCGCGGGAGCACGGATTGCCGCGTAACCGGACTGCTGACCACTGTCACCGAGGGCTACGACCGCATCAGCATGCATGGCGTGCGCCGGGAACTTCTCGAGCGGCAGGCCGCGGCCATCGGTTTGCCGCTTCGCGAGGTGCTCATACCTCCCGAATGCGTGAATCCCGTTTACGAGGCGCGCATGGAGGAGGCATTGCGGGAGCAGTTGGCGCGCGGCGTTCGCCGAGTGGTGTTCGGCGATATTTTCCTGGAAGACTTGCGCGTCTATCGCGAGCAGAACCTGGCTCGCATCGGTATGTCCGGCTTGTTTCCACTGTGGAAGCAGGACACGCGCGAACTGGCCCGCCGCTTTGTCAGAGAGGGTTTCCGGGCCATCGCCGTGTGCGTGGATTCGCGCGTGCTCGATCCTTCCTTTGCGGGCCGCGAGCTCGACGAGTCCTTCTTCGCCGACCTTCCGCCCGGCGTCGATCCTTGCGGCGAGAACGGCGAATTCCACACCTTCGTCTTCGGAGGCCCTCTTTTCCGTGCTCCTCTTTCCATCCGCCGGGGAGAGGCGGTCCGGCGCGGCCCGTTCGTGTTTTGCGACCTGGTTCCGGCTGCGTAGAGTTCCCGGCAACCGCCCACACCGCGTCCTCCGGACCGTTCCTGCGGAAGCGGGATGCTATAATTTCCCATCCATCATGGCGAAGACGGCCCAGGATTTTACCGGCGTGCCGCCTGAAGTGCTGGCACGATACGAGCCCATCATCGGAATCGAGACGCACGTCCAGCTGAAGACGGCGTCGAAGATTTTCTGCGCCTGCTCGGGCCAATTCGGCGATACGCCCAACTACAACACCTGCCCCGTGTGCCTGGGCCTGCCCGGCGCGCTTCCGGTGCTCAACCGCCGCGCGCTCGAGCTGGCCGTGAAGGCCGCGCTGGCGCTGAACTGCACGGTGCAGCCCCGTTCGCAGTTTGCCCGGAAGAATTACTTCTATCCCGACCTGCCGAAGGGTTACCAGATCTCCATGTACGAGTTGCCGCTGGCCACCGGGGGATGGCTGGAGATCGAGCAGGACGGCCGGACGAAGCGCATCGGCATCACTCGTCTTCACATGGAGGACGACGCAGCCAAGGGCATGCATGAGGGATTTCCCGACTCGGGCCGCTATACCTACATTGACTTCAATCGCGGGGGCGTGCCGCTCATTGAAATCGTTTCCGAGCCGGACATGCGCACCCCCGAGGAAGCGTACGCCTACCTCACCGCGCTGAAGCAGATCCTGCTGTTCACCGAAGTGAGCGATTGCAATATGGAGGAAGGCTCCCTCCGCTGCGACGCCAATGTGAGCGTGCGCGGCCGTGGCCAGCAGAACTTCGGAACCAAGGCGGAAGTGAAGAACCTCAATTCCTTCCGCTATCTGACCCACGCGCTCGAATACGAGATTGAGCGCCAGGTGCAGCTCCTCGAATCCGGCGGCCGAGTCACACAGGAAACGCGCCTATGGAACGTGGCGGCCGGCCGTACCGAGCCCATGCGCTCCAAGGAATACGCCCACGACTACCGCTATTTCCCGGAGCCCGACCTGCTCCCCGTCGAAGCCTCCGCGGAACTGCTGGAGCGCGTCCGCGCCGAAATGCCGGAGCTGCCCGCCGCGCGCCGCGCCCGTATTGTCCGCGAATACGGGATCACTGCCTACGACGCCGGAGTGCTCACCGCCACGCGCGAGCTTGCTGACTATTTCGAGCAGACCGTGCGCGCCGGCGCTCCCGGAAAAGCCGCGGCGAACTGGATTCAGACCGAGCTGTTGCGCCGGCTGAATGCCGCCGGCCAGGAAATCGCCTCGAGCCGCATCGCCCCCCAGGCGCTTGCCGAGCTCATTTCACTCGTCGAACGCGGCGAAGTCACCGCGGCCAGCGCGAAAGCGATTTTCGCTAAAATGTTCGAGACGGGCGGCTCCGCGGCGCAAATTGCGGCGCAGGATGGCCACCGCCAGATTCAGGATGCGGGCGCCATCGAGCGCGCCTGCCGCGAAGTGATTGAAAAGAATCCGGAGCAGGTGGCCAAATTTCGTACTGGGAACGAAGGCGTATTCAAGTTTCTCGTCGGACAGGTGATGCGTGCCACGCGCGGCCAGGCCAATCCGCAGGCCGTCAACGAAACGCTTCGCCGTCTGCTGGCCCCACAATAATTCAAGGAACTGAGGTGAGAAATGCTGCAGCCTGGTGATGTGGCTCCGCCGTTCACACTGCCCAGTGACGACGGGCAAAAGATTTCCCTCTCGGACTTCAAGGGAAAAAACATTCTTCTGTATTTCTTCGTCAAGGCGCTCACTCCGGGTTGAACCACGGAGGCGTCCGAGTTTCGCGACGCAAAGACGAAGTTCGACCGTGTGGGGACCACCGTGGTCGGCTGCAGCGCCGATCCGCCGGACACCATGTCCAAATTCCGCGCCAAGCACAAACTCAATTTCACACTGGTCAGCGATCCCGATTTCCGCGTCATTGAGGCCTACGGCGCGCGCCGTATGAAGACCTTTCTCGGAAAATCCTTCCTGGGCATCGTGCGGAGCAGTGTGCTTATCGGCCCGGACGGAAAAGTGCTTCGCGTGTGGGAAAAGGCCGCGGCAAAAGGCCACGCCGCTGAGGTCCTTGAAGCTCTGGAAGAATTGAAAGGCAAGTAGCCGCCGGCCGCATGGAGCGCAGAGCGAGAGCCCTGCGGTATTTCTGATCCCGGCGCACGCAACGAACCGCAGGGCTGTGGCCGTGCGCTACAACTCGCACCGCACCTCGCCGTCTTTCTCCTCGATCAGCAGATTGTCCAGCAGCCGCGTCGCGCCGAAAAACACGGCGAGCAGCGCGTAGCACGATCCGCGTATCCGGTCCGTGGGTTCAAACGTGTCCGCGCGAACCACCTCCACGTAATCCGTCGCGGCGCGGGGCTCCCTCCGGATCACTTCGCGCATCGCCGCCACCACATTCGCGGAGCTGCGCTCTCCGCGAGCCAGCGCCTCTCGCGCCGCGCCGAGCGCCCGACATAACACCGCCGCCGCGTGCCGGTCTTCCGGGTTCAGGTACGCGTTGCGGCTGGAGAGCGCCAGGCCGTCCGATTCCCGCACGATCGGGCACACCTGGATTTCCGCATCCAGATGAAAATCGCGCACGAGCTGCTGGATGATGCGGGCCTGCTGCGCGTCCTTGCGCCCAAAATAGGCCCTCCACGGCTGCACAATTTCCAGGAGTTTCAGCACCGCCGTGGCCACGCCGCGGAAATGCCCGGGGCGAGTCCGGCCTTCCAGCCGCGAAGAAAGCCCTTCGACTTCCACGTAACTCGAAAAACCCGGGGGATAGATTTCCGCGGCTTCTGGCGCGAAGAGATATTCCACTCCCAGCGATTCGAGCAACTGGGAATCGGCCTCGAGCGCGCGAGGATAGCGTTCGAAATCCTCTGCGGGCCCGAACTGTTTTGGATTCACGAAAATCGAAACCGCCACGGGCGAGCAGTCCCGCTGCGCCGCGTGCACCAGCGAAACGTGCCCCGCATGCAACGCGCCCATTGTGGGCACAAATCCCAGCATTCGCCCCTCCGAGCGCGCGCGCCGCGACACCTGCTTCATCCATTCGACGGTGCGAACGATTTCCATCGGCGAGGAGGCAGGTACGACGGCTCAGTCCACCGGCAGTCCGGCGAGCGCGTCGTAGTAACGCAGCAGGTCTGTGGAGAGCGGCTTTGCGCCAATTTCGCGCAGTTGCGTCGCCACCTGCCCTCGGTGGTATGTGCTGTGGTTCACCACATGCTGCAGCACCGCGCGCAGCGGATACCGGAAGTGCTTTCCCTTCATGTTCCGGTATTCGATGATGCGCTCCGGATCCCCCAGCCCCTCGCCGCGGATAAAATCTTCCAGCCCTTTCCGGATTCCTTCCCAGCGCGCGGCAAAAGCCGCCACGGTGTCGAATTTCTCGCCCGGCAGCAATTCGGTGGGATAGCGGTCGTGGAACCGCTCCAGGTACAACCACTCGACTCCCATGATGTGGTGCAGCGTCTCGCGCACGGTGGGAAAGCTGGAGGGCGCCGGCTGCGTGAATTGTGCCGGCGTCAGCGCGGCGCACGATTCCAGCACGCGGTGATTCGCCCAGGCGTTGAACGCAAACAGCGAGCGGAGTTCGTCCTGTGTCATGGCGGTTGCTCCCGGAAATGCAGTTCAGAGAAAAAAGATGCGTGCTCGAATCTCCGCCGCTACATCTTTTTTACGGAGTCCGCGGCGCGCACGCCCGCGGGCAGATGATACGACTCCGCGTCCGACGGAAATGCGCCCTTGCGCACATCCTCCACGTAATGCTCCACGGCTCCGCGAATCGTTTCCGCCAGGTCCGCATACTTCCGGGCGAATTTCGGCGTATGGCCATTCGTGAGCCCCAGCAGGTCGCTCAGCACCAGCACCTGGCCGTCGCAATCCGGGCCCGCCCCGATGCCGATCGTGGGCACCGGCACGCGTTCCGTGATGCGCGCCGCAATTTCCCGCGGCACGGCTTCAATCACGATGCTAAACGCTCCCGCGGCCGCCAGCGCTTGCGCGTCGCGCACCAGCGCATCCGCCGTCTCCGCGCTTTTTCCCTGCACGCGGAATCCGCCCAGGGCATGCAGAGACTGTGGTGTAAGCCCGATGTGCCCCATCACCGGAATTTCCGCCTCCACCAGCCGCGCCACAAGGTCCATGCGCCGTTCGCCGCCCTCGATTTTCACCGCTTCGGCTCCCGCCTCTTTCACGAACCGCGTGGCGTTGCGCACCGCCTCCTCAGCGCCGTTCTGAAAGCTGCCGAACGGCATATCCGCCACCAACAGCGCACGCTTCACGCCGCGCCGCACCGCGCGCGTGTGATGCAGCATTTCCTCCATTGTCACCGGTAGCGTGTTCTCGTAGCCGAGCACGGCCATAGCCAGCGAATCGCCCACCAGCACGATGTCCACTCCGGCATCGTCCACCAGCCGCGCCGTCGGATAGTCATACGCCGTCACCGACGTAATTCTTAATTCGGTGGAAGGCGTTTCGCCGGAACGAAACTTCTTTCGCGAGAGGATTTCGGGCACCGTCACGCGCCCGTTGTCCGCAGACGGCAGGATACTCATGGTCCCTCCGGTGCCGTTCCCGTGCGCTCAGGGATACAGCCCAGCTTTTCGGATGCTACCAGCGCGGCCGCGGTTACGCCAGCAAAAGTTCCATAGCTGGCGGGTAGCCGGTCAGCTGGTCACAAGACCCGCAGCCGAGAGGGGCAGCCGCCGTACGCGTCTTGCCGTCGCCGCGAAAATGGCGTTGGCCACGGCAGGCGCAACGGGCGGGACCCCCAGCTCGCCGCAACCTCCCGGTGGTTCGCTGCTCGGCAACACATGCACTTCCACCTCGGGCGCCTCGTGAATCCGCAGAACGGTGTAATCGTGAAAGTTGCTCTGCTGGACCCGGCCGCCCTCCACTGTGATTTCACCAGTCAGAACCGCAGAGAGCGCATAAGCGATGGCGCTTTCAATCTGGGCTCGCACTCCGTCCGGATTGATGGCCACCCCGCAGTCGACCGCGCTGACGATCCGATGGATGCGAAGCCCGCCCGGCGGTTCTACCGACACCTCGGCCACGTGCGCCACGTGACTCCCGTAGCCGGAATATGCGCCGAATCCGCGGCCGCGGCCGGGCGGAAGCGGCTTGCCCCAACCCGACCGGGCCGCCGCCTGTTCAACAACCGCCCTGCGGCGGGCCACATCGATGGTGGAACGCCGGTCGGTGAATTTCCGCGGAGGGCCGAGGAGCTCAAGCCACAACGCAATGGGATCTTTCCTCGCCGCTGCCGCCAGCTCGTCAAAAAAACTGCCGATGGCGAAGAAATTCGAGGAATTTTCCACCGAGCGCCACCAGCCCCGCGGAATGCGGGATTCCGCCAGGCTCCACTCCAGACGGAAATGGGGAATGAACCAGGCCGGAAAATCGGAACTGTTCAACTCCGAAGCCTCTCCTGCAGATATGCCCGTGCCCTGGTAAAAGGTTCCGATGGAAGGAGACACAACGTGGTGGCGCCAGGCGATGGGAATGCCATCGGCGTTCAGCCCCGCGGCGAATGCGTGGACGCTCGCGGGACGATAATAGTCGTGCCTCATATCGTCTTCGCGGGTCCAGGTGACCTTCACCGGCGCGCCCACCGCCTTCGACACGAGCGCGGCCTCCACGGCGTAGTCCTGATTCAATCGCCGTCCGAATCCTCCGCCCAGCAGCGTAATGTGCATGCGTACATCGTTCGATGAAATTCCCAGCGCGTGCGCGATGGAAGCGGCGCCGCCGGCGGGCATTTGGATGGGCGACCAGACTTCGCAGCCGGTTGGGGTAACCCAGGCGGTGGAATTCATCGGCTCCATCGTGGCATGCGCCAGCAACGGCACTTCGTACTGCGCTTCGATGCGGCTGGCGGCCGCGGCATACGCTTTGTCGAAATCGCCGTCCTTGCGCATCACCTGCCCCGGTCTGCCGGCCAGTTCCACAAGCCGCCGGTGAAGTTCCTCGGAACTTTCGGCGGCAGCCGGACCTTCGTCCCATTCCGCCTTCAGCGCGCGCCGGGCGCGCATCGCGGCCCAGGTGGAATCAGCCACCACGGCCACGCCGCCCGCGAAGTAATTCAGGTGGCCCGCGCCTCCCGGCTTCCCTTCAAACGGGACCATCAGCTCTACGCGCGGCAACTCCACCACGTGGCGCACGCCCGGCAGTGCCTTTACCTCGCCGGCGTTGAATCCCTTCACCGCTCCGCCGAACACGGGACAGCGCTCGATCACCGCGTAGAGCATTCCCGGCAGTTGCACATCCATGCCAAAGACGGCGCTGCCGTTCACCTTCATCGGCACATCGGTTCGGTGGGGAGTGGTTCCGACCAGGTGATAGTCGCGTTCGGATTTCAGCGGGACGTCCTTCGGGACTGGCAACTTTGCCGCGGCAGCTGCGAGCGCGCCATAGCCGATGCGGCGCCCGCTCACAGGGTGCAGCACTTCGCCCTTCTCGCTCCTGCATGTGGATTTTTCAACTCCCCAGCCTGTCGCGGCCGCGGAGAGCAGCATGTCGCGCGCTGCAGCTCCCGCCTTGCGCAGCGGGTCCCACGAGGTGCGCACGCTCAGGCTCCCTCCGGTGCCCTGCTCACCGTACTTCCCCGGGTCCAGATCCGCCTGCTCCACGCGCACGCGCCGCCAGTCGGCGTCCAGCTCTTCCGCCAGGATCATGGGAAGAGAGGTGCGGACGCCCTGTCCCATTTCCGAGCGAGGCGCCCATAGCGTTACTTTGCCGTCCCCGTCGATGCGCAGAAACGCGTTGGGGGCGAAGGAGGCACTCCCCGAATCCGCGGCGGCATCCGATGCAGGCCAGTAGAAAGCCACAACGAGCGCAGCGCCGGTAGCAGCGCTCGCACCGAGAAATTTGCGCCGGGAAATAAGAGGCCGCGACAATGCAACTCCCCAAGGCTTGGACAGCCTCGCGCCGAACCTCAGCGAGTCCGGCGAGGCGGGCTGCGTTGGACGAAAGGACGCGGCAAGTATAGAACGGGTTACAGCAATGTGCCCCGGCGCTCTCGCATGTAACGCGGTCACTGGCACAACTCATTGTTTCGTGGGCGCCGGCGGAGTACGATGCGCCCCGCTGGCCCGGCTTCCGTGGGCCGGATTCGAGTTTGAACTTCCGGGGGTTCCAGATGAAACGCATGCTTCGCGAAACGTGGATCGCAGCCGCGTGTGCCGTGCTGCTCGTACCCGTCGCAGCCCACGGCGCGGGCCGGGATGCAGTTCCGGCTCAGGACGCTGCCAAGGAAAAAACGACTCAGGAGACCCCGCCAGCCGCGCGAAGCAGAAGCGGCAAGAAGCTGTTCTCCGCCGCGGACGCCGTGCACATCGCGCGCGTCAGCTCGCCGCGCGTATCGCCCGACGGCACGCGCGTGGCCTATCTGGTATCCGAAAACCATGCGGAGAAGGACAAACCGGGGAAGTTCATCACCCACGTCTGGGTGGTTCCCGCATCGGGACCGGCCAGCGCCGCGCGGCAATTCACGCGCGAAGAAAAGAACGCCTCCAATCTGGCGTGGTCTCCCGACGGAAAAATCCTGGCTTTCACCATGGAGGCCGGCGACGAAAAGGAAGCCAAGCCTCAAGTCTGGTTCATGTACGTGGATGGCGGCGAGCCCTGGCAGGTGACCAGGCACAAATCCGGCGTCCGCGGCTTCCAGTTCTCGCCGGATGGAAAATTGCTCCTGCTGCTGGCCACCGCGCCGCCCGACGAGGAAGAGGAAAAGCGCTCGAAGGCCAAGGACGACGCGGTGGTGGTGGATCACGATCTGAAGATGGCGCACCTGTGGACATGGAACATCGCCTCGGGCGATGAGAAGCAGATCACTCAGGGAGAGTTCACCGTCAGCGATCCGCGCTGGTCGCCCGACGGAACGCACATCACCTTTACCTCGAACCCCACTCCGCGCCAGGACGACGGCAGCCTGCAAACCGCCTGGGTGCTGGATGTGGCCTCCGGCTCGAAGCGCAAGTTAGCGGAAAACGTGGAATTCACGAGGACGGCACGCTGGTCCGCGGACGGCAGACAGATCGCTTTTCTCGGCAGCAAAGGCCAGTTTCTCCACAAAGTGGACCTGTTCGTGGCGGATGCGAATGGAGGCCCGGCCAGGAAACTCACCGGCTCGTTCGAGCTGAACGCGGAGACGCCGGAGTGGTCGGCGGATGGCGCGCGCGTCTACTTCACGACCGACGACCACGAAGCGGAGCGCGTCTTCGCGGCTGGAGTCGCCACAGGAACCGTTGAGCCGCTCACACCCGCCGACCGCGTGATCTCGCTGCTGGAAATCAGCGCGAACGGCAAGACCGCCGTCGGCACCATCAGCGATCCGTCGCATCCCACCGAAGTGTTTTCCAGCGACCTGAGCTTTTCCTCGCCCGCCACAATCACGAGCCACAACGGCTGGCTCGCGGATTTCGCCCTCGGCGCCACTGAGGTGGTGAAGTGGAAAAGCAGCAAGGATGGGCGGGAAATCGACGGCATCGTCACCAAGCCCGTGGATTGGGACGCCGGCCGCAAATCGCCTTTTCTGCTCAATCCTCATGGCGGTCCCACCGGCGCGTCGCTGCTCTCCTTCAATCCCACGGCGCAGGTAATGGCCGCGAACGGCTACATGGTCCTCCAGCCGAATTTCCGCGGCTCCACGGGACGCGGCGAGGCATTCCAATCCGCCAACCAGAACGACTGGGGTGGCGGCGACTATCAGGACGACATGAGCGGCGTCCAGGCCATGGTGGACCGCGGATGGGCCGACCCGGACCGTCTCGGCGCTTTCGGCTGGTCCTACGGCGGTTACATGACCATGTGGATCGACACGCAAACGGACCGCTTCAAGGCCATTTCCCCCGGAGCGGGGTTGCCTGATCTCTACTCCATGTATTCGCAGACGGATATTCACCGCTACATGGTGGAGTTCCAGGGATTGAAAACGCCGTGGGAAAATTATCAGGAATATTGGGATCACTCGCCGATGAAATACATCGGCAACGTCAAAACGCCCACGATGATACTGCACGGCCAGTCGGACACGCGGGTCCCCATCCCGCAGGGCGAGGAGTATTACCGCGCGCTCTACGACCGGCACGTTCCCGTGGAGTACGTCACCTATCCGCGCGAAAATCACGGGTTTGTCGAGCCGCGCCACATCGAAGACAGGCTGCAGCGCTATCTCGTCTTCTTTGGAAAGTACCTGAACAACTCGCCGGTCACGGAGCCGAAGCCCGTGGTCGATCGGATGAGCAAAGATCTACCCAGGTAGGTTTCACGGCCGCAGCTGGGGCACGCGAACGGACTACTGGCAGTCGGCAGCCGCGGAGGCCTGCGCGATCGGCGAGCGGTCCGGCTTCAAATCACATGGCGGCTTTTTGTTCACCACCTTGACCTGCTCGCGATGAAACTTCAGCACCCACAGACCCTCATCGTTAGTCACGAAAATCACGCTGCGGCCCGGATCGGCGAGGAAGCTGGTCACGTTTTTGATCGTTTGCAGAGTGGAGGGATGATCGGGATCGCTCAGGTCCATCAGCTTCACCGTATCGGCGGGGTCCGGATTGTTTCGGATGGAAGTCTTCGAGTCCGCGTCGGGGGCCACGGGCACATTCGCATCCTGGCTCGCTGTCTCTACCTTGGCCGTCGCCGGTTCATTCTTGGCCGTGGTCGTTTCGTCAGAATCGGAGCTTGACGGTTCCGGCCGGCTCACAAGGGCGGCGAACTCCGGCTGTGTCACGTCGAACACAAAGTAACCCGGCTTGGAAGCCTGATCGATGAATAAGTAGCGTTTCGTTCCCTGCCTCTGCAGCACCATATGGTTTCCCGCAGGTGTGCTCAGGTCGAAATGCGCAATCACAGTGGCCGGTAGCTCCAGTGTCTTCGGCGCCGTCGTCCCCGCACCCAAACCGGGAGCCGCTGCCGCCGCCAGCAAAAGTCCAATGAGTAAAACGGTATGTGCCGTGCGATTTCCGTGCGTTCGTTCTCCCACTCTCTTGCTCACTTTCTCCTCCACGTTCTTCCCCCTGGGGAATCACTATCCCCCCATTCACGATGTGGACGCAAGCGGGGACACCCAGATTCGCAACGCCCTGGCGCGGCTACATCTGCTCGTGGCGCAGCCGTGTGTACTTCGCGATCTGCTCCGCGGTCAGGATTTTCTGCGCCGCGAGGTGCGCCGAAAGATGGACCCATCGCAGCTCCGCATGGATTGAGTCCACCCGGAACGATTGCTCGCGCAGGTCCGCCTCCGGCCGCCCGTCGCGGAACATCTGTTCCAGCCGCGCCTGGGCTTCGAACAGTTCCTTCCCGCGCGTCACTGCCTTCTCGTGCATGGCCGCAAAGATTTTTTCCACGCCCGTCTTCTGGTCCGCCGTCAGCCCCAGTTCGCTCGCCATGTCGAGCACATGCCGCGGACCGGGATATCCGGCCATGTCCGCCGCCATCGCCATTCCGAACCCCTCTCCCCGTTCGATCGAAGCCCGCTCCTCTTCCAGACAGGAATGATGGTGTTGCATGGCCGATCCGGTTTGTTGTGGGCGCGTGGCCGGCGCCGCGGCAACCAGCGCGGCGCATCCGAGCAGAACCGTAAGAATCCGTCTGAGTTTCATGTGAACCTCCCCGCGGGATGACGTAGGGGGCGAGGAATGAGTTTCACCGTGGCAACCTGCGCGCCCGGACCTTCAGGCTTCGTCCGACGCCGGCCTCGGTTGTGGCTGCACACCACGCCAGCCCACTGCCCCGCCTTTCCATGCCTGCACCACCGCGCGGAACAGAACGATGTACATCAGCTGCCGGTAATAGAAGCGCTGCGGGATCAGCGGGAGCAGCAGCGACCAGTCTTCATCTTTCTCCAGCGCGAAGGCTACTATGCAGGTCATGAAGTCGATCAGCATGAAAAGCGCAAAGAAGGCCACCGACCTCTGCACGTCTTCTCCCGTCCACACCTGCCCGAATCGCGACAAGGGCAATTGCGCCACCCCCCACATTAGAATCGTCCCCAGGAACATCAAGTCGATCACCGGCGACACCAGCGGCAGCAGAATTTGAAAGAGGAAAATGTTGGGCAGCGCGACGAATCCCAGCGAACCGTGGCGCGGCCGGAACAGCGTGTCGCGGTGCTTCCACACCGACTGGAGCGTCCCGTAGGTCCAGCGAAACCGCTGCCGGATTAATGCCCGCGCCGACTCCGGGGCTTCCGTGTAGGCTTCCGCCTCTTCGTCGTATGAGACGCGCCACCCGCGCCGCTGCAGGGAAATGGTCAGGTCCGTATCTTCCGCCAGCGTGTCGGCCACAAAGCCGCCGGCGTTCTTCACTGCTTCCGCGCGCCACGCGCCGAGCGCCCCGGGAACCACGGTGATGCAGTTCAGCAGGTCGAACGCGCGCTTCTCCATGTTCTGGCTGGTGATGTATTCGAGCGCCTGCCAGCGCGTAATCCAGCTCGTGCGGTTGCCCACTTTCACGTTGCCGGCCACCGCGCCGGTCCCCTCGTCCACGAAATGCCGCACCAGCCGCCCCACGGCCCGCGGATTCACTATTGTGTCCGCGTCGATGGTCACGATGATTTCGCCCGCGCACATGGCCAGCGCCTGGTTGAGCGCCGCGGGTTTGCCCCGGTTCACCTGATGGTGAATGCGCACGCGCGCGTCCGTCCCGAAGCGGCTTTCCAGGATTTCCGCCGTGCGGTCCGTCGAGCCGTCGTCCACCACCACCACTTCCAGCCGCGGATACTCGGAAGCCAGCGCCGAACGCACAGTGGCCTCGATGGCGGCCTCTTCATTGTGCGCGGGGATCACCACGCTCACCAGCGGCTGGTAGTCGGGATGGTCCGGCTCGCGCCGCCGCAACTTCTCCACCAGCGCCAGCAACCCCACAATCACCGCCCGGCCGCTCACCAGGATGATCCCGGCGATGAAGATTACCGTCATGATCATCCCGGCGAGGTTCGAAAGGTCGAAGACGAACGCGTCCAGCCGCGCGAAAAGCCATTCGTTTCCGGCCAGCGTGGGCATCACCTGCTCGCGCGTCTGCCCGATCAGTTCGCTCACTGGAACGATCTGCAATCCCTCGGCGCGCAGCCCGTCGATGATCTGCGGCAGGGCAGCCACGGTGGACGAACGGTTGCCGCCCCCATCGTGCAGCAGCACGATGTTCCCCTTCCTCGTGCGCGCCTGCGCCAGCACTTCCCGGCGGATTTCGTCCGGCCCGGGAGGCGGCAGGCCGCCCTCCGATCCCCAGTCGTGCGGGTCGATGCGCGCCCCCACCAGCAGATAGCCCAGCCGTTGCGGGATGGGCAGCAGCACCACTTCGTCCGCCGAATCCGGCTGGTGGTCGATTCCATACGGCGGCCGGAACAGCAGGCTCTTCGTCCCCAGCCGCGATTCAATCACCAGTTCCGTCAGGTTCAGTTCCGTGCGGATGAATGTCTCGGAGATGTCCGTGGCGCTGAAGCGGGGGTGCGTGTACGTGTGGTTCCCCACCTCGTGCCCTTCTTCGTACATACGGCGCAGCAACCGCGGAGCGTCCTTAGCGTTTTCCCCGATCACAAAAAATGCGGCGGGCGCGTTTTTCTCCTTCAGGATGTCCAGGATTTTCGGCGTGTAGGTCGGGTCCGGTCCGTCGTCAAACGTCAGCGCCACTTTGTTCGGCGCCGCGCCCATCTGCTGCACCCGGTAAGTCTCCGGAAATTTCGTGTAGTTTTCGTCAGATATCAGCCCGGTGGAAGAATCGTACTCCGTGGTGCGTGCGCCGGGCGTGGGAGTCGAAAGAATCCGCCAGATGTCTCCGTCTCCTTCGAGCACCAGGTCGTATCCCGGAGGGATCAAGTTGAGCTTCGCCCGCGCCTCCTCCGTGGACGATTTCGCTTCAATCACCGACCACAGCGAGGGGTCTTCCGAGCCCAGCCGCCACAGCGCGATGCCCTGTGCCGACCGTTGCGTGGCCGCGAGGATCTGGTTGAACGCCGCCGGGCCGTCCACCATCCACACCTGGTGTGCGCGGTTGTCGTCGTCCGAGTAGGAGAAGTGCGCGTTCAGGCGGTCCGAATCGAACTCGATGTCCGATTCCGCCTCCTGTGCGCGAACTACCGCATCTTGGAAGCTCAGCGCCTGCGCCGTGGGATGAGGGTCCTTCTTCGTGGCCGCGGGCCAGTCGTACGCGTAGCTCCCTACCGCAACGATCAGCTTCTGTGGAGGCACCTCTTTGAGCGCCTGGTCAATGTTGTGCGTGTACCAATCCTGCGAGGCAATCGGCCCCGGCGGCGCCGTGGACCAGTGCTCGTCGTAGTTCATCAGGATGATCGCGTCCACGTTCGGAGCAATCGCTTTATAGTCCATTCCAAAATCGACGGCGGGCAGAGCCACCATCGTTTTCAGTCCCGCGCGGTGCAGCACAACGCCCAGTTCCGCCAGGAACTCGCGGAAGCCGGGCAGCGCGTGTTCCGGGAGCAGCTCGAAGTCCACCACGATTCCGGCGTAATGATGCCCCAGCGCGAAGGCCATCAGATCGCTCACCATCCTTCGTCGGGCGCGCGCATTTTCCAGCGCCTTCGCGGTTTCTTCCGCGTGCCATGTGTTGCCGTCCGTATCGTTCACCAGGGGCATGGTCGGCAGTTCCACACCCAGGTGGCTTTCCCAGGCCTCCAGTTTGGAGTCCGGGGCTTGCTGCACTTTGCCATCTGGCGAAATCGCGTGAAGTTCTTCGGGGATCAGCAGGTCCAGGTGACGGTAGTTCTGCCGAAGCGAGGCGAAGCTCGTCGGGTCCCAGCTCACATAGAAAGCGGCCTGGATGGGATCATAATTCTCGGGCACTTTCCCGAGTGCGGCCACGCGCCGTTTGCGTCCCGGGCGCGTCACCGTGACTTTCCCGGGCTTCGGCTTCTGCTTGAGGGCGTGCACCGCGGGCTTGAACGCCGGCCACACCGGGTTGCCCAGGCTCAGTTTTCCCACTGCGCCCACGGCCAGCACGGCCAGCAGCAGCGCGAGCGCAGCTCCGCCCACTCCCAGCGCGCGGCGGGTTACGCTCCAGCGCTGTTTGCGTTCATCGTGAAAGACAGGCTTGCCGTCCGACATGAAGAGAGTCCAAGCTAACGTGGGGTTCCGACCCTGTCAATGAGCCTGTCTATTCAGATGCGGCGACATGCCGCTGCGGCTGCCCTGACGGGATTTGCCCTCCGCCTCGGCTTTGTCCGCTTTTTCCCTACCACCGCCGGCGATTCTCCCATCTATCAGGAGCTGGCCCGCAACCTCCTGGACGCTCATGTCTACGGCCTATTCCGCGACGGACGCATGGTGCCGACGGATGCACGCCCGCCCGGCTACCCCCTGTTTCTCGCCGCGGTCGATCTGCTGGCCGGGCGCTCGGATTCCGCTCTGTTCCTGGCGCAGGCCGTGCTGGATGTGGCCGCGTGTTTCCTGATCGCCGCGCTCGCCGCTCGTCTGGCGCCCCAGCCATTCCGCGAACGCGTATGGATAGCCGCCCTGTGGCTCGCCTCGCTCTGTCCTTTTGTGGCCAATTATGCAGCCGTGCCGCTTACGGAGGTGTTGGCCGCGGGCCTTAGCGGGTTCACGCTGTTGCTTCTGGTCCGCGCCTGGCAGAAGGAGGAACTGGCGGGCACGCCGTGCGACCGCAGCGGCTGGTTATTTGCCGGCGCCGCCGCGGGCCTCGCCACATTGGTTCGCGCCGAATCGCCTCTGATGCTGGCCGCCGCGGGCGCCGCCATCGCATTCGTCTGCGCTCGGCGCCGCCAGTGGATGCGCACCGTTCGTACCGGAGTTTGGCTGGCGGCGGGCCTTCTCCTTCCCCTGCTTCCCTGGGGAATCCGCAATCTCGTGACGCTGAATCGCGTGCAGCTCCTGGCCACTCGCTATGCGGAAATGCCCGGCGAGTATGTGCCTCGCGGCTTCTATGCTTGGACCAATACCTGGCTGGTGCGTTTCCGCGACGTCTATCTCGTGCCCTGGAAGATCGAAGAGCAGCCCATCTCGGTCGACGACCTGCCCGCCTCCGCCTTCGACTCTCCCGGGGAGCGCGACCGCGTAACGCATCTGTTCGATGAGTACAACGAGACGCTGACCATCACTCCGGCAATGGACCGGGAGTTCGCCGAGCTGGCCAGCGAGCGCACCCGGCGCGATCCCCTGCGCACTTGGCTGTGGGTGCCGCTCGATCGCGTCGCCACCATCTGGCTCACCCCGCGCGTGGAACTCCTGCCCTGCTCCGGCCGGATTTTTCCGCTGGCCAAAGAATGGGAGTACGACCGCCTGGACCTGCTCGTCTCGCTCTCGCTTTTTCTGGTGAACGCGCTCTTTCTGCTGCTGGCCGGGACAGGCGCTTGGATGGTTTTTCGGGCTCGCCGGTGGCCGGAAACTTCATCTCCGGTTTCTCCGCTCGCAGAGCGATGGGGAATGATGGCCGCCGCGCAGCCGCCGGGCACCATGTTCCTCGTCGCGTACATTGTGATTCGAACGGTGTTTTTGACGCGGGTGGAAACTCCGGAGCCGCGTTACGTGCTGGTTTGTTTCCCAGCGGTCATCGCCCTGGGAGCGCAACTGTGGCAGCGCTGGCCGGCCGCTCCTACTCCACCCAGTCCGCGATGAAGATATTCGTCTCCCCGCGCACCTTACCGTTCCGGTTCGCCGCCCATACCAGCAGTTTCCCGTCCGAGCTGAACATCGGAAACGCGTCGAACTGCGGATCGTAGGTCACCTGCTCGAGCCCGCTCCCGTCGTCGTTGATCAGGTAGAGATCGAAATTGCGGCCCTTCGGGTCCAGCCGGTTCGACGCAAAGATGATCCGCTTTCCGTCCGGATGGAAAAACGGCGCGAAACTTGCTGCCCCGAAATGCGTCAGTTGCTGCTTCCCCGACCCGTCCGCGTTCATCACGAATATCTCGAACCGCCGCGGATGCAGTTCATAGGTACGCAGCAGTTCCTTGTAGTCCGTGATTTCCTCTGGAGTTTCCGGGTGATACGCGCGGTACACAATCCGTTTTCCATCGAAAGAATAAAACGGCCCGCCATCGTATCCCAGCTCGTTCGTCAGCCGCTTCACGTGTTTCCCGTTCGCGTCCATCGTGTAGATGTCCAGATCGCCGTCCCTCAGCGAAGTGAACACGATGTGCTTTCCATCGCGGGAAATTGTCGCTTCCGCGTCGTACCCGGGGTTGTGCGTGAGCTGTGTCACGTCGCTCCCGTCGGGCAGCGCTTTGTAAATCTCGTATTCCGGATAGAGCTTCCACACATAGCCGTGGCTCCAATCCGGCGGCGGCGGGCACGCCGGGCCCGCGCCCCGCGTCGAGCTGTACAGGATGTGACGGCCATCCGGATAGAAGTAGCCGCAGGTCGTCCGGCCGCCTCCCGTGGACACCATCCGCCGGTTCGAGCCGTCCACGTCCATCGTGTACATCTGGTCGCAGGAGTGCGTGTCCGGCCGAAACTGGAAAATCAGGTGCCTGTCGTCGAACGAGAAGTATGCTTCTGCGTTTTCGCCCCCGAACGTGAGCTGCCTCACGTTGCGAAGGTGGCGCTCCTCGGGCAACGCCAGGTTCGGCTCGGTTTTTTGCGCCGCCTCGAACGCGGCCAGTCCCGCCGAACAAGCAAACGCCGCGGCAATGGCCACGGGATACGCCTTTCTCAGATACCGGCGGACATTCATCCCCATCCCTCCCGTTTCGGCCTGCGCAGCTCTCCCCCGCTGCGCGGCCCGTCAGCTCTCTCCCGGCGGCTCAGGATGAATCGTCACGCGCGCGATCTGCGGAAAGCGTTCGCGCACGCGGTCTTCGAGCGCTCCGGTCACGTCGTGCACCTCCGGAATCGGCAGGCTGGCCTGCATCGTGCATTTGCAGGACACCACGATCCGGTTCTCCGCCCGCCGCACCTGCACGTGCGAACACTCCACCAGCTCATGGTATTCGTTTCTCAGGTCGTTGATATACGTCTGCACCGCCCACCCCAGGTCCTTCATCGTGTCCGCGGGAGGAATGTGCGCGCCCAGCGGCTCGATGTGGATGTTCACCTCGCCCGCGCGCGGGATCTCGGCCAGCAGATCGCGTTCCAGTTCCGTCGCCGCGCGGTGTGCCTCCACCAGTGTCAGCCCTTCGTCCACTTCCAGATGCAGGTCGAGATACAGCTTACCGTCCAACTGGTTCGCGGCTATGTCGTGCACGGCCAGCCCGCGCCGCTGCGCCACCGCGCGCACGCGGTCAAACACGTTCTCGCGCGTTCCCGCGCGCGGCTCCATGTGCACCATCACGTCGGCCGGAACGATATCCTTCACGCGGCGTTCCACCGCGTCGCTCACCGCGTGCACCTGCTCGAACGTGGCCGTTCGCGACACGCTGATCGTCACATCCACGAAATACGAGCTCCCCGCGCGCCGCACGCGCACGCGGTCCGCCGCAAGCACTCCTTCAATCCCCGCCACGCCCCGCGCGATACGGCCCTGCAGACCTAGTGGCGCCGCGTCCAGCAGCGTTTCCAGCGTCTTCTGCCCGAGCCGCGACCCGATCCGGATCACCACTCCCGCCACGAACAGCCCCGCCACAGGGTCCGCGAATCGGAGCCAGGGCATGCCGAATCGTTCGCCTCCCGCCACCAGCAGCAGCCCTCCGATTACCACCAGCGTGCTCCACACGTCCGTGGAGAAATGCAGCGCGTCCGCCTCCAGCGCCTCGCTTCCGTAGCGCATCGCCACTCGCGTCAGTGCCCGCGCGCGCACCACATCCACCCCAAGACACACGCACAGCACCAGCACAGCCACGAAGCTGGGCCGTATGCTGACGCCCTGAAAAAACAACCGCTCCGCCGCCTCGTAGATGATAAACAGCGCGGTCGCCAGCAGCAGCAGTGTCTCCACAAACGCTGAAAAGCTCTCGATTTTTTCGTGGCCGTACGGGTGCCCTTCATCCGGCGGCCGGCTGGCCGCCTGCACGGAAAGATAGGTGATAATCGCCGCGATCAGGTCCAGCGTGGAGTGCAGCGCTTCGGAGAGAACGCCGAGGCTGCCCGTGGCATAGGATAGAAACGCCTTCAATCCCACCAGCACGAGCGCGGAAATTACGGACGCGCCCGCCGCCAGCCGCTTTTCCCGGATTTCTTCCAGCCCGCTCACGCCCGCACGTGTCCCCCGCGTGGTTGCGCACGAATGGTACAGCAAACTCCCGGGCGGGGGCAGATGTCGCCGTGGAATTCAGGCCCGTTCGCGTTCAGTTGAATGGCGGGGGAGGAAGCAGCGGCGGCCGGCGCGGTTCACCGCGCGCGCCGCGCACATCCACGTCTTCGAACAGCAGCGAGGGCGCCACCACCGACGTAGGCAGGCCTCCCTGCGCCGAGCCGAACGCGGAGAGCGCCGTCGACGCAAACCCGAACTGTTGGCTCTGCATGTAATTGTACGGGGTGTAGTCGTTCCCGACCGCCGTTACGGACCGCAGCGCGCGAAGGTTCATTCCGCGTAGCATGGCGCCCCGCAGCGGTTCTTCGCGCCCGTCAGCTACATATACCCGATAGATCAGCAGCGGCGTCCGGTCGCCCGCTCCCGCTCCCCCCGCCATCGCTCCGATATACTCCGAGAAATCGTCCTGGCGGCCCAGGCTCAGAGCCGGGTTGTCCATCTTCTTCACTTCCAGGCACCACTCGTGGCCGTCCTGTTTGCACAGGTCAAAGAACTGTTTCCGCAGCGCCTGCGGACTCTTCGTGTCCGTCGCCTCGAAAAACAAATTGCTCATCGTGGGGCGGGCATCACTCAGATAGTAGCCGCGGCCGTGCCCATTCGACGTGTCAAAGTCGGGGCCCGGCCGGCGCGACATCAGCAACTGCTTCAGAGTCCCGTTGTCCACCAGCGTCACGCGTTCGGCGCGCACTCCCTCGTCGTCGATTCCATATCCGCCAATCAGACCGCTTCCCTGGTAATCCTTCCGCAGGGGGTCATCCACCAGTGTCACTCCGGGCGGCAGCACTCGCGTCCCCACCCGTCCCGACCATTCGTTCCTTCCGCCCACACGTTCCATCAGCTGGTCGAATCCCTGCATCGCCGCGAGCGGCGGCCGCGAGCCGCCCACCGAAGGCGCCACGATCTGCGCGATCAGCGACCCGGCCGCCTGCGGGTCAAACAGCACCGGACCGGTATAGTCTGGCGCCGCAGGACCGTTGCGCAGGGCCATCAGGTTTCGTGCCGCCTTCTCCAGCCCATCCTTCACCACGCTCGGGGGTGGCAGCTCCGCGGGCGAATTTGCGTACACGGCATAAAAGTTGTGCAGCGGGTAGCCGTCGCCCGATTGCGTTTCGAGGCTGGCCTCAATCGCCGCCACCTGGTGGGGCACCCGGATTTCCGTGCCTTCCGAGGTCAGCAGGTAATAATTCATCACCGCCATGTGGTAGATCACTCGCGAGCTGTAAACATCCGGAAACGCCCGGAGTACGGCGGAGGCCTCACGCACCTCCTGCTCCCAGTTTCGCGTGGTCCAGTCCGGCGCCATCTTCGGCTCCAAATCCTGCACCGGCTGCACCTTTGAGAAATCCGCGATCTCCGGCGGCCGCGAAAGGTTCAGCAGATAGGCGCGCTTGTTGGACAGTTGATCGAGCGCCTGTTTATAGGCACCGTCTGTGGCGATCCACAGGTCCTGCCGCAACGAGTTGTAGTCGCCGTCGATTCCCACGCCGCCCGTGGATCCCAATGTTGCCTGGAAATCGTTTCCGCCGATGAAATTCGAGCTGTCGAGCTGGTAGTCGCCCACACGCGCGTTCACGTCCATAAAACGGCTGCGCGACGTGGTGCTGGCCAGCAGCGCTCCGAACGACGCCGCCACCGTCCGCTGATCCAGGTCCAGCAGCCGGTACTCCAGGTAATACGGCCGCGGTTGGGGCGGCAGCACCAGCCGCGCCTTCGACCGCGCCATCTCGTCCTGCATTGCGTGCAGTGTCTGGTCCTTGTCTTCGGCAGCCGTGGTCGGCGCGGGGCGGCCGATCGCCGCGGTGCCCGCCAGCAGCAACCCGGCCGCAGCAGTTACAGCGAACGGAATCCGGCGCGCGCGGCTCACGGCTTTCCTCCCGGCGCAGGCGCCTCTGGGTCATGCGCGGGCGGCGGCAGAATCGGGGGCCGGTCGGACGACGTCTCCTTCTTCTGCACTTCCATCTCGCTGATCAGAATCGCGGGAGAAATCGCGGCCACCGGCACCGAACCCGATTCCGCGCCGCAGTAGCCGTTGAACAATTCTTCCTTATTCCCCGTGGCCACGATCTTCGTCAGCGACACCAGCGGCGTGGCCACCAGGTCCACTCCGCGGACCAGCCGGTCCGGCCGCCCGTCGGCATACACCTGGTACACCACCAGCGGCGTCACCTGCAGCACCTGTGGCTGTCCTCGCCCCGTAAACGTGAACCCGCCGGCGATGTCGTCGATGATCAGCCCGAACGGTTTCCCCTGCTTCTTAATTTCTTCGATCAGCATTCTGCGCAGCTCAGCGTCGCTCACCTGCCTGCTGCTCTCCACGATGAGATTTCCCTGCCGCGACACCGGCACGTAACCCAGTTGTGCGCGCCCGTGTCCGTTCGAATTCGGAAAGCCGATCAGCGGCGAGCGCGACATCTCGAAGTTCTTCAGCACTCCGTGGTCCACCAGTACCACGTGCTCGGAGGGCACTCCTTCGTCGTCATACGGGTAGTACCCCAGCAGATCATCCTTCCCCAGCCGTTTTTCCGTCGGATCGTCGTAGATGGAGATGAAACTCGGCAGGATCTGTTCCCCCACCTTCTTCGCAAACGTCTGGCCTTCCCGGACGTTCTTTTGCCGGTGGCCCTCGGCGCGATGCCCGAACATCTCGTGGAAGTACACCGCCGCCGCGCGGCCCGTCAGCAGCGTGGGCACCGCCGCCGGCTCCACCAGCGGCGCGTTCACCAGCCCCTGCATCTGCTTGATGAGTTCCGCGGCCTGCGCCAGCACCGCCTTGTCGCTCGGCTCGTCCTTCGGATCCACCCAGTCGAAATTCGCATAGCGGTTGATGTCCATTCCGTCCGGCGCTTTCCCCTGGATGAACAACTCCAGCCGGTAGCGGATCTGCCCGAATTGCAGCCGCGTCCCTTCGCTCGTCACCATGTAGTTGTTCTGCGCCAGCGCGGAGAAACTCACGATGGAATTTAGCACCGCCGCCGAGTTGCGGAACGAGTTCGTGTACAGCCTCACCTTTTCTTCCCACGGCCGGCGGTCCAGATGAAAGCTGGCGTACGGACCGTAGTAAACGTGCGGTTTCTCCTTGGAGAAGTCGGGCGCCTGCGCTTCCGCGCTTTCCACCTTCACGTCTTTGCCCGTTTGGATGCGCAGCAGTGCTTCCGTCGCGCCGCGGTATTGCCGGTCCGTCTCCCGCCACAGAAGCCGCCGCAGCACTGCGGAATCGTCATCCACCGGCGCCGAGGTGCCGTAACTGGCCTGCGAGCCGGAATCCGCGCCCGCCACCTGATGGGTGTCGTCCAACTGGTAGCTCCCCACGCGCACGGACGCCTGCAGCCAGCGCGTATGCGTCTCGTCGCTCGACAGCAACGCGCCATTCGAGCCCTGCACCTCCGCCCGCTGCTGCTCCGTGATCCGGTAGCTGATGAAGTACGGCGGCGGATCTGCCTTGGCCAGGCCGGTGAACGATCTTTGCAGCTCGTCTTCCATCGCCTGGATCACGACGGATTTCGGGCCGTCCTTCGCCGGCTTCTGCTCCGTCGGCGCGTCAGCCGTCGTGCCGGCAAGACACGTTCCCGCAAGCAGAAGCAGTGAAAGGAGAAGGGGAAGCGGATGACTTCGCACAGTGGATGATTTCATAGAGGTGTCAAAGCTCAATAGTGTATGACAGCGCGACCGAAAATCCTAACCAGCGCGAATCCCCCCACGGTAAGCAACTTGGATGCCGCTAACCCCCGCGAGGAGGTACAGCCTAGTGCGCTTCCGGAGTTGTGCTCCCCAGGTGCTTGTCATACCAAGCCAGAATGCGATTCAGCCGGTCGAGCAGATGTTTCTCTTCGTGCAGCCCGTGCGGCTCCCGCGGATAAACTACCAGCTCCGCTTCCACGCCGTAGTGCTTCAATCCGCGGTACAGTTCCTCGCTCTGGCCTGGAGGATCCGTTGTGTCCGCTGCTCCCTGCAGAATCAACGTTGGCGTCTTCGCGTTTTTCAGGTACATCACCGGCGAACTCTTCATG
>DATKNR010000059.1:0-4560 GCA_035541255.1 Patescibacteria group bacterium | reverse complement strand
CCGTGCCGCCACTGGAAATCGCGGCCCGGCCGGAATGCGAAGTCGCCTGGATCGTCATCGTCTTAGCCCTTTACGGCGCTGGGAACGCCGACCGGCTTCTCCTGCCCGTTGACGTTCGGCACCAGCATGGGCACATGCCGGCGATACTCCGCATACTCGGGATGCTCCCGCATCAAATCCCGCTCCTCGAACTGGATGGCCACGAGGATGTACGCGGTAGTGACCGCCGCGAAGAAGAGATGCGTTACGGTCATGGCCGGGGTGATCCAGAACACGCACAACCATCCCACGTAGAGCGGATGGCGAACCACCCGGTAGAACAGTGGAGTCGCGAATCGCAGCTTGGTCTGCGGCTGTCCCTGCAGATGGAGCCACACCTGGCGCATCCCGAACAAATCGAAGTGGTTGATCGCAAATGTCGCCGCCAGCACCAGCAGCCAGCCGAACGCATAGCCCGCGTAGAGAATTCCGCTCCCCACCGTGTTTTCCACGGTCCAGACGGCCCCTCCGAGGGGCCGCCACTTCCAGAACAGCAGGAACAGGGCCAGGCTGCTCGCCAGGACGTAAGTGCTGCGCTCAATCGCCGCAGGCAACACGCGCGTGAGCAGCTTCTTGAAGGATTGACGCGCCATCACGCTGTGCTGAATGGCAAAGAGCGAAAGCAGCCCCAGGTCCATCAGCAGCGCGTGCTGCCACGGTCCTTCCGCGGGTGAATCCATCGTTTTCGGCACCCCGAAGTTGCCGATAAATCCGATGGCGTAGAGAAAGGTTGCAAGGCATGCGACATAGCTCCCGACGCCGTAGGCGAATGCAATGGCTCTCTTCATTGGGTTCCTCCCTTTCGTCATCCGGTTAGCGTTGCGCGTCCTTCGCGCCACGGGTAGAATTCTCCGAACTTGGGCCAAAGGCGTCCATGCTCTGCCGACCGAACTAATTGCTCTCACGTCCGGCAGCTACGGAATTATTTGCAGACCGTCCGATAAAACTTGCAGCGGGTCCAGGCGATGCGATGGATGCTTTTTCCGAAATTCTCGCCGAAATGAAGTTGAAGGGCGCGACGTACTTCCGCGCCGAATTTTCCTCCCCCTGGTGTATCTGTTCCCCGGCGTCGGGGGAACTGGTGTCCATCCTCTCGCCCGGGGCGCCTCATCTGGTGATCTACCATCTGGTCGTCGAGGGCACGGCGCTCGCGCGGCTGCGAGGGGGAGAGTGGCTCGGACTCGAAGCAGGGGATATTGTCGTCTTTCCCCACGGCGACCCGCATGAACTGTTCAGCGATGAACGGGCACACCACGACGTGACGCCTGACGTTCTCCGCCGGATCATGGCGCGCGACCTGCGTCCGTTGCAGGCCGGGGGCGGCGGAAAAAATTCGCGCTTTGTGTGCGGCTATATGGTGTGCGACCGCTTCCTTTGCAGGCCGATTCTGGAGGGTCTGCCCAGGATCATGAAGGTCCACATTCGCACGGATCGTTCCGGGCACTGGTTGGAAAACTCAATTCTTCATTTGGCCGACGAGGCCACCTCAGGCCGTGCGGGAAGCGGAGCGATGCTGGCGAAGCTCTCCGAGGCATTGTTCGTTGAAACGCTGAGAAGATACATTGCGGGACTGCCCGAGGAACAGACGGGATGGCTCGCTGGTGCGCGGGATCCCATTGTGGGCAGGAGCCTGGCGATTCTGCACAGCCGCGTCGCCCATCCCTGGACCATCGCGGATCTGGCAAAAGAAGTCGGACTCTCTCGCTCCGCGCTGGTTGAGCGCTTCAGCCGGTTCTTGTCCGTGCCTCCGATGACCTATCTTACACGCTGGAGACTTCAGTTGGCCGCGCGCTCGTTGGCCGCCACTGCCCGCGGTACGGCTGACATAGCGGCCGACGTCGGCTATGAATCCGAGGCTGCTTTCAATCGTGCCTTCAAGCGCGAGTTTGGATTGCCCCCGGCACGGTACCGCCGCGAGGCCAGACAGCCGGCGAAAACATCCAAGCCAGTTTCCCTGCCCTCGCATGCGCAGAAGTGTTCTCCGCGGGCTCACCGGCAAACTGCATAGTGCCCGCCGCGTGTGCGTGCCGTTTGACCCTCTCGCCGACAAGGCCCGGAAATCCACCCCTGAGCCGCGGCTCGGGGCGAAGCGCTCTGCACCCCGGTTAGATTCAGGCGCTTCGCCCTCCCCGCTACTGCTACCGGGAAGCAACCGCGTGTAGTGCCGCGCGCTTCTCGATGGGCACAAAATCCCTCGCGCCGTAGCCCGTATAGATCTGCCGCGGCCGCGCGATCTTCTGCTCGGGGTCGTCCAGCATTTCCTGCCACTGCGCCAGCCAGCCCACGGTCCGCGGAATCGCGAACAGCACCGTGAACAAGTCCGGCTTGAACCCCAGGGCCTGGTAGATGATGCCCGAGTAGAAGTCCACATTCGGGTAAAGCTTGCGCTTGATGAAGTACTCGTCCTCGAGCGCCACCCGCTCGAGTTCGAGTGCGATGTCCAGCTTCGGGTTCCGCCCCGTGGCTTCGAACACCTGGTCGGCCGCCCATTTGATGATCCTTGCGCGCGGATCGTAGTTTTTGTAAATCCGGTGGCCGAATCCCATCAGCTTGAACTGCCCCGCCTTCACCCGTTCGATGTATGCCGGCACGCGGTCCTTGGAACCGATTTCGTCCAGCATCTTCAGCACTTCCTCGTTGGCGCCTCCATGCAGCGGCCCGGAAAGCGCCGCGGCCGCGGCTGCCGTGGCCACGTACGGATCCGCTTCCGAGCTACCCACCGCACGCATCACGTTGGCGCTGCAGTTCTGCTCGTGGTCCGCATGCAGGATGAACAGGATGTCCAGCGCGCGCGAGAGCACCGGATTCGCCTGATACTTCGGCTCCACCATCCGCCACAACATGTTCATGAAATTTTCTGTGTAGCTCAGATCGTTGTCCGGATACACGTAGGGAAACCCAAGGCTGTGCCGGTAGGTGTACGCGGCAATTGTCGGCACCTTCCCGATCAGCCTGCGGATTTGCAGCTTCCTCACCTCCGGGTCGCGCACCTTTCGCGCCTCCGGATACAGCGTCGAGAGCGCCGCCAGCGTGCTGATAAACATCCCCATCGGATGCGCGTCGTGGTTGAATCCTTCCAGGAAATTCTTCGTCTTCTCGTGCAGCATCGTGTGGCCCTTGATGGCCTTTACCCACTGATCGAGCTGGATTTCCGTGGGCAGCTCGCCGTGAAGAATCAGGTAGGCCACTTCCAGGAACGTGCATTTCTCCGCGAGCTGCTCGATGGGATAGCCGCGGTACCGCAGGATTCCCTTGTCGCCGTCAATGTACGTGATGCTGCTCTGGCATGCCGCCGTGTTCAGGAACGCCGGATCGTAGCTCACCACCCCGAAATCCTCCGGCCCGGTCTTGATTTTCTTCAGGTCCGCCGCCCGGACAGCCCCCTTGAAAAACGGCAGTTCGTAGCTGGAATTTGTGCGTACGTCGGTGATTTTCAAAGCATCGTCAGCCATGTCCTCGTCTCCTTGTGCTCGGCCTTAGCCCCGCGGTCAGCAGAGTTGGGATGCCGCGGCACTCCGGCATCTGAACCCGCACGGAATTGTCGTCTTAATGGGTGGACGCGGGAGGTGAGCGCCGCCGGCACTGTCTGCAATCGGATGGAATCGGTCTCTACGCTCGCACGGCAACATCGAATGCGCATCGGCTGGGGTGCTCAAGAAGGCTCGGTGTGCCTGTCGCTGCTCGGCAGGCGCATCCAATCGGTGAGCCCCAGACTCCCTCCCGCAATAGCCAGCCTGCCGCGTCGCTGTTCGCGATTCCGTGCTGCATGTCACCCGCCCCGGTGATATGGAACATGGGCTGCGAGCAGCGGATGGGGGGCCGCAATCAGCCCGGCAGGCCCCCAGCTCATAGGATACAGGCTGAGCACAAGCCGTTGAATGCATATTGCATATCGGATTCCGTATGCTGTATTTAGTATGCGTGCCGCACGCACTCATCTCCAGACTCTCCCTCCGCCAGCAGGTCCATTCCTCACTTCTCCGCATGCTCCTCGACGGCCGCTGGCCCGAGGCCGCCCGCCTCAACGATTCCGCCCTCGCCGCCGAACTCGGGGTCAGCCGCACCCCCGTCCGCGAGGCGCTCATTCAACTGGAAGCGGAGGGCCTACTCTCCTCCGACCCCAATCGCGGTTTTCTTGTCCCATCACTGACGAGCGACGAAGCGCGCGAAATCTACCCAATCCTCTGGAGCCTCGAACAGTTGGCCCTGTTTCTTTCCGCGGGCTCGTCGCAAAACCTTTCCAAATCTCTCGACCAGATCAACTCCCGCGCCTCCGCCAAGTCCGATTCTGCCGCCGCGCTCAAACACGACCGCGCCTGGCATACAGCCCTCGTGGAATCGAGTGGAAACGCTCGACTGGCGGACCTCGCGCGCCGCATTGAAGCCGTCTCGCGCCGCTATGCCGCCCTGCTTTCCCCGGCTCCGGCCTCCATCGAGCGCCGCATCCGCGAGCACGCCCAGATCGCCGAGGCCCTGGCTACCGAGCAGCCCGCCCGCGCCTTTGCGCTGCTCAAAATGCAT
>DATKNR010000058.1:0-16148 GCA_035541255.1 Patescibacteria group bacterium | reverse complement strand
GTGGCGGTGGGAGGAATCTGGCTGGCGTGGATCATTTATTTGAAGCGCGAGGGGCTGGCGGACCGACTGGCGGCGCAGTGGAAGGGGCTGCACGAACTTCTGTTCCGCAAATACTACATGGATGAGGTGTACGACGCGCTGTTTGTGAACCGTACGAAAGACCTGGCGACGGCGCTGGGCGTTTTCGACCGAAACGTGGTGGACGGGCTGGGAGTGGATGGGTCTGCGACACTGACACGATTTAGTTCGCGGGTTTCGATGTGGTGGGACAAATGGGTGGTGGACGGGCTGGTGAACCTTGCAGGCAATACGGTGCGGGTTTCGAGCTATCCGGTGCGAATGCTGCAGACCGGGCTCGTCCAGAGCTACGCGCTGTTCTTCCTGTTTGGCGTACTGATCCTGCTTGTGGCGTATATCGGAGTGCCGGCGGTGGCCTGGCTGCGGACGTTGCTGCATCTGGCGTGAGGGAGAGAGAACAGTGGGCGCGAATGGATTGATGGAAACGCACCTTTTGAGCGTGATCATGCTGCTGCCCCTGGCGGGGGCCATCCTGCTGCTGTTCGTGCCGGGGCGGCTGGTGAACGCGCACCGGTGGCTGGCGAATCTGATTGGGTTCGCAGGATTTCTGGTATCGCTTCCGCTGATTGGACGGTTCGCGCTGGGAATGCCGGGATTCCAACTGCGGGAGGAATTGACCTGGATTCCGTCGATTGGAGCGACATATTCGCTGGGAGTGGACGGGCTGAGCTTCGTGCTGATCCTGCTGACGACGGCGCTCGGAGCCATCGCGATCCTATCGTCGTGGAGCGCGATTCAGACGCGCGTGAAGGAGTACTACATCCTGCTGCTGCTGCTGCAGACGGGAATGCTGGGCGTGTTCATGTCGCTGGACTTCTTCCTGTTCTATGTGTTCTGGGAAGTGATGCTGGTTCCGATGTACTTCCTGATCGGGGTGTGGGGCAGCGACCGGCGGCTGTACGCGGCGATCAAGTTCTTTCTGTATACGCTGGTCGGTTCGGTGCTGATGCTGCTGGCCATCCTGTCGATTTACTTCCAGCACGCAACGCTGATGGCGGAGGGCGGGGCAGCGGCGAAAGAACTTGTGGCCCACTGGGGACCGCATGCGCTGTACACGTTCAGCATTCCCATCCTGCTGGACACGACGAAATACCTGGCGCCGGCCACACAGCAGTGGCTCTTCTGGGGATTGTTCTTCGCGTTTGCGATCAAAGTGCCGATGTTCCCGTTCCACACCTGGCTTCCGGACGCGCACACGGAAGCGCCGACGGCGGGATCGGTAATCCTGGCGGGCGTGCTGCTGAAAATGGGGACGTACGGCTTCCTGCGGTTTTCGGTGCCGATGCTGCCGGAGGCGACGAAACACTACGCGTGGCTGATGATGGTGGTTTCCGTAATCGCAATCATCTACGGCGCGCTGGTGTGCATGATGCAGAAGGACATGAAACGGCTGATTGCTTACAGCTCGGTGAGCCACCTGGGATTCTGCACGCTGGGAATTTTTGCACTGACGCCGATGGGGATTCAGGGCAGCATCCTGCAGCAGTTGAACCACGGAATTTCGACCGGTGCGCTCTTCCTGATTGTGGGCGTGCTCTACGAGCGGCGGCACACGCGCATCATTTCCGAGTTCGGCGGGCTTTCCACGCCGATGCCGAACTACGCGACGATCTATCTAATCATTACGCTCAGCTCGCTGGGGATGCCGCTGCTGAACGGATTCATCGGAGAATTCCTGATTCTGCGGGGAACATTCGAGGCGACCGGATTCGGGCCGGGGAATCCGATCAACGGGAAACTGTTTGCGGCGTGGGCGGTGGCGGGTATCGTGCTCGGGGCGGCGTACCTGTTGTGGCTGTACCAGCGGGTGATGTTTGGGAAGGTGACGAACCCTGCGAACGAAAAATTGCCGGACCTGAACCTGCGCGAATTCGCGTGCCTGGTGCCGCTGGTGCTGGCGGCGCTGTGGATCGGGATTTATCCGGCGCCGGTGCTGAAATATCTGGAGGAGCCGGCGAATGCCATCGTGCAGCGGGTGAATCCGGAATATTTCAACGCGCGTGCGGCAAGCGCGTCGGCAGTCCCGGCGTTGCCGGCAACCGCGGAGGCGGCCGGACACGCGGAAGCGGCAGCAGCGGGAGCGACGAGGTAACCGGTGATTTTCAAGCAACTCTTCGAATGGTTCCGGCAGCAGAGGGACTTCGCGCTGATTCTGCCGCAGGTGCAGCTGACGATTTTCGCGCTGGGCATCCTGTTAACAGACTTTCTGCTGGACAAGAAATCGCGGTGGTGGAACGCGGTGCTGGCGCTGGTGGGCGTGGGGTTCAGCGCGAGAGCGCTGTGGAACCTGACGAACCTGGAAGACGCCGCGGCGTACCACGGGGCAATCATCGTGGACCCGTTCGCGGTGTTCTTCGAATTCCTGTTTCTGGCATCGGCGGCGCTGGTGATTCTGCTGTCGGTGCGGTACATGGAAATCGAGCAGGAACATCATGGGGAGTTTTACGCGCTGCTGCTGTTTGCGACGATCGGAATGATGTTTCTGGCTTCGGGGAGCGACCTGATCACGCTGTTCCTGGGGCTGGAAACGATGGCGCTGTCGTTCTACATCCTTTCGGGCTTCCTGCGGAGCCGGAAGGCGTCGAACGAAGGGGCAGTGAAATACCTGCTGCTGGGAGCGTTTTCGAGCGGAATCCTGGCGTACGGTTTCTCGTTGCTGTACGGGATATCGGGATCGACAAATCTGGCGAGGATCTCGCAGGCGATCGAGGCACGGTCCCTGACGGACCCGCTGGTGCTGGTATCGCTGGTGACGGTGTCGGCGGGGCTGTTTTTCAAAATCGCGGCGGTGCCGTTCCACATGTGGGCGCCGGACGTGTACGAAGGAGCGCCGACTTCGATTACGGCGTCGATCAGCGTGGCTTCGAAGGCGGCGAGCTTTGCGCTGCTGCTGCGGCTGTTCTGCACGGCATTCTGGCCGGTGCGTGCGGACTGGGAAATGGTGGTCGCGGGGGTGGCCATCGCGTCGATGACGGTGGGGAATTTCGGAGCGATCACGCAGAACAACCTGAAGCGGCTGCTGGCGTATTCCTCGATCGCGCACGTAGGGTACATGCTGCTGGGGCTGGTGGCGGGGACGCCGGACGGGTTCAAGGGAATCGCCATCTATCTGCTGGTGTACGTGTTCATGAATACGGGCGCGTTTGCGATTGTGATCCTGCTGCGGCGGGAAGGGGTGATCGGCGAAGACATCGAGGATTTGAATGGGCTGATCTCGCGGCGGCCTGTGGCGGCGGTGCTGCTGCTGCTGTTCATGCTGTCGCTGGCGGGGATACCGCCGACGGCGGGATTCGTGGGGAAATACTTCATTTTCCTGTCGCTGATCCAGACGCACCACTACTTGCTGGCGATTTTCGGCGCGCTCTACATCGCGCCGGCGCTGTACTACTACTTCCGGGTGGTGGTGCACGCGTGGATGAAGGAGCCGGCGGACGTTTCGCGGCCGGTGATTTCGCTGGGGCAGGGAGTGGCGCTGGGAGCCTGCACGCTGATCATCCTGTGGGCCGGGCTGTTGCCAGAGCGGTTCATCGATATAGCCGGAACAACACTTCAGTCGCAATTCCTGCAAATGCTGCGCTGACGGCGCGGTTAGAATTCTCCGCATCATGCAGACGCGCGCAACTCGCTGCCGGGGCGAACGCAGCGCGGCACTGCCCGCTTGTGCGACCCGGGAACAGACATGTCGCTGACATTTTCCGATTGGTGGGCCATCGGGGCGTACCTGGGCATCACGCTGGTGATGGGCCTGTATTTTCGGCGGCGTTCGGGCCGGAGCACGGAGGACTACTTCGTATCCGGGCGGGAGGTGAGCTGGTGGCTGGCGGGGACGTCAATGGTAGCGACGACGTTTGCGGCAGACACACCGCTGGCCGTGACGGGCCTGGTGTACAAGTACGGGATTTCGGGGAACTGGCTGTGGTGGAGTTTTTTGCCGTCGGGAATGATGACGGTATTCCTGTTCGCGCGAATGTGGCGGCGATCGGGGCTGCTGACCGATGTGCAATTCGCGGAGCTGCGGTATTCGGGCCGGCCGGCGGCGTTTCTTCGCGGGTTCCGCGCCCTCTACCTGGGACTGCTGATGAACTGCCTGATCCTGGGATGGGTGACGAAAGCGATGGTGAGCATTACGTCCGTGGTACTGGGAATTCAGGAAACGAGGGCGCTGGCCATCTGCGTGTTCTTCCTAATTCCGTTCACGGGAATCTACGTGACGCTGGGCGGGTTGTGGGGCGTGCTGTGGACGGACCTGTTCCAGTTCGTGCTGAAGATGGGAATTGTGATTGCCGTGGCGGCATATGGAATTTCCGCGGCGGGCGGAATCGATGGGGTGCTGGCGAAACTGGCGGCGGAACGGGCCGCGGCAGTGGCGAAATCCATGCACGCGGGAAACATCACTTCACAATTTCCGTCGTTCGGGCTGGGGCTGACGGCGGAGGAGCTGTGGACGCTGCCGGTGATCGCGTTTGTGGTGAACCTGTGCGTGCAGTGGTGGGCGGCGTGGTATCCGGGGGCGGAACCGGGTGGGGGCGGATACATCGCGCAGCGGATATTTTCGACGAGGGATGAGCGGCACGGACTGCTGAGCGTGCTGTGGTTCAACGTGGCGCACTATGCGGTGCGGCCGTGGCCATGGATTCTGACGGCGATGGTGGCCGTGGCGCTGTATCCGGGCCTGCAGCATCCGGAATCGGGCTACATGCTGGTGGCGGTGAATTTTCTTCCGCACGCGATGCGAGGGCTTCTGGTGGCGGGATTCCTGGCCGCGTTCATGTCCACATTCGCCACACAATTGAACTGGGGCAGTTCATACCTGGTGAGCGATTTCTACCGAAGGTTCCTGAGGCGGAAGGCGTCGGAGGCGCACTACGTGGCGGCATCACGCGTGGCCACGCTGCTGCTGGTGGGCGCATCGGCGCTGGTGGCCTCGCAACTCAGCTCCGTAGTGGAGGGATGGAAATTTGTGCTGGAGCTGGGAGCTGGAACCGGGGCTGTATACATGCTGCGGTGGTACTGGTGGAGGATCAACGCGTGGAGCGAGATTTCGGCAATGGTAGCGGCACTGGCGGTGTCCGTGTACCTGCTGAAGTGGCCGCTCTTTACCGGCACCGAACTCGCCGTCTTTGCATGGAACTCGCTGGTGATTACGGCAGTGGCGACGAGCGCGTGGGTGGCGGTGACATTGGCGACGCGTCCGGAACCGCAGGAGGTGCTGGTGAAGTTCTACCGGATGGCCCGGCCGCAGGTGACGGGATGGAAGCCAGTGGCACAACTGGCACCGGACATTGTGGAGACGCGAGACCTGGGCGCCAATTTGCGCGCATGGCTGCTGGGGTGCGCGATGGTGTATTCGGCACTATTTGCCGTGGGGGATTTCTGCCTGAAGCGGGCCGGGCAGGGAGCGGTCCTTGCGGCTCTTGCGGCGGTGTGCGCGTGGCTCGTGTGGCGCGAGATTGCGCGCCAATCGTGGCGCGAGCAACAATCCACGCCAGCGCCAGCATCAAGAACTTAACGACCAATAAACGGGGAAGCGATTGACCGCTTCAGATGCCTTCCTTCGCTATGTACCGATGCGAAACACGGGAGTACTTCGGTTCCATCGCGGGAAGCGTACGGAAAGTTCATGATGATTGGGCTGGCACGTCCCTCCAGCAATACCAGATTTCGGGAAACGGGCGTATTAGGGCCTCATAACAGGTCTTAGATTGGAGGAAGTCATGAACGGCATGACGAAGCTACGGGTGTGCCTGGTGGGCCTGGGATTTGGCGTTGCGCTGCTGATCGCACCTGCGGCACATGCGCAGGCGGACTCGAATCCTGACCACTTTACCGAGACGGGTGTGGAAGCGGGCGCCGGCGGCGACGTGGCGCAGAGCCATTTGCACGCGACAGCAATGAATCATGGGCAGAAAGATCAGAAGTCAGTTCATACGAACACTTCGGAAAAGCCCTCAGCGCGGCGGTTGACCGTGGCGGCAGCGGTCGCCGACAGAAACCGCCGGCAGGCGGCCGTAGAGCCAAAGCGATAAGCGGATAGTAACTGCGAAGAGAACGACGGCGCGGCCGGCCGGGAAGCAATGGAGCTACCCGGTCCGGCCACACTGCATTCGTCACCTTCCGCCGGCGCCGCAGGAGCCCTCCGCAGGCAAACACCCGCCAGAAATGCCCCTGGGATCGGGCGACAACCTTGCCTCTCCCAACTAAACGCTCGCACGCATGAGCGCGAAAACCCAATTTTTGCGCTTTGCAGGAAATCCGACAGGGGGTATTTTGAGAGTCGCATCCAGCACGAAGGTTTCATCGAGAGAGGGGGACTACCTTGTTCGAATCGGCACGTACCATCGCGAGGTGGCAAAAATTCCTGGGGACGCTCGCGCTCGCGACGCTGGTCCTGCTGCTGTGCACGCCGGTGGAAGGACATGCAGTGCTCCAGGAATCCACTCCCGCCGCCAATAGCACCGTGAAGGGGCCGGACGTGAGCATCCGGCTGCGGTTTAACTCGCGCATCGACGGCAACCGTTCGAAGCTGACACTGATCCATCCTGACGGCAGCACGGAAGCGCTGAAGATGGGCGAGCAGCCATCGCCCGACACGCTGACGAGCGCCGCGAGCAAGTTGAAGCCGGGAGACTACAAGCTTCACTGGCAGGTGCTGGCGACGGACGGCCACATCACGCGAGGGGATATCCCGTTCAAAGTCTCAGGAAACTGACGGATGCCGATTGAACGTTTCCTGAGGATATTTGATTTCGCCACGGTGGTGATCAGTGCGGCCACCCTGGTTTTGCAGACCCTGACAATCGGAGGGATCGGATTTCTGGCATGGGTGTTCCGGCCGTCGGAAGCGGAATCGGCCGAACTGGAGGAGTCGTGCCGGAGATGGGTCCGCTGGCTGGCTGCGGGGCTGGCCGCGACGCTGGCCCTGTATGTGGCCACGGACGTGTTCGTTCTTACCGCGTCCACCGGGATTTCCGCCCGTGAAGCCCTGGGAGCGAACCTGGTATACGCGGCGGTGATATCGATGGCAGGCGCACTCGGGATTGCGATTCTGAGTTCGCCGGGGCGGCGAAGGAGCAGCGCAGCGATGGTGATTCCTACGGCGCTGATCCTGCTGGGTGCGATGCTGACGAGCCACGCGATGGCGCGGATGAACAATCGCCTGCCGCTGGCCATCGTGACGCTGTTGCACCAGGCGGCGACAGCGGTGTGGATCGGCGGGCTGCCCTTCCTGCTATTGGTGCTGAACCGGGCGAAGACACCGGTATTCCTGCGGGAAACGACTCAGCGATTTTCGCGGCTGGCATTCATCAGCGTATGGATCCTGGGAGCGGCAGGGCTATGGTTGGCCGTCGAGTACGTAGGTTCGTGGAGCGGATTGTACGAAACCGCGTATGGGGCCATGTTGAGCAGCAAACTGGTGCTGTTTTCGTTCCTGGTTTGCCTCGGCGCGTTGAACTTTTTCACGGTCCGGGCGTCGCACGGGAACGATTTCAGCGGTATGAGGCGAATCCGGTGTTGTTGCGAGGCGGAGATCGGCATCGGGCTTTCGGTACTCCTTGCGGCGGCCTCGCTCACTTCCCAGCCACCTTCCGAGGATGAAAAGTCAGACCGGCTGACAGTGAGCGAAATCGCCGCGCGCATGTCCCCGCAATGGCCGGGATTCACTACCCCATCTCTCGACCAGGAAACTGAAATCAAGCTCCAGTTACCGACAGGGATTTCTCCCGGGGATCCGGGCTACTACGCCGCGCTGACCGAGGCACAACAGGAGCGGCAACGAAAACAGGACGAAGTCGACTCGGTATGGTCGAATTACAACCATCACTGGGCAGGCCTGATCGTGGCACTCATGGGACTGATGGCGTTCCTGGCGCGGACGCACAAGGTTCCGCTGGCGCGCAACTGGCCGCTGCTGTTTATTGGACTGGCAGTGTTCTTATTTTTCCGGGCGGATCCGGAGACCTGGCCATTGGGGCATCACAAAACCTTCTGGGAAAGCTGGCTCAATCCGGAAGATCTGCAGCACCGCATGTTCGTGGTTCTGATCATTGTGTTCGCAATCTTCGAGTGGAGGGTGCAGACGGGACGCGCGACGCGGCCAACGCACGCCCTGGCGTTTCCGGCGGTGTGCCTATTGGGAGGGGCGGCGCTTCTGACCCATTCGCACTCGTTCGGGGACGTGAAGGAAGAGCTGTTCGCCGGGCTGAGTCATTTGCCGATCGCCGTGCTGGGAGTGCTGGCAGGCTGGTCGCGATGGCTGGAACTGCGATTACCCTCGGAAGACCGGGCCAAGGGCGCACTCTCGTGGATCTGGCCGGTGTGCTTCATTCTGATCGGCGCAATCCTGCTGAACTACAGGGAGACGTGAAGCGGAGAGAGCGGGAGACAGCAGAGGCCCGTGAACGCCGGCCCGCTATCTTTCTGGGACTTCGAGGACGCTGTTCAGACCGCCGACGCCGTCGTGCGTTTTCTTCGGGTTCACGGGATCGTCCATCCAGCGAGTTCCGTCAATGACAAACTTGTAGTCATAGGCGCCAGGCGGAATCTTCATGGGCGGAGTGCGCCATATGCCTTCGCCGTCGCGCACGAGGTGTGTGCCCGGAGGCGCCCAGGCATTCCAGGAGCCGCAGACTTCGACAAGGCGGGCCTGGTCGTCGTGGAAAAGAAAGACGACGCCTTCGGGCCGCACCGATGGGGATTTCTCGAAGGCGGCGCCGCGGCCATGGCGTTCCTGGAGCGCGCGAGCAACCGCCGCGCCGGCGGCGAGAGCGCCGGCACCCTGGCGCTCTCGCGGGGCGCCAGGAACGGGTTCCGCGGTGGACATGAGGATCTGGCGGATGAGCAGCGGGGAAAGTTTTGGATTGGCTTCCAGCATGCAGGCGATGGCGCTCGAAACGAGCGGAGCCGCGAAGCTGGTGCCTTCCACGTGCTGATAGTGCGGCGTAATCAGCTTCAGTTCGGCGAGACGCTTCTTGTCGAAGGGCTGGCCGCGGCGCCGGCGCTCGAAGAGTTCCATCGCCTCGCGGGCAACGGCAGTGCCGGGGAGCACCGGGGCCGCCACCCAGAGGCTTGGGGCGACGAGTTCGGGCTTTGGGGCTTCGTTGGTTGCCTCGCCGTAATTGCTGTGCCAGAGGGCAATCTCCTCATGGCGGAAGCTGTTGCGATCGTCAATACCGCCGATGGTAAGGACACGCGGGGCGGTGGCGGGAGGAAGCAGTCGGCGCTCGCCGGCATTGCCCGCGGCTGCCACAACGGTGATGCCGGCATCGATGAGGGCTTCGGCTGCCTGGTCGACGGGATTGCCGAGCAGCGTTTCAACCGGGTCGCCGCCGACGGAAAGGCTGACCACGCGGACGCCGAGAGCGGGCGCCTCACGAAGCAGCCAGGCGAGAGCGCGGACAATGGTGGAGTTGGTGATGCGTCCATTTTCATCGCGCCCCTGAATGAGGACGAGATTTGCCTCGCTGGCGAGGCCGGCGTAGAGGCCGTGGCCGAGGTTGCCGTTGCCAGCAGCAACGACGCTGGTCATCAATCCATGCCACTGCCAGTCCGCGCCGGCGTGCCAACTGGGCCATCGGGGACGCTCCTCCTGAGAGAAACGGAAGGCCTGAACCGGTTCGCGGGTGGCGTCGGCAACAGCGAGGATGCGATTGAACGGCTCGACCAGATCCGGATGGGGGAAGAAGCCGGAATCCACCATCGCCAGAGTTACGCCGCGACCAGCGAACCGAGGATCGGCGCGAAGCCGGAGCGGAGTGGGAATGGCGCCGAAAGCAGCTTCGGCATCCAGAGGCCAGGAGGACTGAACGCTGTGGTCGAAAGCGTTGGCACCGTGATCCAGCAGGTTGCGGAGGAGATTTTTGCGAACGCAGGCGGGGCAACCGCCGTCCCGATTGTTCCAGAAGGGGTACCAGTGAGCTTCGGAAAGCAGACTGCGGGAGACACTCGTGCCACAGGAAGGGCATCTGGCTTCCTTAATGCGTTTGAGGATTCCCCATCGGCCGCGCTCCACCGGCACTCGGATGCTCCTCGAAAGGAATTCCGTCTAAGACGGCCGCGAAATTATACACGGGGAGGGCTCGGCAGAGGGCAGGGTTGGAGGCCGGGGAGAAGCCCTAGCCTAACCTGATGCAGAACTAGAGCGGCGAAAGCTCGTCGTTGCGACTCTTGCCTTCCGGATGGAAACGCTTCTCGAGGAACCGCTGGGCAAGCCGGCGTCCGCCCAGGCCGAATGCGATTGCCAGGCCGAGCATGATTCCGCCGAAGAGGATGGCAAAGGCGATCTCCACGGTTTGCCTGCCGAGGCCGACCTGTTCGAGCGCCATGGCGACGGCGAGAAAGCCGATTACGATGCGCACGGTTTCGCTAAGTAGTTTTGGGGAGGGAAATCCGGCATTGACGGCGCCGAGGAGCGCGGCACGGGAAAAGAAATTCGCCGCGAGAATGCCCACGAACAGCACGACAAAGGCGACGAAGACCTGTGGCAGGAGCCCGATCAAATCCGAGATTTCCTTCTGTAAACTGACGATCCCGAGCACGCTGACGCCGATGATGAAGAAACCGAGCCAGATGGCCCAAAAGACGGCGCGGCTGAGCAGTTCCGTCATCGACGGCAGATCAGCCTCTCGCAACAGCCGCGAGGCGCCGGCCTCTTCCGAAACCTTTTCGACGCGCGCCAGGCGGAGGATGGCGCGGAAAATGAGTTTGAACAGCCAGGCGGCGAGCCAGCCGATGACAATGATGATCAGCATGACCAGGAACCGAGGGAGGAACTCGGCGAGCATGCGGGTGAAGTTTTCGTGCGCCTGCATGAAGGCACGCAGAATCATTTCTCTCATGTTTCACCCTTTCCTTTCGTGCTCCATCGTTCGATGAAGAAAGTTTTCTGCCGCGCGAACTCGTTGCAGAGATCCTCGAGATCGGCCTCGATCGCTTCAGCCGAGTCGGAGCGATGCTGCGAGAGGAACGAGCACACTCTTCCCCTGTAGACAGGAACGAAGGCCTGGACGAGGTGATCACGGTGAAGCACCGAATGGTGATAGGCGGCGGCGAATTCGAGACTGACGCGGGCCCAGAGGGAGTTGGACATCTGGGATGACGGCTCATCGAGAGCGGCCAGACGCTTCAACTCGGCATGCGTTTCGGGATCCAGAATGGCGCAGAGGATCTGGGACAGCTCCTCAACGCCTGACCGGTACATTTGAAGAAGCTTCTTGCGATCCACGCGCACGGCCTCCGTGTTGAGCTGGTGATCGGGGCCGATGGTCTTTATCTCGTCCTGAGGGATGCCCTTGAGCCAATAGGAGTCGGTGGACTCCAGGCACCAGAAAAATCCGCTCACGCTCTGGCGGATTACGTCAACGACGCCCGCGCTCGAAGAGGCGCGCGGCTTGGGACCCAGGTAGGTCTGGCAGCACCGGAAGCCATGGGACATGGCGGTGAGGGCCATCCACATTTCGCCGCCAGCACGAATTCCTTCGTTCTGCCATTCGGGCCGCGCCAGGGTGTGAGAGGCGAGGCGGCCGGAAAAAGCGAATTCGGTGGCGCGCAGTTCGCGCATGGCCTTGCCGAAGAGCGCGCGGCTGAAGGGATACAGTAAGTTGCGCGTGAGCAGTCCATCGAACTTGTGGCGCTCGTAGAGCGGGGCAACGAAATCGAAGTGTTCGCGGTGCACGGGACCGAGCAGAGAGTCAATCCATGCGGGGTCCAGACTTTCGAGAGAGGCGGAAACGACGGCACAGGACTTGGCGTGAAGCAGCTCAGCCGCAGAGAGGACAGTGCGGAGCACGTGTTCCTCGCCGGCGGAGCTGCCGGTGTCGGTCCGAATCCAGCGGAGAGTGCGGAGGGATTCGTAGCCGTTCGCAATGCCCAATTGGCTAGCCTCGCGCGCGGCCTGCGGAGTGCCGTCGCGCGAGCCGGCGTCCACATGAACGAGTACGGCCCGCTGGCGGCCGAATCTGCGCTGCAAGCAGTCTTCGGCGGAACGCACAACATTGCCGATGGTCTTGCGGTCGTTGCGCGAGCGGATGGCCACCAACACGTCGACCTCGCCGACGCTCATGAGCTGGCGGACAAAATCATCGGAAAGGAAACTCTCCTCGCTCAATGACAGCTCCCAAATTGCCGGCCGCTGCGCCTGGAGATTCCCGACGGCGCCCGCGGCGCGAGGCGCTAAAAGCGCCGGAGTTGAAACCAATAGAACTGATAGGGACCCAGAGTAAGCAGATAGGGGAGGTCGCCGATACGCGGGAAGATGGCCCTTCCCGACATTTCAATCGGGATGCTTCCCTTAAACTTCAGAAGGTCCAACTCGACAGCCTGTGCGGTGTGAGAAAGGTTGTTCACCGCCAGGACGCGTTCCCTGCCCAGTTCGCGGACGTACGCGAGAACGCGGTGGTTGAGTGGGTGCAGGAATTCAATCGAGCCGCGACTGAAAACCTGTGTGGACTTGCGGACCTGAATCAGCCGCTTCATCCAGGAAAGGAGCGAATGCTCGGAACGCTTCTGTGATTCGACGTTCACGGCCTGAAAGCCATACACGGGATTGGAAATGAGTGGAGCATAGAGGCGCTCGGGATCGGCGGAGGAAAATCCGCCGTTCCAGTGGCCGTCCCACTGCATGGGGGTGCGGACGCCGTTGCGATCGCCCAGATAGACGTTGTCGCCCATGCCGATCTCGTCGCCGTAATAGACGATGGGGGTTCCGGGCAGGGACATGAGCAGGCCATTAAGCAGCTCGATGCGCCTGCGATCGTTGTCCATGAGGGGAGCGAGGCGGCGGCGAATGCCGACATTGATGCGCATGGATTTGTCGCGCGCATACTCGTCGTACATGTAATCGCGCTCGGCGTCCGTGACCATGGCGAGGGTCAGCTCGTCGTGATTGCGCAGAAAAATGCACCACTGACAGGAATCGGGAATCTGGGGAGTGCGCTGCAGGATTTCCACGATGGGCTTGCGGTCTTCGAGCTTGACGGCCATGAACATGCGGGGCATCAGGGGGAAGTGGAAGGCCATGTGAAATTCGTCGCCCTGGCCGAAGTAGGCGCACACGTCCGCCGGCCACTGGTTGGCCTCGGCGAGGAGCATCCTGCCGGGAAACGCCTGGTCCATGCGGAGGCGGAGCTCGCGAACGATGGCATGAGTCTCCGGCAGGTTTTCGCAGGAGGTGCCTTCGCGCTCGACGAGATAGGGGACAGCGTCGAGACGGAAGCCATCCACTCCCAGGTCGAGCCAGAACTTCATGACCTCCCAGATGGCTTCGCGGACCTGAGGATTGTCGTAGTTGAGGTCCGGCTGGTGACTGAAAAAGCGATGCCAGTAATACGACTTGGAAACAGGATCCCAGGCCCAGTTGGACAGCTCCGTATCCACGAAAATGATCCCGGCATCGCGGTATCGGTCGTCCGTGTCGTTCCAGACGTACCAGTCGCGGCGCGGATTGTGGCGCGAACTGCGCGATTCCTGGAACCATGGATGCTGGTCGGAAGTGTGATTGAGCACAAGCTCGATGATGATGCGGATGCCACGGCCATGAGCCGCAGCGAGGAAGGAACGAAAGTCCTCCATCGTTCCGTAGCTGGAGTGAATCGCGCAGTAGTCGGAGATGTCGTAGCCATCGTCGCGCAACGGGGAAGGGTAGAATGGCAGGAGCCAAATGACGTTAACGCCCAGTTCCTGGAGGTAGTCCAGCCGGTCCTGGAGGCCGCGGAAATCGCCGATGCCGTCGCCGCTGCTGTCGTAGAACGTGCGCACGTGCAGCTGATAGATGATGGAGTCCTTGTACCAATCCGGTTGTTGAGGCAGCTTCATGTCGGAAGTCCGAGGCGCACGGGAGCACTCACCGTCATCGGAAGCCTCGGGCCACAGCGAGTGTCCGGCCCCGTGTCTTCACATCCGTTCGAACCCAGTTCATCGTAATACGATAATAAGACTGCGGCCGGACAACATCCACCAAAACTGGCGGTCGAATGCGCGGCGACCGCACGTCCATCCCAGCCCAATCGGCATCGATCGGTCAAGAATCGGCCGGCTGGCGAAGGTTAGCTCTGTGACTGGCTGCCGAGCAAGCGATCGAGATTGAATGCGGCGCTGATCAGCGCCAAATGAGTGAACGCCTGAGGGAAATTTCCGCGCGCCTCGCCGCGCGCGCCGGTCTCCTCCGCGTACAGGCCCAAATGGTTTGCGTATCCGAGCATTTGTTCGAAAATGAGCCGGGCTTCCTGCAGGCGCTCGGGCGCGCCCTGGGCGGAACGCGTGAGGGCTTCGACCAGCCAGAAGGTGCACATGTTGAAAGCGCCCTCTTCGCCCTTGAGGCCGTCCACGAATTCGCGTGTGTTATAGCGGGCCACCATGCTGTTGGCGGTCAGGCCACCTTTGGCGGGCGCCCGCATTGTTTCACGCAAGGTGGCAAGCATGCGCGGGTCCGTGGGCGAGACAAAGAAAACCATGGGCATGATCAGATTTGCGGCATCGAGAGAATCACTGCCGTAGGATTGCACAAATGCCTTGCGCTTCGAATTCCAGCCGAGCTGCATCACCTCTTCGAGAATGGCATCGCGATTCTTGAGCCAGCGGTCGCGGTCGGCAGGGAACGAACGCTTCTCGGCCAGGCGAAGTCCGCGGTCCAGCGCCACCCAACACATGACCTTGGAATAAACGAAATGGCGGGCGCCTCCACGCGTTTCCCAGATCCCGTGGTCCTCCAAGTGCCAGTGCTCGCAGACCCAGTTCAGCAGTTTCTGCAAGTCTTTCCACAGCTCGTAGGAGATGGGCGCGCCGTATTTGTTGTAGAGGTAGACGGAATCCATCAGCTCGCCGTAGATATCCAGCTGATGCTGTTGGTAGGCGGCGTTGCCGATGCGCACGGGACGCGAGCCGCAGTAGCCGTCGAGATGCGAAAGTATTTCTTCCTCGAGCTTATGTCTGCCATCGATGCCGTACATGATCTGCAGCGAACCGTCGGGCTCGAGCTCGTGGCACCTGGCTTCGATCCAGTTCATGAAGGCGACGGCTTCTTCGGAATAGCCGATGCGCATCAGGGCGTAGAGAGTGAATGCGGCATCGCGGACCCATGTGTAGCGATAATCCCAGTTGCGCTCGCCGCCCAGGTCCTCCGGAAGTCCGGCGGTGGGCGCAGCCACAATGGCGCCGGTGCGTGCAAAGGTGAGCAGCTTGAGTACGAGGGCAGAGCGGTGCACGATTTCGCGCCAACGGCCACGATAGGTGCATCGCGCAATCCAGCGGCGCCAGTAGCGGACGGTGATTTCGAAAAGTTGATGGGCCTCGTGGACTCCCGGAACGGGATTGTCGCCCGGGTCCTCACCGGCTTCCTCAAGCAAGAAGATGGAACTTTCGCCCTCGTGCAGGGTAAACGAAGCTGCGACTCCGCCATGCTGATCGTGGTGGAGGGGAGTGCGGGTGAGCAACTTCAGGCTGAGGGCATTCGAGCGGAAGGTCGCGCCGCGGCTGGAGAGGACGACCTGGTGGTCGTCGCGGGCAAAGTTGAAAGCGGGACGGCATTCCACGCGGAACGACATGGACCCGCGCACCACGTTGACGCGGCGAACGAGACGCGCCCTGGCACCGGCGCGCAGCTCTACCGGCATAAAGTCGATGATTTCGCCAACACCGTCGGCGGTAAAGAAGCGCGTGACCAGGATATTGGTGTCCGGCCAGTACAACTGTTTGGAGTTAGCGCCGGCCACTTCAGGCGAGATTCTGAAATGGCCGCCCTTGGCGTCGTCGAGGATTGAGGCGAACACAGCGGGAGAATCGAAGCGCGGGAAGCACATCCAGTCAATGGTGCCGTCGATGCCCACAAGCGCGACAGTGGACATGTCTCCGATGATGCCGTGACTCTCGATGGGCAGGTAGGGCAAAGCTGCAGCTCCACGGTTTCGGGAGAGAAAACCGCCCTCTCCTCTCAGTATCGCGAGGACCTACACGGCGACCGATAACATACCTCCCGCCGAATGGAAAGTGATTTAGAAACAACCTCATTCCCACGCGCCGAGCCTGGCGGACCGCTCCGTCGAAAGGTAGGAGGCCGGCGGCATGCAAGGCAGCTTGAA
>DATKNR010000057.1:0-2033 GCA_035541255.1 Patescibacteria group bacterium | reverse complement strand
TCCGGAACGCGCGTTCGTGGTGGCGGTGAGTGCGGGCCCGGAAATCGAAGAGGAGGCGCAGCGCCGCTGGCGCGACGGTATCCCCGACGAGTACTTCTTTCTCGAAATATACGGCTCGACCGTTGTCGAGCACCTTACGACCACCGCAGGCGCGCGGCTCTGCGCCTGGGCGGACCCGCAGGGACTGGCGATTCTGCCGCACTGGAGCCCGGGGTACACGGGCGTCGATATTGCCAGGCAGGCGGAGCTCCTGGAGCGGCTTCAGCCACTGCCGGATCGGCTCGAAGTGCTGCCGTCCGGCATGCTGCGTCCGAAGAAATCGCAGATCTCCGTCTTCCCCGTTGTGCCCAAAACGGCGTCCACGCGGCCGCTGAGCGAACTGATTCCTTGCAGTCACTGCTCCTACACGCCGTGCCAGTTCCGCCGCGTCCCGCTATGCGTCAACCCAAAGGCCCTGCGCCGCTGGTCCGGCGAGCGGCTTCAACTACGGGAGCGCGGAAACGGTGAGATGGAAGCACGGTTCCGATATGAGGGCACGACCTGCTCCAATCTCGGCCATCCGCTCCAATTCGACTACGTCGTCACGCTCGGTCCCCGCGAGGAAGGCTACCCCATCCGCGATGAATACTGTATGCCCGTGGACGAAGGCTACAAACACATGTGCCGGTACATCGAAAACTCCGATTCCATGATGCGGGCCATCGCTGCCGAGAAACCGATGCTGGGCCATCCGCTCCACGAAGCGGTCCAGTGGCCGCATCCCGAATGTGCCGCCGGGTGCTACTGCGACCCGGAGGCTCGCGCCCACAAGTGGGGCCTCGTGTTTGAAACCATCTGGTACAAGCTCCATGCCTAAACCGACTCTTCTGGAAGCTCTCCGCGAACGGCCGCTGCTCTCGGACGGCGCGATGGGCACACAACTCATGCTGGCCGGCCTGGCCCAGGGCAACTGCGGAGAGGAGTGGAACCTCTCGCATCCCGATCGTGTTCTCGCGATCCAGCGCCGCTACGCGGAGGCCGGCTCCGATTGCATCCTCACCAACACGTTCGGCGGCTCGCGCATCATGCTCAACCGCCACGGCAACGCGGACCGCGTCGCGGCGATCAATCAGGCCGGCGTAGCCATCGCCCGCGAGGCGTTCGGCGGGCGCCCCGGATACGTGATCGGCGACATTGGCCCGTTCGGCGGCCTGATGGAGCCGTACGGAGACTTCACCGAAGAGCAGGTGCGCGACGCCTTCAACGAGCAGGCGAAGGCGCTGGTGGACGCGGGCGCCGACGCCATCATCATCGAGACGCAGACGTCGCTTGAAGAGTTGCTGATCGGCATTCAGGCTGCCAAGGAGGCTGGAGCGGGGTGCGTGATCGGGTCGATGGCTTACGATGTCACGCTGGACGGCTCCACGTTCCGCACCATGATGGGCATCGATCCGGAACGGGCGGCGCGCGTGATGGAGGGGCACGGAGTGGATATCGTGGCACTCAATTGCGGCACCGGCATGGACATGGAACGCGCGCGGCAGGCGGTGAAGCGCTACCGCGCCGTGACCGATCTGCCGGTAATGGCCCAGCCCAATGCGGGCCAGCCCAAACTGGTGGATATGAAGGTGGTCTACGACGAAACGCCCGACCAGATGGTGAAGGGCGTCGTGCCGCTGCTGGAGGCCGGTGTGAGCATCGTGGGCGCCTGCTGCGGCAGCACGCCCGAGCACATCCGCGCTTTCCGGCAGGCGATGGACGAGTATCTCTGTCATGAAAACCAAACTCTGCGACGTTAATCCGGCGGCGAAAGAGAAATTGCCGCAATTCACGGACGACAAGTCCGGCGCCGGCGTGCACTACGTGGATGCGTATCTGAAGCCGATGAATGTGAAGCTCCCTGATGGTACGGCTGTGCGCTGCAAGCGGCGCGGCCTGAAGATTACTCTCACAGCGGGGACGAAGAAAGGCGAGGGCCTGCTGCGCCGGTTAGCGGTGGGGCCGGATCCGGTTGTGATGCTGGACGCCGCGTTGCAGGAGGCGGCCAAGGCAGC
>DATKNR010000056.1:0-3801 GCA_035541255.1 Patescibacteria group bacterium | reverse complement strand
CCTTCGAGCGCCATCATCGTCGGCGCTCCCCAGCCGCCCTCAAAATCTTTCCCCGTGCGGCACACCATCACGCCGCGCCCATATGCGCCGCCGAATACGAACGCCGCCTTCAACACCGTCGGCATCACCACCACGCAGCGTGCATGGTCCAGCAGGCTTTGCGGGATCGTGTCGGGCATATCCATGATCGCCTGTATTACTCGTCCCGCGTTTTCCACCCGTTCGCGTTCGGCTCTGCCCTCGGCCTTAGCCGGCAGCGCGGCAGCAGTTAGCAACACCCCTGCAATTACTGCGATCCACGTCTTCATTTCTGATCCCCCTTCAATGATTACGAAAAATTTGATTGGTCCTCGGCCTCAGTGAGTTCACCCGAAGCATTGCGCGCGGCTCAATCTCCCCCGCCGCCTTTCTCAAGCACTTCGCGCCGCGGGCCATCCTGAACATTGGGAGCAATTGTGCTGTCGGGCTGGGTGCCCCACACTCCCGTGATGAGGCGAGTCTTACTGCACTCTGTTCAGAAGCCTCAAGGCGCTTCTTCGTTGCCCGTGAAATATTTGCCGGGTACTAGAACCTCCCCCATTGCGCGCCTCGGTACGCAATTCAGGTCGTGGTGCAGTATCATGCGCAGACGCCGTGGGCGCGCTGCCAAAGTGCCCTGCATATGCCTGAACCCGCCATTGGCGAACAGATTGGCCATTATCGCCTCGAGTCAAAACTGGGCGGCGGCGGAATGGGTGTGGTCTATCGCGCCGAAGATCTCAGCCTGGGACGTCCCGTCGCGCTCAAATTTCTCCCGGAACACGTAGCTGCGAACCCTGATTCTCTCGAACGCTTCCGCCGCGAAGCCCGCGCCGCTTCCGCGCTCAACCACCCAAACATTTGCACCATCCACGAGATTGGCGAAGCCCAGGGACGCCTCTATCTGGTGATGGAATGTCTGGAAGGCGAAACGCTTAAGCACAAGATCGGCAATCGCCCCATGCCCGTCGAACAAATCCTCACCCTGGCCATTGAGATCGCTGACGCGCTCGACGCAGCCCACTCCAAGGGCATCATTCATCGCGACATCAAGCCCGCCAACATCTTCGTCACCTCCCGCGGCCACGCCAAGCTGCTCGATTTCGGCCTGGCCAAGCGCACCGGACAGGAAGGCGCGGACTCGCTCACACGCGATGCCAATGCTCCTCCGACTCTCACTCGCCCGGGCTCCACGCTCGGCACCGTGGCCTACATGTCTCCGGAACAGGCTCGCAGCCTGGAGCTCGATCCGCGCACCGACCTCTACAGCTTCGGCTGCGCGCTCTACGAGATGGCCACCGGCCGCATGGCCTTCGGCGGCCTGAGCGATGCGGATCTCTTCAACGCCGTTCTGAACCGCATGCCTCCTCCCCCCTCACGTTCCAATCCGGAGCTGCCGCCAAAGCTCGAGGATGTAATTCACAAGGCGCTCGAGAAGGACCGTGCGCTCCGCTATCAGACTGCCGCCGAGCTGCGCGCCGATATTTCCCGCATCCAGCGCGACCTCGCCGCTCATGGATCCCGCTTGTCTTCGGCAACTGTCGAACAACAGGCGCCCGTTCCCCGCAGCAACTCTGTCCGTATAGTTCTGTTCCTCGCCGCCGCTCTCGTCTTCTTGCTGGGCGCAGCCCTCGCCTGGTGGCATTTCCGCCAGCCCGCGCCATCCACTACTTCCGGAGGACGTGCTTCGATCGCCGTTCTTCCCTTCCAAAACTATGGCGCCGGCACGGATGTCGATTTTCTCCGCCTTTCGCTGCCGGATGAGATCGCCACTTCGCTCAGTTACACGCCGTCGCTCACCCTTCGTCCCTTCGAGTCCGCGCGGAAATTCGCCTCGGCCAACACCGATCCCCAGTCTGCAGGAAAAGAGTTGCGGGTCCAGGACGTACTCACCGGCCATTTCTCGAGCGAACCCGATGGCCTTCGCGTGACGCTGGAGATGATCGACGTCGAAGGGAATAAGGTGCTCTGGCGCAATTCCGTCACCGCGCCGGCAAAAGATTTGATCGCGCTTCGGGAAAAGGTAAGCGCGCTGGTCAAGAACAGTTTGGTTCCCTCGCTCGGTCTCTCCGCCGCGCATGACCAGGGGTCGCGTCCGATCAACTCGGAGGCCTACGACCTGTTCCTGCGCGCCGTTTCGCTGTCCCGCGACGTCGCCCCCAATCTTCAGGCCATTTCCGCACTCGAGCGTGCCGTTGCCCTCGACCCCGGATTCGCACCGGCCTGGGAAGAACTCGCGAACCGCTACTACTTCGACAGCGAATATGGCAGCGGCGGACAGAAATACTACGAGCAATCCATCGACTCCGCCAAGCGCGCGCTTTCGATCGATCCCAATCTGGTCGGCGCCGCCGAGCGGCTCATTTTGATTCGCACCGAGAGTGGCGACCTGAATGGCTCTTACGACGAGGCCCGCCGTCTGCTCTCCCAGCGGCCGGATCGAGCCCGGTCCCACTTCACCATGTCCTACGTGTTCCGCTATGCCGGCCTGCTGGATGATTCCGCGCGCGAATGCGACGCCGCGCTCAACCTCGACCCCGCGGACCGCGGCCTCCGCTCCTGCGCCATCACCTTCGGACAGTTGCGGCGCTATGACCGCGCCGAAGTCTTTCTTCATCTCGACGAGGGTTCGGAATGGTCTTTGAACAGCCGCGCGGGATTTCTTCTCGAGCAGGGCAGGCCAGAGGAAGCCCAAAAGCTCTACGAGGAGAGTACCCGCAATGGAGCACCTCCGTCGCTCCCTCAACTCTTCCTGGAACATCGCCCGGAGCCTGAACTCAATGCGTCGGAGCGGGAAACCGAGAAGCAAATTCTAGGAACTCGCGATTCCGAGCCGAAGTTCTACTTCGCGGTCGACCTGGCCTCAGTCGGACGTAACGGGGACGCTCTGCGCTTCCTGCGCATGGCTATCGAATCCAACTACTGTTCCTATCCCGCCATGGACACTCAGCCCAATTTTGCCCGAGTGCGCAAGTCTCCGGAATTTGCCGCCATCCACGCCGCAGGCGTTGCCTGCCAGCAGCGCTTCCTTGCCTACCGCGCTCAGGTTTCCCACTAGCTGACTCCTTCCGGCGCCCCTCTTCTTTCTGGGGTGTACAATCCCCGCGTGGATGGCGCGCCCTCATCCCTGACGGGGAAGACCCTTGGCCAGTACCGCGTCCTCGTAAAGCTCGGTGCGGGGGGGATGGGTGAAGTCTACCGCGCCCACGATTCCCGCCTGGAACGCGACGTTGCCATCAAGGTCCTCCCTACAGCCGGTCCCCCTGACGATGCCGCCCGCAAGCGCTTCCGTAAGGAAGCCCTCGCCCTTTCCAAGCTGAATCACGCCCACATCGCCACAATCTTCGACTTCAACACGGTTGAGGGCCTCGATTTTCTGGTGATGGAGCTCGTGGAAGGCGCGCCGCTCTCCGCCCGCATCGGCGGGCAGGCGCTTTCAGAAAAAGAAGTTGCTTCGCTCGGATCGCAAATCGCTGAGGCCCTTGAAGAATCTCACGAGCACGGGGTGGTTCATCGCGACCTCAAGCCTTCCAACATTGTGGTCACCCCCAAAGACCAGGCCAAAGTGCTCGATTTCGGCCTCGCCCGGTTGCTTCGCGCTCCCACCGCCGGCGAGCTCACCGCCAGCCTCACCGCTACTCCTGCCGCTGCCGGCACGCTCCCGTATATGGCCCCCGAACAGTTGGAAGGCCAGGAGGCCGACGCGCGCTCCGATATCTACGCGCTCGGCGCCGTTCTCTACGAAATGGCCACCGGCCAGCGCCCGTTTCACGACGCCCTGCC
>DATKNR010000055.1:0-13264 GCA_035541255.1 Patescibacteria group bacterium | reverse complement strand
CGTGGTGTGCCCACCGCGCTCAACGAGCACGTAGGTGACGAGCGCTTCGCCCGGATACCAGGGCTGGTCAAACTGCTCCGTATGGACGATGCGCTCGGGCGGCACGATTTCGCGGAAGACGCCATGCAGGCCCATCTCCGTTCCTTTTGCAGAGTGGCGCCAGACGTAGCGGTAGGCGCCGCCGACGCGAAGGTCGATTTCACAGATGGGCATAATCCAGCCCTCGGGGCCAAGAAGCCAGCGCTTGACGTATTCGGGCCGGGTGAGAGTTTCGAAGACCAACTTGCGTGGCGCATTGAATTCCCGGGTCATGATGATCTCGCGATCACCGGAGGCAGCGATCTTGAAAGTGTCATTGGGGTTCATTGCGATCTCCTATTGCGGCCAGCGCGCCGCTGCTTTTTCTGCTGAATCTTCAGTTCTTCGAGCAATGCGTCGAGATTCTGAAAGCTGCGCTCCCAGAATTTCCGGAAGTCGGCGAGCCAGGCAGTGGCTTCGGCGAGGGGGCGAGCCTCAAGGCGGGAAGGGCGGCGCTGGGCGTCGCGGCCGCGGGAGATGAGGCCCGCGCGTTCGAGAACTTTGAGGTGCTTGGAGACGGCAGGCTGGCTCATGTCGAAGGGCCTGGCGAGCTCGAGCACGGAGGCATCGCCTGTGGCGAGGCGGGCGAGGATAGCGCGGCGGGTGGGATCGGCGAGCGCAGCGAAGGTGGCGTCGAGCTGTTGGGAGGGGTTCATTCCATAACCTTATGGTTGCACAACCGTAAGGTTATATATAAACGGCCGGCACGTCAAGGGCAATTCGAGAGTTACCATGTAAAGCAGGCGCCCGGGCCGGAGTGCAGGAATGAAACTCGCGGGACGGGTGCGCGGCTCCCGCCGGGCGGGACGATCCCCGGGCTGGAGCCGAATCTTACTGACGATTCTTGCGGCGGCGGGCCTGGCCTGGGCCACGCCGAATTCCACGACAACGGAAACGAAGCCGCGCGAGGCGGTAGTGCGCGCGACGCTGGCGAACGGACTGCGGGTGATTCTGGTGCGCGACACACTGGCGCCCGTGGTGACCTCGGTGATGGTGTACGAGGCCGGGTCGAACGAGGCGCCGAAGGGATTCCCCGGGATGGCGCATGCGCAGGAGCACATGATGTTCCGCGGGAGTCCGGGACTCTCGGCCGACCAGCTGGCGGACATTGCGGCGGCGATGGGCGGGCAGTTTGACGCGGAGACGCAGCAGACGATCACGCAGTACTACTTCACGATTCCAGCGGAGGACCTGGACGTGGCGCTGCGCGTGGAGGCGCTGCGGATGCGGGGAGTGCTGGACACGGAAGCGCTGTGGGACGTGGAGCGGGGCGCGATCGAGCAGGAAGTGTCGCGGGACCTCTCGAACCCGCAATACGTGTTTTATACACAGCTGCTGGGCGCGATGTTCGCGGGAACACCGTACGCGCACGATGCGCTGGGAACGCGCGCGTCATTCGATCGGACGACGGCCGCGATGCTGAAAAAGTTCTACGACACGTGGTATGCGCCGAACAACGCGATCCTGGTGATCGCCGGAAACGTGGAGCCGGAAAAAGCGCTGGCGGAGGTGAAGAGGCTTTTCGGCGACATCCCGCCAAAGAAACTGCCGGAACGGCCGGCGGTGAATCTGGAAGCCGTAAGAGCAAACACGATATCGCTCGAAACTGACCTGCCGTACGGGCTTGCGGTGATCTCGTTCCGCATGCCGGGATCGAACAGCTCGGACTACGCGGCAACGGAGGTGCTGGCAGACGTGCTGGCGAGCCAGCGGGGGACGCTCTACGCGCTGGAGCCGGAAGGGAAAGCGCTGTACGCGGGGTTTTCGCTGTCGAGCCTGCCGGATGCGAGCGTGGGATACGCGCTGGCGGCATTTCCAAAGAGCGGGGACGGAAGCGGGCTGGTGGAAGAAATGAAGAAGATTCTGGCGGATGACGTGGGCTACGGCGTGCCAGCGGAGCTGGTGGAGGCTGCGCGCAAACACGAACTGGTGGACGCGGAGTTTCAGAAAAACTCGGTGTCCGGGCTGGCGATGACGTGGGTGAATGCGGTGGCGGTGGAAGGGAGGAAATCGCCGGACGAGGATGTGCAGGCAATCGAAAGGGTGACACCGGCCGAAGTGAATCGTGTGGCGCGAGAGTATTTGAAGTTTGACCATGCGATCACGGCGGTGCTGACGCCGCAGTCCTCGGGCGGCCCGCTCTCTTCGCACGCGTTCGGCGGGCGCGAGTCGCTGGCGCCGAAACACACGCAGAAGGTGGAGCTTCCGGGATGGGCGTCGGAAGCGCTGAGCCGGCTGACGGTTCCGGAATCGAGCGTGCAACCGGTGGTGACGAAACTGGCGAACGGGCTGACGCTGATCGTACAGCCGGAGAGAGTGAGCAACACGGTGGGCTTGTGGGGCCAGGTGAGAAACAACGCAGACGTGGAAACACCGAAGGGCGAGGAAGGGGTGAGCAGCGTGCTGGACCAGCTGTTCGAATACGGGACGACGACGCTTGACCGGCTGGCGCTGCAGAAAGCGCTGGACGACATCGGAGCGAGCGAAGAGGCAGGAGCGGGCTTCTGGTTGCAGGCGCTGCCGCCGGAGTTCGACCGCGGAGTGGCCCTGCTGGCGGAAAACGAACTGAACGCGGCGCTGCCCGAAGCGGCGTTCCAGCTCGTGAAGAAACGGACCGCGGCATCGGTGGCAGGAGAACTGGCGAGCCCGGACTTTCTGACGGATCAGGCGCTGCACACGGCGCTGTTCCCCAAAAAGGATCCGACGCTGCGACATGCGACGCCGGAGAGCGTGAAGCGGCTGACGCTGGCGGACGTGAAGGAGTATTACCGGAAAACGTTCCGGCCGGACCTGACGACGATCGTGGTGATCGGCAACGTGACGGCGGAGGAGGCGCGGCGTGTGATCGGAAAACATTTCGGCGGCTGGACGGCGAAGGGCGCGGCGCCGGACACGGTGCTGCCACCCGTGCCGCTGAATGCACCATCGAGCACGGCGGTGCCGGACACGAGCCGGGTGCAGGTGAGCGTGGAGCTGGCGGAGACGCTGGGAATGAACCGCTTCAACCCGGACTACTACGCACTGGAGCTGGGGAACCACGTGCTGGGCGGGGGATTCTACGCGACGCGGTATTACCGGGATCTGAGAGAGAACGGGGGACTGGTCTATTCGGTGTTTTCGTCGTTGGACCTGGGAAAGACGCGGGGAATTTACGAAGTGGATTACGCGTGCGACGCGCAGAATGTGTCGAAGGCACGGAGCATCATCGAGCGCGATCTGAAGGAAATGCAGGAGACTGGAGTGACAGAGGAGGAACTGGAGAGGGCGAAGGCGCTGCTGCTGCGGGAAATTCCGCTGTCGGAGTCGAGCACGGAAACGATCGCGGCCGGAATGCTGACGCGAACGGCGCTGGGGCTCCCGCTGGATGAGCCGATGGAGGCGGCGCGGCACTACGTGAAGCTGACACCCGAAGAGGTGCGGGCCGCGTTCGCAAAATGGATCCGGCCGGACGACCTGGTGCAGGTGACGGAAGGTCCGGCCCCGCATTGAATCGCGGGCACAAGCATCGAATAAGTGTGAGAAGCCGGGGGAGTCTTACGGCGCAAAGTGCCGGAGGTGAATGATGGATCAACCCGGTCCAACGAAGAAGCCAGTCCCGCCGACACCGCAGTGGGCCCCACTGATCTGGTTCGTGCTGATGGCACTGGCTCTGGTGTGGGTATGGCAGGAGGGGCCCAGCCGGATGGGAACGGTGACGATTCCCTACAGCCAGTTCAAACGTTTCGTGAAGCAGGGAGACGTGGTGGAGTGCGCGGTCAGTTCGACGGACATCGTGGGCGAGATCCAACCGCCGCCCTCGGCTGCCTCGCCGGAGCACGGAGCAGCCAAACCGGAAACGGGCGCCGCCGGCACCGGCGCGACCGGGGCAGCGGCCAAACCCACACCGGCAGCGGGCGGGCCGGAGAAGAAGAACGAGAAAGTGAAACCAAAAGCGTACGCATTCCGGACGGTGCGCGTGGACGACCCGGAACTCGTGGCGGACATGGAAAAAGCGGGAGTGAGGTTCACGGGGGTGACGCCGAGCTTTATTTCGGAGTTCCTGTGGGCGTGGATTCTGCCTTTCGGATTGATCGCGCTGGTATGGATCTACCTTTCCAAGCGGATGGGAGGGCTGAAGCAGTCGGTGACGAGCATCGGGGCGAGCCGGGCGAAACTGATCGCGGATACGGACATCCATGTGACGTTTGAAGACGTGGCCGGATGCGAGGAGGCAAAAAACGAACTGCAGGAAGAAGTGGAGTTCCTGAAGCATCCGGCGAAATACCAGGCGCTGGGCGCGAAGATTCCGAAAGGCGTGTTGCTGGTGGGGCCGCCGGGAACGGGTAAAACGCTGCTGGCACGAGCGGTGGCGGGCGAGGCCAAGGTGCCGTTCTTTTCCATCAGCGGGAGCGAGTTCGTGGAGATGTTTGTGGGAGTGGGGGCGGCGCGGGTGCGCGACCTCTTCCAGCAGGCGAAGAAGAGCGCGCCGTGCATCGTGTTTATCGACGAACTGGATGCAGTGGGGCGGCAACGCGGCGTGCGGATGGGGATGGCAAACGACGAGCGGGAACAGACGCTGAATCAGTTGCTCGTGGGGCTGGATGGATTCGAGGCCAACCTGGGAGTGGTGGTGCTGGCGGCGACGAACCGGCCGGAGATTCTGGACCAGGCACTGCTGCGGCCGGGGCGGTTCGACCGGCAGGTGGTGGTGGACGCTCCGGACCTGGAAGGGCGAGACGCGATCCTGCGGATTCATTCGCGGGGCATGCCATTCGAGCCGGATGTGGACCTGAGGAAGATCGCGCAGGAGACTCCGGGATTTTCGGGTGCGGACCTGGCCAACGTAATCAACGAAGCGGCGCTGCTGGCGGGGCGGCACAGCGAGTCGAAGATCGGGCAGAGGGATTTGGAGGAGGCCGTCGAAAAGGTCGTGGCGGGTCCGGAAAGGAAAAGCCGGCGGCTAAGCGACGCAGATAAACGGCGAGTGGCGTATCACGAATCGGGTCACGCGCTGGTGGGGGCTTACAGCGATCACGCGGACGTGCTGCGGAAGATCACCATCGTTCCGCGAGGGCGCGCGGCGCTGGGGTATACGCTGCAGGTCCCGGAGAGCGAGCGCTACCTGATGAGCCGGGCGGAGCTGATGGACAAAATCAAAGGGCTGCTGGGCGGGCGCGCAGCGGAGGAAGTGGTGTTTCCGGAGGTGACCACGGGGGCGGAGAATGATCTGGAGCATGCGACGGCGCTGGCGCGGCAAATGGTGTGCATGTACGGGATGAGCAAAACGATCGGGCTGGTGCACTGCGGGCAGCATCCGAACGGATTTCTGTCGGAGTTGGGCGACGGTATGATGCAGCGGGACTGCAGCGAACAAACCGCACGGGAAGTGGACGAGGAGGTGAAAGCCATCCTGGAGAGCGCCTATGCAGAGGCGAAGGACATCCTGAAGCAGCACCGCGACAAGCTGGACCTGGTAGCCGGGGAACTCCTGAAATCGGAGACGATGGACGCGCAGACGTTCGAGGCGCTGCTGGATGAGCCAGCCCCATCCGCCCAGCACAGGCGCGCCGTCGCGTGAAATTCGCCGATCGTCAGGCGGTGTGCGACCCCGGAGCGACGGTCCCTCGCGGATTCTCAGTACGGGAACTTCATCCGACGGAAGAGATCCTGGTAACGAGGATCGCTGCGGACGGAGTCGAGGCGGGGGTCCACACCCAAGTAGGGCATGCACTGAGAGCGGTCCGTATAGGCTTTCTGATACCAGCGGAAGGCCTCGTCCTTCTCGCCAAGAAGCAGATGGATGGTGCCGACCTCGTAGGGACAGACATACTGCTTGGTGGCTTCCGCTTTCAGCTTGTCGAGCAGATGCCGGGCGTTGCCGGGCTGTCCTGCCGCGGCCAGCGAAGAAGCGGCGAACGCAACGACAAAGGGGTTGTCATTGGGATCAACCTTCCGCGCGTGGGCAATGGCTTGTTCGAAATCGCCCTGCTGGGCACAGGCAATGGAAATGAAGGCGTGGGTCTCCCCGTCATCGGGATCCAACCGTAAGGCCGCCCGGCCAAGTTCCACCGCTTCCGTGAACTGCCTGCCCATGATGTCCACCCAGACGCCGATGGTGAAGGGACCGCTCGAGAGGGGATCGAGCTGCGCGGCGCGGGAGATGCTTGCGCGGGCTTCCTCCGGGCGGCGCATGGCAGCCAGGAACGCGGCATAGAAGATACGTGCAGGAGTAAAACTGGGGTCCAATTCGATGGCGCGCTTGAATTGGCGTTCCGCTGCAGCCCAGTCCCAATCATAGGTGAAACTGATCTTCGCGAGTACGCGGTAGGACTCCGCCACGGTGTCGTCCAATTCCAGTGCGTGAAGGGCGGCGGCTTTGGCATCGGGCAGCACGACGGTGGGTTTGGCGTAAAAGTCACCGAGACCCATATAAAGCCGGGCAAGCCCCGCGTATCCGAGAGCGAACTTGGGATCGACGATGAGGGCCTGCTTCATCTCGGAGATGGCCTGGTGCACATTTGCTTCGGTGCTGAGGTCGTGGTGCATGGCGCGGAGGTACGCGTCATACACCGCCGGATTCACAGATTGGCTGCCGGCCAGCCGGGCGCGGTCGGCTGGAGTCAGGGCAAGCTTGATCTCTCCGGCAATCTCGCGAGCAACTGTGGTTTCCAGAGAGAGGACGTCACTCATGTCTCCGTCGTAACTGTTGGCCCAGACTTGCTGGCCGGTGGAGGCGCGGACCAAGCTGGCGCTAACCCGGATGCGGTTTGCGGCACGGCGCACGGAACCCTGCACGAGAGCATCCACCTTAAGGTCGCTGCCGATCTGAGGAATCGGCGCGTGAGAGCCCTTGTACTGAGTGGCGGAAGTGCGGGAAACCACCTGGAGCGACGAGATGCGGGCCAAATCGGTGGTGAGTTCTTCGGTGATGGAGTCCGCCAAGAAATCCTGCGCCGCATCCCCAGAAAGATTCTCGAGGGGAAGGACCGCCAGCGACTCAATGGGAGTGGAGGCAGGACTGGAGCGCAGCAGGCCGCGGATTCTCTGCAGGTTCAAGCCCACTGCCAATCCACCGGCGATGGCGATCAGGAGGATTGCGCCGACCAGGGCCGGCCGGCGCCAGTTTCGTCCGCGCTTAGCTTCCGCGGGACCCGCAGGGAGCACAGCAGAAACCGTGGAGGGTTGCGCAAGACGGCGCAGATCCACGCCGAGTTCACGGGCGGACTGATAGCGGCGGTCCGGATCCTTCTCCAGGCACTTCAGAATGATGCGTTCGAGCTCGGGAGAAACACGCTCGTTGCGCGCGCGCGGCGTGACCGGAGGGCGATGGAGGATGGCTTCAATAAGGCGAGTGGCCACGTCTTCGCGAAAAACGGGCAGGCCCGTGGCCATTTCGTAGAGCACGCAGCCTAGAGCATAAAGGTCCGTGCGAGAGTCCACAGGATCGCCTCGCACCTGCTCCGGCGACATGTAGGCGGGAGTGCCGACGATGGCGTGTGTGAGAACCGCGCTTTGCGTTGCCCCGATGCCCGATTCAGCAGACGCGGCCTCCGGCTGGAGGATTCTGGCCAGGCCAAAATCGAGCACTTTCACGGTGCCGCGCGGGGTGACCATGACGTTGCCAGGCTTGAGGTCGCGGTGGATCACGTCATGCTCGTGCGCTTCCTCGAGTGCCGCGGCAATCTGGCCGCCGAGAGCGAGGACCTCCCGTTCCACCAAGGCGCCAGCCTGTAGCTTCTGTTGCAAAGAATTTCCAGGGACCATCTCCATGGCCAAGAAATCCACCCCATGCTCATTCCCGAAGGCATAAACGGTGGCAATGTTCTGATGACTGAGGCGGGAGAGCGCGAGAGCTTCGCGGCGGAAGCGTTTTCTGGCGGTATCGTCAGCGAGCGCGCCAGAGGGAAGGACTTTGATGGCGACATCGCGCTCGAGCTGCTCGTCGTGTGCGCGGAAGACCACTCCCATTCCGCCCGCGCCCAACTGCTCCAAGATGCGGTAGGAACCGAAAACCCGGCCGATCAGAGATGCGGGGTCGTCCGGCACGGCGGCATTCTACACTAGCGCAGATTGAAGCGAGTGAACCGTAGCGCTAGAAAGCAAGTTTGACTCCCCATTCGAGCTGGCGAGGCGCGCCGAGAGCAAAAGTGCCGGAGCCAAGACCCACATGGGTTGTGCGCGTTTTCCTGGATGTACTGCTCACCGAATCTCCGGTATCCGCCGGCGAGCAAGGGGCCGAGGGCACGGGACAAACGGAGAGGTTTCCGTTGGGGAGCTGGTTGGGCGGATCGTAGTTTTGGTAGTTAAAAAGGTTGAAAGCTGACATTCGCGGCTGGGCCACCACCCGTTCCGGCAACGCTTTCCAGATTCTGTGCAATGGGACGTTCCAGGCGATGCTGCTGTCGAAGGTGAACAGGCCCTGCGTGGCCACTGCGTTGGGAATCTCCGGCTGGAGATAGGGAATGGTGGCCCCCAGTTGCTTTAACTGGGCGGTGGTGAACAAGCCGTTCTGCACCAGGACCTGTCCGGCGGGGGTCAAAGTTCCAGCCACGGTGTTGTTGAAATTGTCGATCAAATTCGCCAGGCCCTTGATGGAGACGGTGCGGTTCAGCGCGCCCAGCTTGGTGCCGGGAAGAAGATCGCCTCCCCCGCTGAGGCTGCCTGCGAAGGAGCCGTCTCCATCCAGATCGCTGGTAAAGATTCCCGCAGTGCTTCCCCCAAACGGCGAACCCGCGGTCCGAAGGAAGACCGGAAGAGCCGTGTAGTAGTGGGTGATGAAACTGACCTGCGTCCACCACGGCAAATTCAAAACGCCGCCGGCCGACAGCATGTTCGTTCGATCGAGCCCGAAAGGCCCGGTCACCGACCCGGGATCCCGAAAGTTCCGCGCAAGGGTATTCCCCTCGACGTCGCGGCCCTGTGAGTCGAACCGCGACAGAGCATAGGAAAGCTTGAAATTGGCCGATTCCAGGTGCGGCAGGGGATGGTTTAGCCGGGATTGCAGGGATACCTGCAGCCCGTTGTAAACCGAGCGGCCGATGGGAAAGAACATGATGGCATTTCCCACGTTGGGGTTTTTGCCGGGAAAGGCGCAGGCCGGACATGGGAATCCGTTGTTGGCGGCATTTCCGGAGTCCAGGCCGTTCCCCGCATAGTCGGCGATGGTGGCCCCGGCGCCGATCGCGCAGTTGATGGATGCCGCGGTGAAATCGCCCGGGCAACCGAACGAGGCATTCGTCGCGGCGACCGCGGTCTGGGCCCCGCTCAGATTGAAGTAACGGGAATCCCCCGTATGGTTGGCATCGAGCCCCAGGGGATAGTGGAGGAACACGTTGCGCAGGTAGTCCACGCTCAGCACCGTTCCCTGGTGAAGCTCACGTTGTGCGCCTATATTCATCTGGATCGAATAGGGCGAGACGTAGTTCGGCGCCAAAAGGTCCGATCCCGTCGAATTGTCGCTCGCCGCGAGATTGTTCCCGATGAAAACGGGGTTGCTCTGCGGCCCGGCCGCCGCGGTCGCCTGCTGGTACATCTGCTCCAGCGCCATGATGTCGTTGGCCACCGTTCCGATTGGCTGCCCGCACACCTGCGTGGCGATGTCTTTCCCATTGACCGTAGTCACCATCGTTCCATCCGGCAGGGTGAAGCCGTTGGGACAGACGGCGGTGATGGCGCTGAACAGCCCCTGCGGCAAGCGGGCCACCCGATAGCCCGAGGTGGAGCGGAAGTTCTCGTAATAGATGCCGGCGCCGGCGCGGATCACCGTTTTGCCGTTTTTCCAGGGATCCCAAGCCAGGCCCAGGCTGCCCCCGAAGTTGTCGTTCGGCTGGTTGATGCGCTTGCCGAGCCCCGCGCCCCACTGGTCGAGCAGCAATCCGTTGCAGGCGATCAGCGTGGTGGCGGAACAGGGGATCGGCGCCAGGTCGCTGTCTGTCCTGCCGGTGTCGCGCACGTAGGTTGCGCCATAATTGACCGTCAGGTTCGACAGGATTTTCCAGGAATCGCCAAGATACGCGTGCAGACGGTTGTCCACCGTCCCTCCCGCCGGACGTCCGAAGGCCGGCCGCTCCGTAAAATATCCCTGCCCGTTGCCCAGAAAGATGGCGTCCGCAGAGTAGTTGGCGGGATTGGAATCGCCGCCGGGCAGCCCGGCGCACGTTGAGCCGGCTGCGCAGCCGGTATTGTTCCAGGCGACGCCGGCAAGGCTTACAAGAGCTGCGTATGCGGATGTCTCAATCCGATTGTAGCCGAATCCATAGCGCAGGATATGGCTGCGGATCGTCCTGCTTCCGTCGTATTTGATCTGCGTATTCTGCTGCAGCGTATTCTGTGGTGCCAGAATGGAAGGCCCCGAGCAGTAGGCATCAAAGCCGCTGGAGGTGCAGGTTGGGTCTCCGCCAATGGCCACCGATATGCCGGGGACCGGATTCGGGGCTCCTGAAGAAGCGGTCGCGTCTCCGATGTAATTCACAAACTTCAGCCAGCCGAACCGGATCGAGTGCGTGAAACCTCCGGTTGAGAAATCGGTCCCCAAGACGTATTCCCAGGTGTGATTCAGGTTCAGATAAGGCTGAAAGGAATCGGGGATCACGGCGGCCGCATCCCGCGCTTGCTCGTCATTGAAGCGGAAAAAGAGATTCCAATTCGGGCGGATCTGGTAGTCCAGCCTGCCCAGAAACTGCAAGTCTCGAAATAGACCATTGAAGTCTCCGGGGTCGAATTGCGGCGCGGGCACTACCGGAACCTGCTGATTCTGAGCCGTTCGCTCGAAGGTGCCAAAAAAGAACAGCTTGTCCTTTACGATTGGTCCGCCCAGGTTGGCCCCGTACTGATGGCGATCAAAACCCGTGGGCGTGGGGCCGAATTTGGCCGCCAGGCTGTCATCCCGCCCGTACCAATACCCTCCCCCGTGAAGCGCGTTCGTTCCCGTTCGGGTGACCACGTTGACCGCCCCGGAAGACGTCAGCTCCGTGGAAAGGTCCAGCGTGGACTGGCTGATTTGAAATTCCTGAATGGCACTGGCCGGCACGTTCTGCGTGGTGGTCCCCACGGTTTCATCGGTGATGTCGATCCCGTCAATTTCGATGCGCGTGGAGCGCCCCCATCGGCTGCCCACGGAGATCGCCGAAAAGCCGTCCTTGGTGGGATCAAAGGTTCCGCCGTCTTGAATCTGTACCCCGGGCTCGAGCTGGGCGAGATCGAGGAAGTTACGGCCGTTGAAAGGCAAGTCCTCGATCTGTTCACGACCGAGAACTCCCTGGATAGTGGGCTGCTCGGTGTTCACCTGCACTGCGGTTGAGGAAACGGTGACGACTGAATTCTGCGCGCCGATCTCCAACCGGAAGTTTCCCGGCGTGGTCACGCCGACTTGCACGGTGAGCGCGGCTTCGAGTGTCTTAAAGCCCTGCGCTTCCACGCGCACAGAGTAATCGCCCGGAAAGAGGGCACCGGAAGCAAAGGTGCCCGTGGCCGTCGTGGCAAGGCTGCTGCTCTGGCCGGTATTGACGTTGGTGATTGTAACTGACGCAGCGGGAACGGCCGCCCCGCCGGGATCAGTCACGGTGCCCTGGATGCTGCCAGTGGAAATCGTGGTCTGAGCGCTGAGTTCGGATGGACAGGAAATTGTGGCAAGAAGGAACCAAAGTGTTCCCAGCCCGAAGCGCTTCAAGACCGGGCGTGAAAGTTTTGTCATCGCGCGAGCTCCTAGATGCTGATCCGAAGGATAAAATGCAACCAGGGAACCAGCCGCGACCCGACAAGGTTATCCGGAATCCGGACTCACAAATCATGATTGCCTTAAATGGACTCACAAGGGACGCAGCTTTTGCGCATTGGACAGTAAGGCCTCTGCCGAGTCAAGCAAATTCAGAGTGCACAGGCATCGCACGAGGGTTGGAAGGATTCAAAGGCGCGCGAAGCGTCACTGCGGGAAGTTCATGCGCACGAGCAGTTGCTGGTAGCGCGGGTCGGAGCGGATGGAGTCAAGCCGCGGATCGGTCAAGAGGAAAGGCATGCAGACGGAACGTACTTCGATGGCCTTTTCAATCCAGCGGTAGAAATCGTCCTTACGGCCCAGTCCCAGAGAGATGGTGCCCAGCTCATACGGGCACACATAGCGGTGATTGAGGTTGCCCGCGAGTGTGGCGAGCACTTTCTCCGCCTCCGCGCGGCGTCCCGCGGAAGCGTAAACGGTGCCGAGAAAACCGTAAAGGATCGGACTGTCGTCCATTTTCCTGCCCGTTTCGCCCTGGGCGATGGCTTCGGCGGAGTCACCCTTGGCGGCATAGGCGAGAGCAAGTTGAAGGCGAAGCTGGGCGTTCTGGGGGTCGATATCAATCCCCTTTTTTCCCAGGGCAATGGCCTGGTCATAATTCCGACTGAGCCAGTAGGCACTTACCGCGTCAACGTAAGCGGGGCCTGAGAAGGGCGCGAGCTGGAGTGCCGGCTCGATCTGCGTGCTTGACTCCTGGTGCCGGCCCATGCACGCGAGGAAGAGCGCGTAAAAGTGGTGAGCGTCCGCAAAGCTGGGATTCAGTTCCAGCGCGCGCTTGAATTCGCGTTCGGCGCCTGGCCAATCCCAATCATAAAAAAAATGAATCAGGGCCAGAGCGTTGTGGGCCTCCGCCAGAGACTCGTCCAATTGCAGTGCTTTGTTCGCCGCTTCGGCGGCTTTGGGCATTGCTTCTCGCGGGGGAAGATAAAAATCGGAGAGGGCTGAATAGGTGTCCGCCAAGCCCGCGTAAGCGGCGGCATAGTTCGGGTCGACGGAGAGCGCCTGCTGGTAGTATTCGATGCTCTTCCGGAGGTCAGCGCCGTTTTGTTTGGCCCATGCGTAGCGGCCCTGCAGATACGCCTCATACGCCTTGGGGTCCACTTTTCGGGAGGCGGCCAGCCTGGCCTGATCCTGGGGAGTAAGGGCGACTTTGATTTCGCCGGCAATTTCGCGGGCCACACTGCTCTGCAGGGAGAGAACGTCGCTCAGGTCGCCCTCGTAGCTTTTGGCCCACAAGTGTTGGTCGGCCGAGGCGCGAATCAGCTGCGCGGTGATGCGGACGCGCTGTCCGGCGCGGAGAACGGAACCTTCGATCAGGGCGTCGACGTTCAGTTCACGGCCGATTTCGGGCATGGTTTTTCGGGTGCCTTTGTATTGCATGACGGAGGTGCGGGAGATGACGCGAAGAGCGCCGATCTGGGCGAGGTCGGCAGT
>DATKNR010000054.1:0-25112 GCA_035541255.1 Patescibacteria group bacterium | reverse complement strand
GCCATGAAGCTGCTGGGCGTCGAACGCATCCTCTCCGCCAGCGCTGTCGGCTCTCTGCGCGAAGAGCTGGCCCCCATGATGTTCCTGATCCCCGACCAGTTCTTCGACCGCACGCGCCATCGCATCGACACATTTTTCGGCGAGGGCATTGCCGCGCACATCGCGTTTGATAAACCCACCTGCGCGCAGCTCAGCGCCGTGCTCGCCGACGCCTGCGTCGCCGCGGGAGTAGTGGTCCATCGCGGCGGCACCTACGTCTGCATGGAAGGCCCGCAGTTCTCCACGCTGGCCGAATCGCACGTCTACCGCCAGCTCCGGTTTGACGTGATCGGCATGACCAACCTGACCGAAGCCAAGCTCGCGCGTGAAGCCGAGATCTGTTACGCCACCATGGCCATGATCACGGACTACGATTGCTGGCATCCGGAGCACGACTCCGTGACCGGCGCGCAAATTTTGGAAGCGCTGCGCCAGAACACCCATCACGCCCATTCCGTGCTGCGTCACGCCGTGCGCCACATGCCCGCGGACCGCGCGTGCAAATGCGGCGGCGCGTTGGCCCACGCCATGCTTACCGATCCCAAAACGATTCCGGCCGCGGCGCGCCGCCGCTTGGCTGCCATTACTCGCAAGTATCTGGACTGAGAGGAGCTCCATGTCCCTTCTTATCGTCGGCACCGTAGCGTTCGACGCGGTTGAAACGCCGCACGGCAAGGTGGACCGCATGCTCGGCGGCGCGGCCACGTATGCAGCCGTGGCTGCCAGTTACTTCACGCCCGTTCGCGTGGTCTCCGTGGTCGGCGAGGATTTCAGCCCGCGCGAGCACGCCATATTCCGCGGCCGTCAGATTGACACCAGTGGCATCGAACGCGCCGAGGGCCGCTCGTTCTTCTGGTCCGGCCGCTATGCCGAAAATATGAACGACCGCACCACGCTCGACACGCAGCTCAACGTGCTCGCCGGATTCGATCCCAAGCTTCCCGGCCACTTTCGCGACTCGCAGTTCATCTTTCTCGCCAACATTAACCCGTCGCTCCAGCACAAAGTCCTGCACCAGCTCAAACGGAAGCCGCGCCTGGTTGCGCTGGACACGATGAATTATTGGATCGAAGGATTTCTCGACGATCTGCGGGCGGTCCTCCGCCGCGTCCACGTCCTTCTGATCAACGATTCAGAGGCTCGCCAGTTGAGCGGGCATCACAATCTCATCGAAGCCGCGCGCCGGATTCAGAAAATGGGACCCAAGGCCGTGGTCATCAAACGCGGCGAGCATGGAGCCACGCTGGTCAGCGGCCGCGAGGTCTTCGCCGTTCCCGCCATGCCGCTTCGCCTTGTCCGCGATCCCACTGGAGCCGGCGACAGTTTTGCCGGCGGCTTCATGGGTTCGCTCACCGCTTCCGAATCGCTCGACGATGCCTCGCTCCGCCGCGCCATGATCTACGGCTCCGTGATGGGCAGTTTCACGGTCGAGCATTTCGGGCTGGCGCGACTTCGCCGCCTTACGAAAAAGCAGATCAAGACACGCGCGCACCAGTTCCGCCGCCTCACCCATTTCAAACTCTGACTCGATGGTCGCTGCCCTCAAACTCCGCCGCCGGCCGCTCTGCGTGCTCGTTCCACTTTGTGCGCTACGGGTCTCCTTGCCCTCTCTCTTGTCTCTCTGCTTTCTGGTGCTTCTTTCCGCCACGCCCGCCTCCGCCACCGTCCGCTATTCCGTTTCTCTCGCCGCCCGCGACTCGCACCAGTTCCACGTCCGCATGGAAATTCCCGACGTGCAAGGCGCGCTCGAACTCGACATGCCCGTCTGGAACGGCCTTTACCAGATTCGCGATTTCGCAGCGCGCATTTCGCAGCTACACGCCGAAACTCCTTCCGGCGCGGCAATTCCGCTCGTTCGCCTTACGCCGCACTCCTGGACGGCCGGCCCTGCCTCCGGCGCTCTCGTCCTCGACTATTTCATATACTGGGACGAGCCCAGCCCGTTTTCCTCCGATCTGAGCGACACTCATGCATTTCTGAACCCGGCCACGGTGCTTCTGTTTTCGCCCGCGCGCCGCGCGGAGGACGTTTCGCTGGAATTCACCGCGGTCCCCGACGGCTGGCGCATCGCCACCGCGCTCGATTCCGGCTCGAACTCCACGACGTTTGTCGCCGCAAACTACGACGCGCTCGCCCAGGGGCCCATCGAGATCGGGCGCTTCACGGATTTCACGTTCGAGGCCGCCCACCGGCCCATTCGCATCGTGGTTCACGCCGCGGCGCCCGCCGCCGGTTTTCCCGAGGTTTGGTCCCGCGAGCATCTGGAAGACGCCGCGCGCCGCATCGTGGAATCGGAAACTGCGCTCATGGGCGACGCGCCGTTTCCGCGTTACGTCTTCCTTCTCCACCTCGGCACCGGCGGAGGAGGCGGGATGGAGCATCCCAACTCCACGGCGATAAACGTCGGTTCCGGCGAAGACCCCGTGCCCACCATGGCCCACGAGTTTTTCCATGCCTGGAACGTCCTTCGCATCCGCCCGCAAAGCCTCGAGCCTGTGGACTACACGCGCGAGCAGCCAACCGACGCTCTGTGGTTCGCCGAAGGCGTCACCTCAACCGTCGCCAGTTACACGCTCGTCCGTGCCGGCCTCTGGTCCCGCAAGGAGTTTTACGCCGATCTCGCCGCGCAGATTGATCGGCTCTCGGCACGTCCCGCGCGCCATTTTCAGAGCGTGGAAGATTCCAGCCTCGCCGCGTGGCTCGAAAAATATCCGGTCTACCGCCGCCCCGGCTCCAGCATTTCCTACTACAACAAAGGCCAGCTGCTCGGCGTGTGCCTCGACATCCTGCTCCGCGATGCCACCGGCAATCGCCAGTCGCTCGACACTCTGCTCCGTGCCATGAACGAACGTTACGCCCACCAACATCGGACATATGCGGACACGGCCGCCATAGAATCTCTCGCCAGCGAGCTCGCCGGCCGCGATCTTTCCGATTTCTTCCGCCGCTATGTCGCCGGCACCGACGAGATCCCCTTTGACGACATGCTGGCGCGCGCCGGACTCCGGCTCGATCATTCCGGCGAAAAGCTGAGGATCACCGACGCCCCGGTCTCCGGCCTCCCCCGCGACATCCGCGAATCCATCCTTGCCGGCGGGTCTGCCGGACCAGGCCACTAATCCCCGCGTCATGCTATAAATCCTGCCGCCCAGGAGGCTCTCTCGGATGCTGTTGGTTGCCTTCGTTCGCACCATTGCCGCCATCCTGTTTCTCGTCGTCTACGGAATCCTCCTCGGCCCGATTTTCATCTTGCAGGCAGTGCTTTCCGGCTCGGTTCGCTTTCTGTATCCCATCTGCGTCGGCGGCGCCCAAATGGGTCTCCGCGTCGCCGGCGTCCGCCCGCGCGCCGAAGGCGTCGAGAATATTCCGCCAGGCGTCTGCCTCTTCGTCTCCAACCACGTCTCCAACGTGGACCCGCCCGCCATCATCGGACAAATTCCCGGCCGTGTGGCCATGCTGGCCAAGAGGGAAGTGTTCTACATCCCGCTGCTCGGCACTGCCATGCGCATCGGCCGCTTCATTCCCGTCCATCGCGCGGACCCCTCCGCCGCGCGCGCCAGCGTACGCCTGGCCCGCAAGTACATGAAGGAAGGAATGTCCTATCTGATTTTCGCGGAGGGCACACGCAGCCGCGACGGCTCGCTCGGCGAGTTCAAGCGTGGCAGCTTCCTGCTGGCGATCGATTCCGGCGCGCCCGTGGTCCCCGTTACGATTCTCGGCACGCGCCAGATTCTTCCGCGCGGCGCGTTTCTGATTCGTCCGGGCGTGGCGCGGATCGTCTTCCATCCGGCCATCGACGCTTCAGCCTACACGGCCGCCACGCGCCAGCAGCTCTCCGATCGCGTCCGCGCGGCTATCTCATCCGCCCTCCCGAAGTGATGCGCGGCGCTGTGAGCCTTCAGTGTTTCACTTTCCTCGTTTTTTTCTGCTTGTCGCCGAATGCCTTGCGCTTCCCTGCCGTGGCGGGGCGCTGCGGCATCTTCTCAGTTCTCCGGTTCTCACGTTCCAAGGCCCGCACCGTCCTCAGCATCTCCGGCAATCGCGCAAACGCCGCCACGCATTTCCTCCACTCGCGGCTCTCCATCGCCGGATACCCGGAATACTGCGCACCCGCAGGCACATCGCCCGGCACGCCGCTCTGCGCCGTGATCACCGCGCCGTCTCCAATCGTCAAATGGCCCGCCGCTCCCACCTGCCCCGCCAGGATGCATCCATTTCCCACCATCGTGGTTCCCGCCAGCCCCGTCTGAGCACAGAGCAACGTGTTCTCTCCCACCAGCGACGCGTGTCCCACCTGCACCAGATTGTCGAGTTTCGCCCCGCGCCTAACCCTCGTCTCTCCTACGGTGGCGCGGTCCACGCACGCGTTGGCCTGAATTTCCACGTCGTCCTCGATTACTGCCGGCCCCGTCTGCAGCATTTTCATCCAGCTTCCGTCCGCCCGGCGCGCAAAGCCGAACCCGTCTGCGCCCACCACCACTCCGTTCTGCAGGATCACGCGGTTGCCGATCGTGCATCTCTCGCGCACCAGGGCATGCGAATGCGCGAAAAAATCGTCGCCGATTCGGGCGTCTCGATACACGCACACAAAACTGTGCAGCACCGCGCGTGCTCCAATTTCGACCCCGTCATCCACAAAGCAGTACGGTCCCACGTGCGCACCCTCCCCGATTCGCGCGCTCGCCGCAATTACCGCCGTCGGATGAACTCCCGGGGCGTATCGCGGCGCGGAGTGGAACAGTCCGATGGCGCGCGCAAAATCCAGATACGGGTTGGCCGACCGCAGCACGGGAACGGCCATTGGCCCCGCATCCCGCCCCGCGACGATGGCGCCCGCGCGCGTGGCTCCTGCCGCCCGCCGGTACTTGGGATTGGCCAGAAACGTGAGCATCCCGGGCCCGGCCTGCTCGATTCCCGCCACGCCGAGGATTTCGACGTTCCCGTCGCCTTCCAGCTTGCATTCCAGCCGTTCCGCAATCTCTCGTAGTTTCATAGTCCACCGTAGAACAGGCTCTCTGCCTGGTCGCTTTGACCGATCGCCACCCAACTCTACATCACTCGGCCAAGCCACGGACTCCCTTCCATTTCGCCAGGCGTCGCCACACTGGATATTCGACACAAGCTGGTCGACGCGGCAGATGCGAGTCAGAATGGCGGCAAAAGTCGTACCCTGTTCCTGGAGGACCGCCATGACGCCCGCACCTGAAGAAAAGCCGCCGCAGAATTTTACGGAGGGGGTTCCTCTCCCTTACCACGCGAGGTTCACCGTCGAAGAGTTCGCGCGCCTCCAGAAAGGTTCGGTCCCTGAATCGATGGACGACAAATGGTCCATTCGGTGGAAGAAACCGCACCTCGATTTCCATCGCAGTTGGACCGGCGAGATCGTTTACCGGATTACGTTGAAGGCAACGTCCGAAGGCGGGGAAGCGAGCGAAGCCCTGCTGGCCCGCCACCGGCTTGCGCATGTCGGACCGAACACGGACTATGAGGCGCAACTGCTCGATTTCCTGGTTTCAACTCTTCTGCTCGGACAGGAGAAGCCCTTCCCACGGCCCAGCCACATCCCGAATGCTGTGCCGGGGCTGTACCAGCACGCAGTTGCCGGCACTGGGCACAAGGAGATCCTCGTTCAAACGAAGGTTCCCCAGTCCCCGCATTCTGCCAAGTCTCCGAAGCCTTGGTGGCGTTTCTGGTGAGCCTCGCGTCCGCCTCAAGGCGCCGCGCTATTCGTTAAACAGCGTCGGCTGGGCTTCGGCCGCCTTACGTGCCGTCCGCCGGGCGATCCCCACCACGCCCAGCACCGTCATTTCCACGATGGCGGGCCGGGGTATAAAAATCCGCGTGCAATTCGTTCCGGGATCGGGCGGCACCAGGTTCACGCCACGATCCAGCAGCGCCACCAGATCGTTCGCTACGACGCCTTCCAGCGTTTCCTCGTCCCGGTACTTCACGCGCACCCACAGCCCGTCCAGTTTCGGCCGGCTCAGGAAACTCTTTCGCTCGGGCAGGAATTTCTCCTGGAAGTCGTTCACAAAGTAGACGGTCCGCACCCGGCTCAGCTCCAATTGCTCCACTTCGCCGTTCACGTTCAGCAGTTCCAACCCCTCCGATTGGCCCAGCAGTGCGGGCGTCAGGTACCCGGGCACAGTTCTCCCGTCAAAGGTTTCCACGAACACTTTTTTGTGGCTGCTCGACGATTCTTTTTTCTTCGCCACCCGTGGCCCCGCCCGGTCCATTGCAAACCTATCGAATCTCTGTTAAAATGGCAAGACTTTCGGCCATAACGTGTTGAAAATACTACTAGTTATAGCGGCGGGCCGTTTTGACCGATAAAAAGCAGATCCTCAAATCTGCCTCTCTCATCACCGCGATCACCGTTGTCAGCCGTTTTCTCGGCTATTTTCGCGATCAGCGCGTCACGCTGCTGCTCGGGACCTCGATCGCGGCCGATTCCTTCATTCTCGCCTATCGAATCCCCAACCTCCTGCGCCGCCTGGTGGGCGAGGGCTCCATGACCGCCTCGTTCATCCCCGTCTTCACCAGCTATTTGGCGGACAAATCCCGCGACGAGGTATGGGATTTTGCCAATCGTTTGTTCTGGACGCTCGCGCTGCTCCTCTCCCTCTTTGCCGTGGCAGGCATGCTGTTTTCGCCGCAGGTCGTCCAGTTTTTCACGATCTTTGGCCACGCCCCGCAAAAATGGGAACAGGCCGTCGCTCTCAATCGAATCATGTTTCCCTACATTTTTTTCATTGGCCTTTCCGCGCTTTCCATGGCCATCCTCAACTGCTTTCACGTGTTCGGCCTGCCTGCCTCGACGCCCATTCTCCTGAATATTTCCATCATCACCTTCTCGACCGCGGCCGTCTGGCAGCGCATCGGCGATCCGGCCCGTTCGCTCGGCTTCGGCGTGCTGGTCGGCGGAACTCTCCAGCTTCTCATCCAGGTTCCCGAGCTTGTCCGCCACGGCATGCACTTCCATCTCGGATTTTCCATCCGCCATCCCGGCATCCGCGCCGTGGGACGGCTGATGATCCCCGGCTTCTTCGGCATCGGCATTTACCAGATCAATTTCTTCGTGGATACGGTCTTTGCCACTGCCGCCAAGATGCCGAGCGGCAGCGTCACCTCTCTCTACATTGCCGACCGCGTGATGGAACTGGTCCTCGGCGGCTACGCCATCGCCGTGGCTACCGCCATTCTTCCCATGATGTCCCACCAGGCGGCGGCCCACGATTTCGAGAACATGAAGAAGACGTTTGCCTTCGCGCTCCGCATCGTTTCCTACATCACCATTCCCGCCGCTGTCGGACTGGTGATCCTGCGCTTTCCCATCATCCGCGTGCTGTTCGAGCACGGGCAATTCCAGGCCACCTCCACCAATCTCACGGCAAACGCGCTTTTCTATTACGCCATGGGATTGCCCGCTTTCGCCGCCATCAAGCTCATCGTTCCCGGCTTCTATTCCACGCAGGACACGCGCACGCCCGTGATCGTGGCGGCCTACGCACTGGTGGTCAATTTCGCGCTCAATGCCCTGTTCCTCAAGTCCTTCTTCAAGACCTTTGAAAATGGCGGGCCGGCATTCGCCACCACGCTCGCCGCCTATTTCAATTTCTTCATGCTGTTCGTCGTGTTCCGCCAGCGCTTCGGCCGCCTCGGTACGTTTGAAATTCTCCATTCTATGTTCAAGATCGGGATCGCCTCCGCCGCCATGGGCGTTCTCTGCTGGGCCATGATGCGCTACTCCCATTTTGAGCAGCAAACGCGTTTCTTCCCGCGTCTCACGCTCTTCGCCGGAATTCTCACCGTCGCCACCGTGGCCTATGTCGGACTCACCTGGCTGATTCATTGCCCCGAGGTCGAGGAAGTCTGGGGGATCGCGCGCCGTTCCCGCGCCACCCCGGTCTCCGGAGGATGAGCTGTGACCCACGCTTCCACTTCCGGCGCATCCTCCGCTCCCCAGGGCCACGCAGCCGGCCGTCCCGGCAGCGGTGCGGATGGCCTCATTGCCAGGTTCCTTCGCCATCTCCAGGTGGAGCGTGGCCTCTCGGGCAACACCGTCATCGCGTATTCGCTGGACCTCCACAAATTCGCCGCTTTCTGCGCCGCGAAGAAAGTGGAGCTCCACGCCGCCGACCGCGATGCGGTGCTCGATTTTCTTTCCGGCCTTTATCGCCAGAAGCTCAGCAGCCGTTCCGTGGCGCGTCACCTGGCCACTCTGCGGGTGTTTTTCCGCTTCGCCGTCACCGAGGGCCTCATTGACGAGGAGCCTACATTGAATCTCGAGGCTCCGCGCGTGTGGAAAAGCCTGCCCGTCTTTCTCTCGCTTACGCAGGTGGAAAAGCTTCTCTCCATGCCCGACACGTCTACTCCGCTCGGCGCTCGTGATTCCGCCATGCTCGAAGTCCTCTACTCCACCGGCCTGCGCGTCTCCGAACTCGTTGGCCTGCGCATGTCGGAGATGGACCTGGCCATGGGCTGTGTCCGCTGTGTGGGGAAGGGAAATAAGGAGCGCCTCGTGCCCCTTGGACGCGCTGCCGTCACGGCCCTGCGGCGCTATCTTGCCGGCTCGCGCCCCCTGCTTCTTCGCAACCGGGTGTCTCCGCTCGTCTTTCTGAATCATCACGGCGCGAAAATGACTCGCGTTGGCTTCTGGAAAGTACTAAAAGCGTACGGCCGCCGCGCCGGTTTGCCCGCGAAGCTCAGCCCCCACAAGTTGCGGCACAGCTTCGCCACGCATTTGCTCGAACGCGGCGCCGATCTTCGTTCGGTTCAGGCCATGCTGGGTCATGCGGATATCTCCACAACTCAGATTTACACGCATGTCACCCAGGAGCGCCTGCGCCAGATTTACCGCGCGCATCATCCGCGCGCTTAGAAGGAGAGCCGCAACTCGCCGTGGCGGGATGCGGTTGTGTGGATTCGAACTCCGCGGGCTGCACGCATGATTGGGGCGCCCGCAGGCAAGGGAAATCAGGAGGCCCTATGCCCGACTACATGTTTCTACTTGAAAGCCGGCTTTCCGCCGAGCAGCGCGCCGTTGTCATGCGCGTCGTCGAACTCGCTCAGGCCCAGGAGGCCAACGTCTACGTTGCCGGCGGCGCCGTCCGCGACCTTATCTCCGGGATGGCCATCCGCGATCTCGACTTCGTCATGGAGGGCAATCCGCTCCGCATCGCCCGTGAGCTGGAAAAAGGCGGTGCCCGCCTGCTCGAAGTGGACGAGAATCGCCGCCGCGTCGAAATCCTGTTCCATGGCGATGTGGACGGCTCTCTCTCCGCCGCCCGCGACGATTTCTACGAATCGCCCGGCGCCAAGGTGCAGTACCGCTTCTCCACCATTCTCGACGACCTCCGCCGCCGCGATTTCTCCATCAACGCCATCGCGCTCTCGCTCAATCCCGCTTCCCGCGGTCTCCTGCTCGATCCCACCAACGGCCTCGCCGATATCGAGCGCCGCGAAATCCGCATCCTCTCCATGCACGGCTTTACGAATCAGCCCGGCCGTCTTCTCCGCGCGCTTCGTTTTGCCGCACGCATGGGCTTTACCATCGAGGAGCGCACCTCCGGCTGGTTCGACCTGGCCATGGAGCGCAAGCTGCATCAGAACATTTCGGCCGACGACGTTACCGACGAAGTCCGCCAGGTGGGACGCGAGGACAACGCCGCGGCCGTGCTCAAGTCCTGGCAGGACCACGATCTGCTCGGCATCATCCATCCCAAGTTCAATTCGCGAAAGCCGGACTACAAGGGCCTCGAATCCCTTGTTAAAGCGCGCGAGGAACTCATGTCCGTCAATCGCCGCGGCCGCCTCTCCGCTCCCACGCTTTACTACACCTTCGGCCGCTTCAGCCGCGTCGAGCGCACCAACGCGCTCAAGCAGCTCGGACTTCGCGCCGCCGAAGTGCAACTCGTGGCCTCGCTCGAAGAGCAGGCGGACGCCGCCGTCAAGCTCCTCTCCGGGGCAAAAATGAAGGACGCGCGCGTCGCCTACGACACGCTCGAAAAAATGCCCTCCGAGACCATCATTTTCCTCCTTACCTATACGCGGCAGTCCGCGGTGCTGGCCCGCATCCACTCCTATATTTCCAAGTGGAAACCGATGCGTGCCTCGCTTCCCGCCGCGCAGCTGGAAGCTCTCGGCATCCCGCGCGGGCCGAAGTTCGACGAGGTGCTCGAGAATTTCTTCACCATGCAGCTCCACGGGCGCGTTCGCGGCCCGGAGCATTACGACCGCATCCTCCGCAATCTGGCCGGCATCAAGCCCGAGCCCAAAAAAAAGGTCAAGCCGGAGAAGAAAGGGAAGGAACCTGCCAAGCCCGCTCCGGGTCAGGCGCCGGCGAAAGGCGCGCTCGCGGGGAAGGGAATTCCCGCCGCTCCGGCCGCGAAAGGCGCCGCGCCATCAAAACCGGCGGCCAAGCCTGTCGCCAAGCCGGTTCCAGCGGCGCCGAAGCCCGCCCCGAAGAAGGCGAAGCCTTCCAAGCCCGCGCCAAGAAAGCAAACCAAGCGTAAACGCTGAGCGCATCGCCGCCCGGTCGCGGCACGCCTGCTTCCACAGGCCGCGCGCCGATTCCCGACATTCGAATTTCGAGTTTCGCTCGTTAGGTTTTACAATGTTCTCCGGCATGCAGACGCCGCCCTTCGTTCACCTTCACTTGCATACGGACTATTCTCTTCTCGACGGCGCCTGCCGCATCCCCGATCTCGTCTCCGAAGCCGCCCGCCGCGGCATGCCCGCCGTCGCCGTCACCGACCACGGCAATCTTTTTGCCGCCGCCAAGTTCTACCAGGAAGCCGTCACCCGGGGCGTCAAGCCCATCATCGGCTGCGAAATGTACGTGGCCCGCGGCGATCACCGCGATAAGACCACCGACCCGGATTCTCCTGGCGCGGGACGCGCGAATCATCTCGTCCTTCTCGCTGAAAACCAGCAGGGCTACGCCAACCTGATGAAGCTCGTCTCCACCGGATTCCTCGACGGCTTCTATTACAAGCCGCGCGTCGATCGCGACCTGCTGGCACGCCATTCATCCGGTCTCATTGCCCTTTCCGCCTGCCTTCGCGGGGAAGTGGCGGAAGCGCTCACCGAAGACAAATTCACCGAGGCCCGCGATTCCGCCTACCGCCTCCGCGACATTTTCGGCAAAGGCAATTTTTTCCTCGAAATTCAGGACCAGGGCCTGGAAATCGAGCGCAAGGTCAACCAGAATCTGCTCCGCCTCTCCCGTGAGTCCGGAATCCCGCTTGTCGCCACCAACGATGCGCACTATCTATCCCGCGAAGATGCGCGCGCGCAGGAAGTGCTGCTGTGTATCCAGACCGGCAAGACTATTTCTGACCCGCACCGCATGCGCTTCGCCAACGACCAGTTTTATTTCAAGACCGCCGAGGAAATGGCCGCGCTCTTCCATGACTTGCCCGACGCGCTCTCCCGCACCGCGGAAATCGCCGCGCGCTGCCATGTGAAAATCGAGCCGGTCAAGAACCCCTTCCCCGAATTTCGCATTCCCGAAGGCCACACGCCCGACAGCTATTTCGCCTCCGTTGTCGCTGAAGGCTTCGCGGCCCGACTCCCGCAGCTCGAACGCCTGGCTGCCGCCGGCCGCCTGCTCCATCCCGTGTCCGAATACGAGCAGCGGCTAGCGTTCGAAATCGGCGTCATCCAGAAAATGCGTTTTGCCGGCTATTTTCTGATCGTCTGGGATTTCATCCGTTACGCACGCGCTCAGGGCGTTCCCGTGGGTCCCGGCCGCGGATCCGCTGCCGGCAGCCTGGTCAGCTATTCACTCGGCATCACGGACGTGGACCCGCTCCAGTACGGCCTGCTCTTCGAGCGCTTCCTGAATCCCGAGCGCATCTCGATGCCCGATATCGATATTGATTTCTGCATGCGCCGCCGTGGTGAAGTCATTGACTACGTCACGCGCACCTACGGCCGCGAAAACGTGGCGCAAATCATTACCTTCGGAACGCTCGCCGCAAAAGCGGCCATCAAGGACACGGGCCGCGCCCTCGATCTCCCCTTCGGAGAGGTTGACCGCCTCGCCAAGCTCGTCCCTGCCGAGCTGAACATCAAGCTCGAGAAGGCGCTCGCCGACTCCTCCCAGCTCCGCTCCGCTATCGAATCCAACGAGCGTTACACCGAGCTGATGGACGTCGCCCGCCGCCTGGAAGGCTTTGCCCGCCACGCCTCCACACACGCCGCCGGAGTCGTCATCTCTCCCCAGCCCCTCGTGGAAATCGTCCCGCTCTACAAGTCGAACCGCGAGGAAATCACCACGCAGTACGACATGAACGCGCTCGAGAAACTCGGCCTGCTGAAAATGGATTTTCTCGGCCTTACCACGCTCACCGTGCTCGACGATGCGGTAAAGCTCATCGAGCAGCATCGTGGCGTCAAGCTCTCGCTCCCCGATCTGCCTCTCGACGACCCGCAGACCTACGCACTGTTCTCCCGCGCCGAGATGAGCGGCATCTTCCAGTTTGAATCCCACGGCATGCGCGACATCCTCCGCCGCTACCAGCCCTCGCGCCTCGAGGACCTCACCGCGCTCAACGCCCTCTACCGTCCCGGCCCCATCCAGGGCGGCATGGTCGACGACTTCATCGCTCGCAAGCACGGCAAAAAGAAAGTCACCTATGAGCTTCCCGAGCTGCAGGCCATTCTCGAGGAAACCTTCGGCGTGATCCTCTATCAGGAGCAGGTGATTCAGATCGCCTCGCGCCTCGCCGGCTACTCCCTCGGCGAAGCCGATTTGCTCCGCCGCGCCATGGGCAAGAAGAAAAAGGAGGAAATGGCCGCGCAGCGCGAAAAATTCCTCGCCGGATGCGCCGGGCGCAAAGTCCCTGCCCGCAAGGCCGAACGCATCTTCGACCTCATGGAGGAGTTCGCCGGCTACGGCTTCAATAAATCCCACGCCTGCGCCTATGCGCTGCTGGCCTACCAGACCGCATGGCTCAAGGTCCACTATCCCGTCGAGTTTTTCTGCGCCCTGCTCACTTCCGAAACCGGCAGCACCGAAAAGATGGTCAAGTACATCGGCGAAGCACGCGCCGCCGGAATCACCGTCCTTCCGCCGGACGTCAATTCCAGCGACATGGATTTCACTCCCGCCGGAGAAGCCATTCGCTTCGGCCTGCGCGCCATCCGCAACGTCGGCGAAAATGCCGTGCGCTCCATCCTCGAGGCGCGGCAGACCGTCGGTCGCTTTCACTCGCTCCGCCAGTTCTGCGAAGTTGCGGACGTGCGCCTGCTCAATCGCCGCCTGCTCGAATCCATGATCCGCGCCGGCGCCATGGACTCGCTCGGCGCCCGCCGCTCCCAGCTCATGGCCATGATCGATCCTGCCATCGAGCACGCCCAGCGCATCGTCCGCGAGCGTTCCGTCGGCCAGCACGGCCTCTTCGCCGGCTCCTCCGAATCGGCTGCGCATGTGTCCACGGCAGACGTGCTTCCCGACATCGAGGAATGGCCCGAGCACGAGCGCCTGGCCCGCGAGTACGAAATGCTGGGCTTCTACGTCTCCGGCCACCCGCTCGAGCGCTACCGCACGCGTCTCGATGAGCTGTCCGTCTGTCCCCTTGGGGCCCTCGAGGAGAAATCCAACGGCGTCGAAATCTCCGTCGCGGGGATCGTCGCGGCCGAGCGTGCCATGCGTTCCCGCAAGGGCCAGCGCTGGGCCATCCTTACGCTTCAGGACATGACCGGCATGGCAGAAGTCCTGGTCTTTCCCGAAAGTTTCCAGCGCCTCGAACGCACCCTGCGAAAAGGCTCGACCATTGTGGTGAAAGGGAAGATCAGCGTGGAAGATGTCGGCACGCGTGTGATCCTCGCGGAAGCCCGCTCGCTCGACGCCGATTCCGCCGCGCCCGGCGCCGGCCAGCTCCGCATCCATGTGGACACGGAATCGCTGGACAACGAGTCGCTGAATCTGCTGCGCGAGCTGTTTTCTTCCCGCCCCGGCCCATGCCAGGTCGTCTTCGTCGTGGCCACCGCCGACGGCACCGTCGGCACTCAGCTCACTCGATTCCGCATCCGTCCCGACGACGACCTCATCTCGCGTGTGCGCGATCTTCTCGGCGACGCCTCCGTCGAATTCGTCCCCGCCTCTCCCGCCCCTTCCGCATCCGCCGCCGACTAGCCTTTGTAGCGCCGGCCTTCAGGCCGGCATCTTTCCTTCCTGCCGTCTCCGTGCTCCTCCGCGTTCTTTGCGTCTCTGCAGTATCTTTTCCCCCTCCCTCCTGATTGCCCACCGCTCTCCGTGCTAAAATCCCTTCCTCGTCCCTCTCATGGACCTCAACCACCAGAAGCGCGTCCTCGACAACCTTGAAAAGGACGTCGAGCAGCTCCGTCAGTCCAAGGGCGACGGCCTGTCGCGCGCCGACCTGGAGCGGCTGCGCGGCGACGTGGCCGAGCTGAAGCGCGAGTTCTACACGAATATTTCCCCCTGGCAGCGTACTCAGCTCGCCCGCCATCCCGGCCGTCCCTACACCCTCGACTACGCCCAGCACCTGCTCACCAATTTTCACGAAATCGCCGGTGATCGCGCCTTCTCCGACGATCCCGCCATCGTGGGCGGGTTCGGCTGGTTCCGCGAACGCCCGGTGATGCTCATCGGCCACCAGAAGGGCCGCGACACCAAGCAGCGTCTGGCGCGCAACTTCGGCCAGGCCAAGCCGGAGGGCTATCGCAAGGCTCTGCGCCTCATGCAGCTCGCCGCCAAATTCCACCGGCCGGTGCTCACGTTCATTGATACGCCCGGCGCTTATCCCGGCATCGACGCCGAGGAGCGCGGCCAGGCTGAAGCCATCGCCCGAAATTTACGCGAGATGATGCGCCTGCCCGTCCCCATCATCGTCACCATCACGGGCGAAGGCGGCTCCGGCGGAGCGCTGGCCATCGCCGTGGGCGACCGCGTCTTCATGCTCGAAAATTCGATTTACTCGGTGATTTCACCCGAGGGATGCGCGTCCATCATGTGGCGCGACGCGACGAAGGCCGAACTCGCCGCCGGCGCACTGCGCATCACTCCGCGCGATCTGCTCGGCATGGGCATCGTGGACATAATCATTCCCGAGCCGGATGGTGGCGCGCACCAGGATCCCGCCGCCACCGCCCAATCCGTGGGCGACACCATCGAGCGCGCCCTTGACGAACTGCAGCCCCTGCCCGCCGCTGAGCTGCTCGAGCGCCGCTACCAGAAATTCCGCCGCATGGGCCAATTCTTCGAAGAAGTCCGCTAGTCCCGGTCGTATCGCCGAATCCCTGCGCTATAATGTCTCCCTCGCATGCCTCTCACTCCCGGCACGAAACTCGGCCCTTATGAAATCGCCTCTCCTCTCGGCGCAGGAGGCATGGGCGAAGTCTACCGCGCCCTCGACACCCGCCTCGATCGGCAGGTCGCCGTCAAAATCCTCGCCGGCCATCTGTCCGCATCTCCCGAACAGAAGCAGCGCCTGGAACGCGAAGCCCGCGCCATCTCCGCTCTGAATCATCCTTCCATCTGCCAGCTCTACGACATCGGCTCGCAGGATGGGACCGATTTCCTGGTCATGGAATTTCTGGAAGGCGAGACCCTGGCCGACCGGCTTCGCAAAGGTCCCCTCCTTCTCCCCGAACTCCTCAAGATCGGCATCGCTATTTCCGATGCGCTCGCCGTCGCCCACCGCCAGGGCATCGTTCACCGCGACCTGAAGCCCGGCAACATCATGCTCACCAAATCGGGCGCCAAGCTGATGGATTTCGGGCTGGCCAAGCCGCTCGGCCTTCCTTCCGCCTCTCCCGCCAGTTCATCTGCTCCCTCGTTCACCGCCGCACCCACCGTCAGCGGGCCAACTCCGCTAAGCCCGCTCACTGCTGCCGGCTCCATCGTCGGCACCATCCAGTACATGTCGCCGGAGCAGATCGAGGGAAGGGAAGCGGATGCCCGTTCCGATATCTTCGCCCTCGGCGCCGTGCTCTACGAAATGGCTACCGGCAGCCGTCCGTTCAAGGGCAAGAGCCAGATTTCGATGGCCTCGGCCATTCTGGAGACCGATCCCGAGCCGATCAGCGCGTCAAAGCCCGAGCTTCCTCCAGCGTTCGAGCATGTCGTCTCCGTCTGCCTTCAGAAAAATCCCGACGAGCGTTTCCAGACCGCCGGCGACGTCAAGCTCGAATTGCAGTGGATTGCTTCCGGCAAATCCTCATCCGCGTCCGTGGCAGCTCCTGCTGCGGCGCGGCCCTCGCACCTCCGCGAGCGCCTGGCCTGGGTTGCAGCCTTGGTCCTCGGCGTCTTGGGCACCGCACTCGGGATGTCCCTCCTGCGCCCTCCGCATCCCGTACGTCTCATCCGCACCGCCATCAATCCCCCGGAGAAGACTTCATTCATTCTTGTCGGCGATTCGGCCGGCCCCCCGGTTCTCTCTCCTGACGGCTCTACGGTCGCGTTTACCGCTGCGGGCGCGGACAGCAACAGTTCCATCTGGATTCGCGCCATGAACTCCACGGATGCGCATTTACTCCCCGGGACCGACGGCGCCACTTTTCCGTTCTGGTCGCCGGACAGCCATTCCCTGGGCTTCTTCGCCTCCGGCAAGATCAAGACCGTGGACCTTTCCGGCGGCGCTCCCCAGACCGTCTGCGACGCCCCCTTCGGCCGCGGCGGCGCCTGGGGCGCGGACGGGGTCATCGTGTTCTCCGGCGACGCGAGCGCCCCGCTTGCGCGGGTCTCCGCGGCAGGCGGAGCTCCCGCGCTGATGACAACGATTGATTTCGCCAGGCACTCTTCCCATCGCTGGCCCTTTTTCCTCCCGGACGGCCGCCACTTCCTCTATCTCGCCATGAACCACGACTCTTCGAAATCCGCCAACGACACGATTTACTACGCTTCCGCCGACGGCCGCGAGAATCGCCCGCTCCTCCACGCCGAGTCGAATGCCATCTATGCGGACGGGTTCATCCTGTACGCTCGCGGCGACCAGTTGATGGCCCAGCCCTTCGATCCCTCCCGCGGCACCGTCAGTGGCGACCCGCACGTCGTCGCCCAGGGCATCATGGACGATTTCACCACCTGGCACATGGACGCCTCCGCCTCCTCCGATGGCCTCCTCGTCTTCGCCAGTGGAGGAAGCTCCGAGGTGCAACTGGTCGCCATTGAGCCGGGTGGAAAGCAAATCGCCGTTGTGGCCGACAAGATGACGAATCTGTCTTCCGCCGTCGTCTCTCCGCTGGGAGATCGCATCGCTCTCGATATCGCCGCCGGCGCCGCGGACGTATGGGTCCTGGATTTGGCGCGCGGCGTGCGCACCCGTCTCACCTTCGGCCCCGTTTCCAACGTCAATCCCGTCTGGTCGCCCGACGGGAAGTGGATTGCCTTTAGCGCCGCACGCGGTCCCGACGCCGACATCGTGCGCAAACGCTCCGACGGCACGGGCGCGGAAGAGATCCTCGCCACGGAAGGGCGCCAGGCCGTTCCCAGCGATTGGTCCCGCGATGGAAAATACATCTTCTATTACCACCTGGGCAGAGAGGAGGAAGGCGTATGGGCTCTGCCCCTGGAGGGCGACCGGAAACCGCGCCGCGTGATTGAGCGCGGGCAAAACGCCGTGCTCTCTCCGGACGGCCATTGGCTCGCCTATGAATCTTCCGAGTCCGGCACCCTCGAACTCTATGTCACCGGCTTCGATGGCGCTCAGGGAAAATGGCAGGTCTCCGTCCACGGCGGATTCGGGGCGCAGTGGAGCCGCGACGGCAAGCAGCTCTACTACTTCGATCCCTCCCGCAACGTGGTTGCCGTCTCCATCCAATCCGTCGCGGGCGCCCTCCAATTCGGCACGCCCCGCGTGGTGGCCTCAAACTCGATGTCCGCTCCGTTTTATTTCTTCAGCGTTTCGCCCGACGGCAAGCGCATCTATCTCCCCAATGCCCCGCAGCAGGTGAGCCAATCCGTCACCGTCGTCTCCGACTTCCCCGCCGCCCTGAGCAAAAGGTAGCGCCGTCTGCCCCTCCTCCGGGGAGTGCCTATTTGGAATTTCTGCCGCGGCGCGTGTTGCCCCGCGCGTCGTGCAAAGCTACTGTGTTCCTCACTCCGGGGAGAGAAGTAAGAAAGGCGAGTGGAGATGTCCGACATATTTCGTCCCTACGAACGGCTCGTGCCCGTTTCCATCCTGGGCCGCACATTCGAAGTCCCGGAGAAGAACAGCCTTCTTCGCGCCTTCCAGTACCTCAGTCCGGAGACAATCCCTTACGGCCGCTTCTGCTGGAATCAGGAATGTCAGTACTGCAAGGTGGCGTGCAAACTTCCCGACGACGATGCGCCTCGCCCCATGCTGGCCTGCAAGTTTCTTGTCGTTCCCGGCATGGAAGTCACCGAGCTCTCCCCCGAATTGAAATGGTGTCTCAGCCGCAAGCTCGGCGGCGGCGAAATCCCGCAGCCTCCGGCCGTCGAAGGCCCTCCGGCTGCTGAACTCACCAATTCCTGAGCGTCACTCGCCGTATTTCGGCCGCCGTTGATTTGCAGTCCTGCCGGGAGTAGTCTCGCTTCATGATGGCTCTGGCGAACGATCCGGATCAGGCTGGGAATTCCGCCATCCCGCTCCGTCGGCCCGGCCCCCGCATGAGCCGCAGCGAACTGACCGAGCTGTTCTATCACGCGGATCTCCCGGGACGCCTGACCCCGGCTGAGATGCAGCAGGCTCCGGAGGGGTCGCAGGTTGCCTTTGAACACAGCTGGAAGCGCCTGTCCGGCTTCGGCCGCTGGACCGCGTGCTGAGCCTGCCGCGCGCCGGCCTCGCTGCATACCGCTCCAGCGGGTGCGAGTGCGCACATCCCTCTGTGACCTCTATCACAGTGTGAAAACACAGGATCCCTCATCCTCAATTTTCGTGGTGCTGTGGGCCCCTGTGATACACTTTGTGGGAAATTAGTCCCCGGCGCCGCGGGGGGCGTGTGATGAACACCAGACTCAAGTTCGCCGTAGGCGTAGCCCTGATCCTGAGTACTCTTGGCTATCTCGCCTGGTCCGGCGTCTCTGAAAGCAAGACGTATTACCACACTATCTCCGAGCTGGACGGACTCCATGGCGCTTCCCTGCATCAGCGCATGCGCGTCAGCGGCAATGTTCAGGCCGGCTCCATCCAGCATCTCCCGGGCCGTATTGATTTTGTGCTCGAAGAGCAGGGCCGTTCGTTGCCGGTCAGCTACGTCGGCTCCGATCCGCTTCCGGACACTTTCAAGGACGGCGCCCAGGCACTCGTGGAAGGCCATCGTATGCCCGACGGTCGCTTCGTTGCCGAGCAGGTCCAGGCCAAATGCGCCTCCAAGTACGAAGCCACTCCCGGCGCCCAACCCGGTACTGCCGCTCCGCCGCCTACACCTGCCGCGGGGAAAACCTGAGGGCGGGGAGGCAATCCAGTGGATCTCTTTGGCTCCTTTGCTCTGCTTCTGGCCTTCGTCTGTTCCCTATACGCGATCGGCGCCGGCATCATCGGCATCCGCACTAAAAACCAGATCCTGCTGAAGAGCGCCCGCAACGCCGGCATCGCACTGTGCGTTCTTGTCATGCTCGGCACCGCCTCGCTCGTCTACCTCTTCTTCACCGACAATTTCGCCATGGCCTACGTCGTGGAGCATTCCAGCCGCGACCTGCCGGCCTTCTATAAACTTCCGGCGCTCTGGTCCGGGCAGCAGGGCTCGCTGCTGTTCTGGAGCTTCCTGCTTTCCGTCTACACGTTCTTTGTTCTGGTCATCAATCGCCGCAAGCATCCGGAGCTGATGCCCTACGTCGGCGTAATCCTCGCCACGGTTCAGGGCTTTTTTCTCATCCTCAATAATTTCGTCGCCAGCCCCTTTGCGCTCCTGGGCACGGTTGGCGCCTCCGGCATGCCGCAGGTCCAGGCCCTCGCCGACGGCAATGGACTGAACCCGCTCCTGCAATATCCCGAGATGGCGGCGCATCCGCCCAATCTCTATCTCGGCTACACCGGCTTCACGATTCCTTTCGCCTTCGCGCTCGCCGCGCTCCTCGGCCGCTATCCCGGCGAAAAATGGATTCACGTCACCCGCCGCTGGACCATGATCGCCTGGGGATTTCAATCCATCGGCATTCTGCTCGGCGCGCATTGGGCCTATGCCGTGCTCGGCTGGGGCGGCTACTGGGCCTGGGACCCGGTCGAGAACGCGTCCCTCATGCCCTGGATCACCGGTACCGCCTTTCTCCATTCCGTCATGATGCAGGAGAAGCGCGGCATGATGCGCGTCTGGAACATCTGGCTCGTCTTCATCACCTTCATGCTCTGCATCCTGGGCACGTTTCTCACTCGTTCGGGCGTGGTCAGTTCCGTTCATGCCTTCGCGCAGTCTTCCATCGGCCAGTGGTTTTTCGGCTTCCTGCTTCTGATTCTCGGTGTCTGCCTCATTGCCTACTTCAAGAACCGCGATTACCTGAAGAGCGACAATCACCTCGATTCCATGGCTTCCCGCGAATCGAGCTTCCTGTTCAACAACCTGATCCTGCTCGCCGCCTGCTTCGCCGTTCTCTGGGGCACGCTCTTTCCGGTGATTTCGGAAGCCGCCACTGGCAACAAAATCAGCGTTGGCCCGCCCTTCTTCAACAAAGTGAACATTCCCATCGGTCTCTTCCTGCTGTTCCTCACCGGAGTGGGCCCTCTGCTCGCCTGGCGCCGCACCTCACTGGACAGCCTGCGCCGCAACTTCGGCGTTCCCGTCATCGGCGGCGCTCTCTCCGGAATCGTGTTCTTCGTGCTCGGCTACCGCGAGTTCTACGCCATTGTCTGCCTGATCCTCTGCGTGTTTGTCACGCTGACCATCGTGGGCGAGTTCTTCCGCGGCATGCGCGTCATCCGCGCGCGCACCGGCATGAACTGGTTTTCCTCCTTCACCGAGCTGTCGATGCGCAATACCCGCCGGTATGGCGGCTATGTGATCCACCTCGGCATCGTTTTCATTTTCGTCGGTCTCGCCGGCGCGGCCTTCAAGCAGGATGTCCAGTCCGCCATGCACACCGGCGATACCATGAACATTGGTCCCTACCACCTCGTTTGCCAGGAATTCGAGTCGCGCCCCGGTCCCAATTACCAGGCCGAACGCGCCACCATCGAAGTGGACCGCAACGGCAAATCCCTCATGATGCTGTATCCCGAGCGGCGCTTCTTCGCCAGCGGCAACGGCGAAACCGGCACCATGGTGGCCATCTATTCCACGATTCGCGAAGACCTCTACGTTGTCTATGCCGGCCGCGATCCGCAATCCAATGCGCCCATCATCCACGCCTACCTGAATCCGCTGGTCAAATGGATTTGGATTGGCGGACTGGTCGTCGGCATCGGCACCGTTCTTGCGATTCTGCCCAATCAGCGCACGGCCATCGTTCTGGCTTCGGCCACTCAGCCCGCCGCGGTCCCGGGCGCTTCGCCGCAGGTTGCGCCGGTGGTTTCTCACTATGGCTCGCAAGATTGACCGCCCGGTTAGCGCCGGCTTCCAGCCGGCCTCGCGCTCCCGTATGGTTCGTCAGGGCCTGGCTTCCGCTTCTGGCCATTCGTCGCGCATCGGCTCGGCTCTTTCCTCCGACCCTCGCGTCTTCTCGCGCGCCTGGCTCGTCTTTGCCCTCATATTGCTTCTCCTCACTCCCGCCACCGCTCAGCGCACCGACCGCGCCAAGGCTCTCGGCCATCGCCTCATGTGCATGTGCGGCTGCAAGCAGATTCTCGTGGAGTGCAACCATGTCGGCTGCCCTATGTCCGCCGGCATGCTGAAAAAGCTGGACGATGAAGTCGCCTCCGGCAAGAGCGACGACCTCGTTCTTCAGTCCTTTGTCCAGCAATTCGGCGCCGAGGTTCTCGCCGAGCCTCCCGCCAAGGGTTTCAATTGGCTCGCTTGGGTCATGCCTTTCGTCGCATTGAGCGTTGGCTTTCTCGTCGTGCGCACCGTGATGAATCGCTGGAACCGGCCTTTGCCCGCCACTCCTTCCGGTCCGGCCGTTGATCCGGCCGTGCGCGCGCGCATCCGTGAAGAATCCGAGGAGGATCAGGAGTAATTCCCCGCATGCCCGACGAAACCACCATCGCCATCGCCTGCCTGCTGCTCGCAGCGGCCGTCGCGATTTTTATTTTCTATTTCCGGCCCGATCCCCCGGAGTCTTCGCGCTTCCGCACGCGCCTTGACCAGCTCCTCGAGCGCCGCGACGTCATCTACGAAAATCTGCGCGACCTCCGCTTCGAGTATCGCTCCGGAAAATTTTCCGAGCACGATTACGAACAGGTCCGCCAATCGCTCGAAGGCGAAGCCGCCGCCGTTCTCGCCGAAATCGATTCCCTTACCGGCGACACCTCGCCGCGTGCCCGCGCGCGAACCATTGCTGCCGCGGCCGATGCCCGCGAGGCCCAGCCTGGTCCGGAGGGTGGCCGCTGATGTGCTCCTGTTACTGTCATCCCGAATCCCCCCGATTCGTGTGGGGTGAGGGACCTGCTTTGTCTTTGTTGCGCCGCGCGGAAGGGCGGGGCTTCAGCCCCGCCGTGGACGCCTGTCCGATCAACGGGGCTTCAGCCCCTGAAGCCGGTCGTATTTTTCTCTTTTTCCGCTCGGCCGTGCTTATCCTCGCCGCTCTCGCCTTCGCGCTCCCGGCCTCCGCCGGCACACTCACTGGCACCGTGCACAACGGCACCACCGGCAAACCTGTTCCTCACCAGTCCGTCGTTCTTCTTTCCCCCATGGCCGGCATGCAGGAAATCACTGCCGTCAACACGGACGCGCAGGGCCATTTCCAGATCGACGCGCCTGAAATCGGCCAGGGGCCGCTACTCATCCGTGTTCCCTACGAGAAGGTCAACTATCATCAGGCCGCCACTCCGGCCTCCAGTTCCGTCGACGTCACTGTCTACGAAGCTTCCGCTCCCGCCAGCGCCATTCACCTCACCACACGAACCATCATTTTCCAGCCCAACGGACCGCGCCTTCTCGTCGGCGAGGAATTTGTCGTCTCCAACACTTCGAATCCCCCCACCACCTACGCCAATGTCAAAGGCACGTTCGAATTCGCCATCCCCGACGGTGCGCAGCTCGGTCAGGTGAACACCACCGCTCCCGGCGGCCTTCCCACCCAGCAGGGCACCATCGACATCTCCAAGAACCACTACGCCGTCGACTACGCCCTCAAGCCGGGCGAGACCAATATCCGCGTCACCTACGATCTCCCCTACGACGGCGACCGCGCTTCCGTCCGTCCCGTCTCCGTCCAGCCCGTTGCGCGCGTGATGATCGCCGCGCCCGAAGGCGTGCAGATTTCCAGCGACGGTTTCTCTCCTGCGGGCACCGAGCAGGGCTACACGCTGCTCACGCGCGACAATGTCGCCGCCGGCGCTCCCATCGCGGTCAGTCTCTCCGGCGCTGCGCGTCTCGCCGACCAGTCTCCCTCCGGTGGTGGTCAGCCCGCTGGTGGTGGCGCCGCGGCTCCTGCCGGCGCCAACGTGCAGGTGCTGTCTCCCCGGCTCTCCAGTTTTCAGTGGATTATTCTCGGCGGCATGGCTCTGTTTTTCCTCGCCGGATTTTTCTTCCTGATGAGGAATCCCGCGGCAGCGCCCGCCATCGCGACCGTCGCGGCGATGCCTGTGACACCTGGGAGTGGCGTATCCACCCGAAAAAATTCGAAAACCCAAAGCACCGCCTCGGTTACCCGCGAAACTGCTCCGCAAGCTACCCCGGAGCCTGACCCGGGGATCAACCCGCGTTCTCCTTCCCACGATTCCGCAGCCTCCGTGCTGCAGGCTGCCGACCAGGGCGCGAAGATGAACCTCGAGACGCTCAAAGACACGCTCTTCCGCCTCGAACTCCGCCGCCAGGCCGGCACGATTTCAGACGACGAGTACGCGCGCGAACGGAGCCGCATCGAAGCCTTTCTCCGCGACCTGGTGCGCGGTTAGGTGACGCAGCGGCCCTTCGCTGCGCGCCGTTCGTAAAACACATGACGGCCACCAACCCACCACCACTCGCATCCCGCATGTCCTCCCCGGCGGGATTGCCTGCCGTGGCAGGCCTCGGCATTTCCTACTCCGCCGTCGAGAAGCGCTACGGTCCCGTCCGCGCCCTGCGTCCCACCACGCTCGAAATCCATCCTGGCGAATTCGTCGCCCTGCTCGGCCCCAATGGCTCGGGCAAGAGCACGCTCCTTCGCCTCACGGCGATCCTCGCCCGGCCTTCCTCCGGCAACATTCAGTTTCACAGCGCCGGGGGGCGGCACTCCGCGCACGACGCACGCTGGCGGTTGGGCGTCGTGGCCCATGCCACCATGCTCTACGAAGATCTGACCGCCGAAGAGAATCTCCAGCTCTTCGCGCGTCTTTACGAAATCCCCTGCGCCCCGGCCGTCATCTCCGCGCGCCTGGAAGCTTCTGGCCTCGCTGCCCGCCGCGCCGATCTCGTCCGCACTTTTTCTCGCGGCATGCGCCAGCGGCTCACCCTTGCCCGGGCTCTTCTTCATGGCCCCGCGCTCCTCCTGCTTGACGAGCCGACCACGGGCCTCGACGCCGAAGGATGCGACTGGCTCGCAGGCGAACTCCGCCGTCTTCATTCCTCGGGTTGCACCATTGTGATGAGCACGCATCAGGGAGGGGAAGTGCTCTCCCTGGCTACTCGCACCCTTTCGCTCGACTCCGGCCGCGTCGTTCGCGACGATAGTAGAAGCGGCATTCAGCCTGTTCTCCCTCCGGCTGCCCCGTCCGGAGCCGCCTCGTGATGGCTACTCCGCTCGAATCCGTCCGCGATGAGCGCCTGCCCTCCTCATCCTCTACCTCCTTTCCTTCCTCCACTTCGTCTTCTTCCCGTCTTTTCCCCGGTGCCTGGGCCATCTTCGCAAAGGAAGTCCGCACGGAGCTGCGCACACGCGAATTGCTCGTCACCACGGCGGTTTTCACCCTCGTGGTCGTCTTCATGTTCAGTTTCAGCTTCGATCCCACCTCCGCGGAATCCCGTCGCTTCGGCCCCGGCCTCCTCTGGATCGCTTTTCTTTTTGCCGGCACCCTCATGCTCGAACCCTCATTCCTCCGCGAGCAGGCCAACGACACGCTGGCCGCTCTCCG
>DATKNR010000053.1:0-21608 GCA_035541255.1 Patescibacteria group bacterium | reverse complement strand
GATGGGGTAGCGCTTCGAGCCGGAAGCGGTGGTGATTTCAACTTCGGTGGGGATGGTGAACAGGCCGACGGGCGGCTCGATTTTCTGCACCTGTTTCACGTCGAGGCGCACCTGGTGAGCGGCGTCGTTGTAGGCGTACCGGATTTCGAGGCTGGGAGCGCCTGCGCCATAGATCCACTGCTGGAAAAACTGGTCGACGTTGTGGGCGGTGGATTCGTCGAGAGCGGTGACGAGGTCGGCTGTGGTGACGTTGCGGCCGCGGAATTTATCGAGGTAGTGCTTGAGGCCGGCGTTGAACTGTTCGGGGCCCAGGATTTGGCGGAGAGAATAGAGGATGAGACCGGCCTTGCCATAAATGTTGGGAGCGAATTCCATCGAGTCGGTGAATTTCGAGTTGACGATGGGGACGGCGTAGACGCGGGGGTCGGCAAGCCAGTTGCGGGCCTCGTCCCAGCGGGTGAAGTCCGCCTCGTCGCGGCCGTACTCGTGCTCTTCCCAGAGATACTCGGCGACGGTGGCAAATCCTTCGTTGAGCCAGAGGTTGGTCCAATCTTTGCAGGTGACGAGGTCGCCGAACCACTGGTGAGCGAGTTCGTGGGAGACGAGATCGTCCTCGCGAAGGGGATGCTCGGAGAGGGTGACGGGGTTGAGCAGCGCGCGAGTGGCAAACGTGGTGGCGCTGGTATTTTCCATTCCGTCTTCGGTGAATTCGTCCACGGTCACCTGGGCGTATTTGGGCCAGGGATAGGGAACGCCAAAGGTGGAGCTGAAGAAATCCAGCATGGCGGGTGTGTGATCGAACGTGGGAGGAATGCGGTCGCCGCGGCCGCGCGGGGCGTAGAAGGTGAGCGGGACACCGCGCCAGGCAGAACTGGTGTGGTCAAACTCGCCGGCGACGATGGTGATGAGATAGGTGGAGAGAGGCGAATCCTGGACCCAGTGCCACGTGACCTGGCCATCGGCGGCCGGAGATTTGCCTTCGAGGTGGCCGTTGGATACGGTCTGCCAACTTGCCGGCACGGTGAGATAGGTATCGGTGGTGAGGCGGTCGTTGGGATAGTCGTAGGTGGGGAGATAGAAGCGGGTGTCCTCCGCTTCGCCCTGGGTCCAGATCTGGCGCGGGCGATCCGGATAACTCTTGTCGGGAAGAATAAAAAACATTCCCTGACGGGGCGAGCCGTTGTAGCGGATTTCGATGGAATGGACGTCGCCGCGGCGCGCGGGAGCCGCGAGCAGGATTTCAAGTTCGGCGGGAGTGGTTTCGAAGTGAGCGGGAGCGCCATCCAGGGTGACGGCGTCCATGTGAAGGCCGACGCTGTCGAGCGTCACGCGGTCAGCGCCATCGCGGAGCATGGAAACGCGATGGGTGACGTCACCAAAGATTTTGCGGTGATCGGCGTCAAACGACATGCGGATGGTGGAATGCTGGAGGTCGAAATCGCGGGGAGGGGCAAAGGGGCGGTCCGCGAGGCCTGGACCGGCGAAGAAAAGAACGGCGAGCAGGACGGCCAGAGCGGTGAGAGAAAACCGGGCTGGGAGGCGCCGAGACTCGGGCCTCCCGGGGGAAGATGAGTCGAGCATTCCTAACCTCGCAGGGAAATGAGCATCTGGGCCAAGCGCGGATTCCGGGTCATGCCGGAGGATCGCTGCGCGTACAGAAAAATCGTCTCCTGAAATGGCGGGGGCGTCAACGTGTAACCGCCATGGTAGTGAGACGTTGGATGGGCCAGAATGTTTGCCCGGCGGTGCAGGAGGGGACCGCGGCGAGATGACGGCGGTAATGGAGTGCATTGCGGGAGCGGTGCTGTGGGCGAACCTGCCGGTGCCTGTCTACTGGCTGGTGATGCACACGGGAGTGGGCTACTGGCGGAGGCACGCGCGGGCGGGATACACGACGGCAATCGTGGCGGGCTGGGGTAGCGCGACGGTGCTGGCGTGGTTCTACGCCGGGAGGCTGCTGGACGCGGCGGCGGCGTCCGCGATTGGCAAACTGGCTGGAGTGGCGCTGATCGCGTTTGACGCGTGGGTGATTCTGCAGGTGGAGAGACAACTGGGCGTACGGAGGATGGTGGGGCAGGTGGAGCTGGAGAATGGAAGAGCAATGAAGCGAGATGGAATGTACGCGCGAGTGCGGCATCCGCGATATGCGGCGATGCTAATTTCGACGCTGGGGGCGTGCTTGATCGCGGCGCGGCCGGCGATGTGGGGAGTGGCGGCGATTTGGGCACTCGTGGTGGGACTGATGGTGCGCGCGGAGGAACGCGAATTGGTGGCGCGGTTCGGTGGGGAGTACGAGGAGTACAGGCGCCGGGTGCCGGCGATCATTCCCCGCATAGGCGAATAAGAGCGAACGGCACAGGAGAGGAGCGCGCCTGCTACCACCCGGGTAGCCCCGCCAGATAAAAGCGCATGCGGGAAGCATAGGCGACGGCGTTCGGAGCGATCCGCAGAACCCCGTCCCGTCAGGGACGAAGCCTGCCTAGAAGAAGGGAAGGGCGGATCTGGATACGGGACGGAGCGTGCCGGAGCCGGTTTCGCACAGTTCGAGTGGCCGGGCGAGCACTCATCTCTTGCCGCAGTCGAGCAGGCCGCTTGCCGCAGCGCGGACGCGTGGATCCGACATTCGATAGACACCGCGGTCGAGAAGGTAGTGCACGAAGCCCGTTGCGAAACCCAAGGCTACTAACGCGGGAACCCAGGAAGAAGTACGCAAACCCTCCGCGAAAGCGCCGAAAATGCGGTCTCCATAGTAGACGCCGGTTTGCCAACTCGCTTCCACTTCAAAGAAGGGCAGAAGCAATCCCGAAGCCAGCACGAGAAGGAGCAAAATGGCCCAGGGGCGAGCATTCAGGGCGTGAAAGGCTCGCCGGACAAGGCCCTTTGCGGGAGCCGGCTCTCCGACGGGAGTTTGCGAAGCAAGTCCCACGGCCAGGATCCAGTGCTGTGAAGTCCAGATCACAAGAAAGAGGAACAGGGAGCGAGGCTGAAGAGAGACGGTGACCATGGCGGAGAGACCCAAGATATAGAGCAGGCGCGGGAGCGAACGCTTTGGCGAAAGCACCTCTCTGGCGAGCATCGCGACGGTCAAGACGACCAGCAGCACGATTGCGCCGCGACGGATTACTTCCTGATTGGATGCAAACCAGTCCGTAAGATGCCCCCAGCCGGCCCACAGATCCTGGTAGGCGGCGGCTCCGGCGAGGATGTCGGAGAGAAGCACAAGGGCTCCTCCTACCGCCAGAGCGAATATGCGGTCCAGATGCCGCGTGGTGCGGCAGGCCGCGCGTTCCGCCCGCACACGGTAGAGAGAGAGGGCACCGAAATGCTGCGAGGCAAAATGGTACGTTACACACGCATAGTCGAGTATGGCCAGCACCACAATGCGCTGCTCACGGGTCCACGGAAGTGCGGCGTCAGCAGGCAAGAGAATCGCAAAGCATGCAACCGTGACGAGCAGCGGGAACAGGATAAAACGCACGGGCTGGCTGCGAAGCACGGGCCGGTACGCCTCTGTGCAATAGGCAAGCCAGGTGCTGCACAACCGGTGCCCGATCCAGAACAAAACAGTCAGACCGAAATACAACTGGTCGAGAGGACTCGACTCAGGATCGGAATAACCCAGGGTCAGCCAGAGAGCGAGCGGAACCAACCAAAGCGCGTTGAGCATCCATACCAGATCCCACAACGGGCCGCGCACCCAAGTAGACGGGCGGGTGGTGGTGGATTTAGCGGGGAACAATGCGTCCATGGTGCCGGGCAGACTCAAGGCGGGATTCTCCCCGAAGAATTGACTCCGCATCCGGCCAGAGTGCTGCGAACTTAGATTCCGGATTCGGAGATCCAGGAAAGGAACTATACACCCTGCCTGCGCTGGCGCCCACCGAAACCGGGAAGTGTCCCAATCTCCCCAGTAGGAGCAGCGGCACGCCAAGGCGCGGCTTCAGGCGCACCCTGACGGTTCTCCCGAGTTAGGACACTACCGGAAATTACCGCCAGAGCAGGCCGCTGCCGGATTGCGGGATTTGGACGACGCATCCTTACCGCGTTGGGAGAGCGCGACTTGCTGTTGCGGAACCGATTTCCGGCCTCTGCCATGGGGTCGTGCTACCATCGCAGCACCCCGCCCAGAACTCTTCGTGCGGCGCTCTGCCGCAAGGGAGGCAGACCGTGAAACGAGCTATGCGCAGCAAACCGCCGGCGCCCGCCAAAAGCGCAGGGCTCTCCCGGCGCGAGTTCACGACGCGCGCCACCGTCGCCGCGGCTGTTATCGCCGCCGGCCCGGGAGCAGTCCTGGGAGCCGCTGCGGCACACGCTACGGCCCTCACGCCGGTCAGCCAGGTGTCTTCCGCAGATAAGCCGAAGCTTTCGGCCGAGTCGCTGGCGGAGGCGGATGCGAAAACGGCGGAGATCTTGCGGCGTTATGGCACAAAGCTTGAGGAGGCGCAGAAGGCGGACGTCCGGAGGCTGGCGCGCGAGGCGCAGGCCCGGCTGGAATCGCTGCGGAAGTTTCCGCTCGGGAACAGCAACGAGCCGGCGACGGTGCTTCAGCTGACGAGAGCCGAAGAGCGAGCACGCCGTGCGCCGGCGCCGCGGGCCGCGGCGGAGCGCCCGAAGAGGCCAGGAACGTGAGCATTTACGTCGAGGAAACGCTGTTCCTGACGGTGAGGGAACTGGGCGATCGGCTTCGCGCGGGAGCCATGTCGCCCGTGGACCTTACGAAAAGCTACCTGGAACGAGCGAAGCGGCTGGGGCCGAAGTGGAATGCCTACGCGCTGCTGACGCCGGAACTGGCGCTGGAGCAGGCCCGCGCGGCGCAGCAGGAAATCCGGGCAGGACGATACCGCGGGCCGCTGCATGGGATTCCGTATGCGGCGAACGATTCGCTGTCGGTGCGGGGGATGCCGACGACGTGGGGAGCGCGGCCGTATGCCACGCAGCAGTTCGATTACGACGCGACGGTTGTGGCGCGGCTGCGCGAAGCGGGCGCGGTGATGCTGGGGAAAGCGGCGATGATTGAGCTGGCGGGAGGGATGGGATACCGCTACGCGTCGGCTTCGGTGACAGGGGCGGCGAAGAATCCGTGGAATGAAGCGCACTGGACGTGCGGATCGTCGAGCGGATCGGGAGCGATTGTGGCTGGAGCGCTGGCGGCGTTTGCGATCGGGACGGAAACGTGGGGATCGATCATCTGGCCATCAGCGATCTGCGGGATCAGCGGGCTGAGGCCGACGTACGGGAGAGTGAGCCGGCACGGAGGGATGGTGCTGTGCTCGTCGCTGGACAAGATTGGGCCGATGGCGAGAAGCGCGGGGGATTGCGCGACAGTGCTGGCTGTGATCGCGGGACACGATCCGAAGGACGCGAGCTCATTGCCGCGAGAGCAGGCTGATTTTGCATACCGCGGAAGCACAGCAGCGGAGCGGAAACCGCGCATCGGGTGGATCACGGAACAGATGAAAGACGCGCAGCCGGGAGTGCTCGCAGCGGCAAACGGGGCACGCAAGGCGCTGGAATCCGCCGGGGCTACGGTGAAGGATGCGAAATTGCCGGAAGGGCCATGGGAGGCGGCCGCGGGAGTGATCGTTTCCGCGGAGGGCGCCTCCGCATTCGACGAATTGATTTCTTCGGGACGCTGTCTGGAGCTGACCGACCCTCTGGGGAAAATCGGGGGATTCGTGAGCCAGCAGATTTCCAGCACGGATTTCCTGAGAGCCCAGCGGGTGAGAGCGGAGCTGCAGGTGAAAATGGCGGAGATGATGCGCGGATTCGACGTGCTCGCCGGGGCTTCGAAAAATACGACGGCGCCGAAGCTGGAGGCGAATCTGGAGACGGACATTGCGGGAGCAGACCCGCTGGGAGCGATCGGCAATTTGTGCGGACTGCCGGCGATGAGCGTGCCGTGCGGATTCGACGCGAACGGGTTGCCGGTGGGACTCCAGTTCGTCGGGCCGCCACTGGGCGATCACACGGTAGTCGCGGCTGCGGAATTTTATCAGCGGCATACGGAGTGGCACCGAAAGTATCCGCCGGGGCGGTAACGCGGCATGAAGAGTGCTCGCGCGAACTGATTTCTGATACTCTCTGCCCGCGAACGGCACGGACGAGCGGCCCCAGGCGGGAGGTGAGTCATGCGTCGAATTTTCGTGGCGATTGTGGCGAGCATGTGCGCGGTGGTGTGCGTGCCGCCCGCGGCGCGGTGCCAGATTGGCTCCGCGGTTCACGTCCCCGCAGGCTCGCCGGAAGACCACGCGCTGACGGCCATCAGCGCAGCGAAGACGAATGAGGAAAAACTGGGCCTGCTGGACAAATTCATAAAGGATTTCGGAAAGGGCCCGATGGCCGTGGCGGCATACGAACAGTACGTAGCGATTTACACGGCGGAAAAGCAGTACGAGAAAGCCTTCGAAGCGGCGGACCAGGCACTGGCCGCGGACCCGGACTGCTACAACACGGTGTACGCGGCGTTCCAGGCGGCGCAGGAGAAAGGGGACGTGGAACACGAATTCCGTTACGGGCTGGCGATGGCGGGAATGGTGTCGAGGTACAAGGCGAAGCCGGCGCCGGCGGGAGAAGACGCAGCGGGGTGGGATGCGCAGAAGAAGGAAGCGCTGGCGGGAACGGCGGCGACGATGAACTACGTGTCGGGGACGCTGTTCAACGCGGCGCGGGGAATTACGGACGTGAAACGGCAGTCCGAACTGCTGGAGAGCTACTCGATCGCATTCGCGGATTCGCCGTACGCGGAGCAGGCGCAGACGCTGGTGGCGGACAGTTACCGGCGGATGCGGGACTACACAAAAATGACGGCGTTTGCGCAGCAGGTGCTGGAGAAAGATCCGGAGAACGTCGGAATGCTGCTGCTGCTGGCGGACGACGGGAGCGATCGCGGGGTGAACCTGAAGGCAGCGGACGGATACGCGCGGAAAGCGCTCGACGCGATCTCGAAGGAGCAGAAGCCCGCGGGCGCCAGCGACGAGCAGTGGGCGCAGCGCATCGCGGTGCAGCAGGGAGTGGCATGGACCTCAATCGGGCAGGTGGCGATCCAGGGAAAACAGGAGACCACGGCTCTCGAAGCATTCGAAAAAGCGGGGCCGCTGCTGAAAAGCCAGCCCTTTCTCTACGCGCGGAACCAGTACCGGCTGGGCTTCGCGCTGCTGAACCTGAAACGCGAGGCAGAAGCAAAAACGGCGCTGGAGCAGGCCGCGTCGCTGGACACGCCCTACAAGGCGCTGGCGCAGGAGAAACTGCAGAGCCTGGGTGCTGCGCCGGCGAAACGGAAACGGAACCCATAGGCCGGCCTGCGAAACAGGGAAACGCCGGGGCCGCAGGTGAAACCCGGCGGACGCAGTTCGCATCCATGGATGGCAGTGAGTCCCCATTCCAAGACGAATCCCGACGGCAGGAGCGGAACCAAACCGCGATGGATGCCGGCAGCGGGAATTCTGGCGGCCATTGCGGCGGGCGCGCTGTTCTGTCTGCCGATTACGGAACGGCCGGCGAGCGCGAGCAGCGCAGCCGGGGCGGATGTGGTGGTGGAGTCCAGACAATTGGACATCGGCGGCGCAGCCATCACGGTAAATCTGATGGCCGGGCATCTGGACCTTCCTCCGGCGCGAGTGTTCGCCTGGGTAACGCGCGCGGCGCGGGCCGTGAGCATGTACTACGGCGGATTTCCGGTGACGCGGGCCGAAGTGGACGTGCGGCCGGGGGAGGGACGCGACGGAGTGTTCCATGGATTCACGTTCCTGCCGGATTCGGGAGTGTTGACGACGCGAATCGGCGTAGGAGAGCACACCACGGAAGCGGACCTGGAAAACGACTGGATGATGACGCACGAACTGGTGCACATGACATTTCCGGGGATGGCGCGGGAGCACCACTGGATCGAAGAGGGAATCGCGACGTACGTGGAGCCAATCGCGCGGGTGCAGGATGGCCAGCTCCCCATGAATTCGGTATGGCAGCAACTGGTGGACGGACTGCCGAAGGGCGAACCGCAAGCGGGCGATGAGGGATTGGACCATACCCATACCTGGGGCCGGACGTATTGGGGCGGAGCGCTCTTCTGTCTGATGGCCGACATCGGGATACGGCGGGCGACAAAGAATCAACTGGGATTGCAGGACGCGCTACGGGGGATCGTGGCTGCGAGGGGCTCCATGGAGAAAGATTGGACCATCGAACACGCGCTGGAGATCGGGGACAAAGCCACGGGAACGGACGTATTGATGAAACTCTACGAAAAGATGAAAGCGGCGCCGGCTCCGGTGGACCTGGCGCAAATGTGGAAGGAATTGGGAGTCGTGCCGGACAACGGCACAGTGACGTTCCGCGACGATGCGCCACTGGCAGCGATCCGGAAGGCGATAACGGAGCCGCCGCGGGCGAAGCTGGCACCGGTGAAACCCTGACGAACGAAATCGAAACTTGAAAATTGAAAACCGGAGAAATCGGGAGATGAGGACGGACCAAGACTCCCGCAGGGGGAGATCTACGCGAGGACGGTGACGGGATCGCCGACGCGGAGTGTGCCGGAAGATGGGGCGAGAACGTTCCAGCCGAAAAATACATCGCTATTGCGGCGGCGGAAGGTGGCGAGGGTGCGGGAGGGCTCATTGCCGCGCTCGCCGGAATCCGGATTGACGGAAGGAATGGGGCAACGGGCGCAGGGCTTGACCAGCGAAAGCTCGAGATCGCCGGCGCGAATGGTGCGCCAGGTGTCTTCTTCAAACGGCTTGTCACCGTTGACCACGAGATTGGGACGGAAACGGCGCATGTCGACGGGCTCGGCGAGACGGCGGTTCAAATCGTCGAGCGAGGCCTGATTGATGAGCAGGAGCGGAAAGCCATCGGCGAGGCTGACGCCGACACCTTTCGCGGCGTAGATGCGATTGACCTGACGAAAGGCGTCGTCGGGCTGATAGACGAGGCGGCAGGAAGCGCCGAGGAACTGCGAAAACCAGGTGTGGGCGGAATCGGCGGCGAGCTGAACGTCCACGTCGTTTTCGAAGAGATTTGCGGTGAGTCGAGGAGTGCTGCCAGGCGCGGGAATGTGCACGGACAGCGGCGGCATGCCGGGAGCGGAGCAGGCGAGAGAGCCCGCGGCGTTTTCGACGGCGATGAGGGCCATACGCGGCAGATTGCGCTGCGAGAGCATGACGCCGCGGCCGTCGACGAGCATCCAGCGGCGGTCGTGCGCAGGCCCGTGATTGTCGAGCGGCATCTCGCGGAGGGGTATTCCGCGGGCGGATTTTAGAGGGTAAATGTAAAGCTCGGTGATGTGCATTCCGGCCGGCCTCGATTGATTCTACGCGAGAGGGCAGCAGCCGGGTAGAGACAAAGGGGCGCAGTTGCAGGGCTTGATGCGAGGCGCCTAGACTGAACGGGTGAAACGCCCCGTCGCCAGCAAACGCAGCGAGAAGCATGCAGGGAAACGCGCGGGTTCGCGCACGGTGGTGTTTACCGTGGGGCATTCGACGCGGACGATCGAGGAGTTTCTGGCGCTGCTCGGGGCGCATGGAGTCCGATTGCTGGTGGATGTGCGAACGGTTCCTCGATCGCGGCACAACCCTCAATTCAATCAGGAGGAGCTGCGAGAGGCGATGCGGGGAGCGCGCATCGGCTACCGGCACCTGAAGGGCCTAGGCGGGCTGCGGCATGCGAAGAAGGATTCGCCGAACGGAGCGTGGCGCAACGCGAGCTTTCGGGGATTCGCGGACTACATGCAGACCGAAGAATTTGAGGAAAATCTGGAGAGGCTGATCGAACTGGCGAAGAAACGGCAGACGGCGATCATGTGCGCGGAGGCGGTGCCGTGGAGGTGCCACCGGTCGCTGATTGGAGATGCGCTGCTGGCGAGACGGATGGGAGTGGAGGAGTTGAGCAGCCTGACGTCCACGCGGCCGCACAGGATTACACCGTGGGCGCGCGTGCGCGGAAAGCGTGTGTGGTATCCGGCCGAGTGAGGACGAGAGAACCGCAGGGCCTGCCTGCCGGCAGGCAGACTTTGCCCGGCGCCGCATGCCGCGCAGGATGCGAGGGGGCGGGACGATTCGGTAGAATCAGGCGCGACGATGACGACCACCGCATCAGCACCGCGCGTTCTGATCCTGTGCACGGCGAATTCCGCGCGCAGCCAGATGGGAGAGGCGATCCTGCGGCACATCTCGGGAGGCTCCATCCAGGTGGTGAGCGCGGGGATTCATGCGTCGGAGGTGAATCCGCTGGCAATTGAAGCGCTGCGCGAGGCAGAAGTAGACACAACGGGGCTGCGGTCGAAGTCCGTCGAGGAATTCCGGGGCCAGGAATTCGGCGCGGTGATTACGGTGTGCGACCAGGCGAAGGAGGCGTGCCCGGTAATTCCCGGGCGCGCGGTGCGGGTGCATTACAGCATTCCGGACCCGGCGGCGGTGGAAGGATCGCCGGAGGAGAAGTTGGAGGCGTTCCGGCGTGCGCGGGATTTGCTGTTCTCCTGCCTTTGCGAATTTGTGACCGTGCTCGCGGGGCCAGAAGGGTAGCGGGCGGAAGAGCGAAATGCAGATTCAGTTGAATGGCGAACAGTGTGAGATCCCGGAGGGGATGAACGTCGCAGGGATGCTGGCGCATCTGGGATTGAACGCGGCGCGAGTGGCCATCGAGAGGAATCTGGAAGTGCTGCCGCGGGCACAGTGGGGTGCGACGGCAGTAGCGGAGGGCGACCGGTACGAAATTGTGCAGTTTGTGGGCGGGGGATAAGACCGCTCCATTCCCGATCGTTGGGCCTCACGCCGCGACCGCCGGTGAACACCTCCTTGTCTTGAACAGCCCCTCGGCGACTTTGAAGGCAAAGTTGCGCACTTGGATGCCTCGTGTGCATCCTTCGAGATACTGCGCGCATCTGCTGAAGAAACAATATGAGCGCAACTGCCGCCCCCACGCAGTCGCTTTCCTCCTATTCGGAGCATGTCAACCCGCGCTGGGAAGACTTGCTCAATTTGCTGGGCATGAATGTCAGGTACGAACGCTGCCTGGGTACAGAGCTGTTCACGGACGATGGCAGGCGCATCCTCGATTTTCTTTCCGGCTACTGCGTCCACAACACAGGACATAACCATCCGGCAATCGTGCAGGCACTGAAAGACGAACTGGATCGCTGCGGTCCGGCGATGCTGCAGACGGATGTGCCGGAACTGGCGGGAGAACTGGCGCGGCGGCTGTGCCGGCTGGCCGGAGGAGGGCTGAACAAAGCCTATTTCGGGAGTTCGGGGAGCGAAGGCGTAGAAACGGCCATCAAATTTTGCCGGGCGGCGACGGGACGCACGGGTTTGTTGTACTGCGCCGGGGGATTTCACGGACTGACGTGCGGCGCGCTATCGCTGATGAGCGATCCATTCTGGCGAGCGGGCTTCGGGCCGATGATTGAGGGCGCCGAACACGTGCCATTCGGGGACCTGGAAGCGCTGGAACGGAAACTGGCCACGGGGCGATTCGCCGGGTTCGTCACGGAGTCGATCCAGGGAGAGTCCGGCATCCTGCTGCCACCGAAGGAATATCTGGCGTCCGCCGAAAGTGTGTGCAAGCGATACGGAACGGTGTTCGTGCTGGACGAGGTGCAGACCGGGATGTTCCGGACCGGACCGTTCCTGGCGGCGCACGAGTATGGCGCGCGGCCGGATATGGTGATCCTGGCGAAAGCGCTGAGCGGAGGACTGGTTCCTTCCGGCGCTGTCCTGATGACGGATGAGATTTACGAGGCGGTGTATTCCTCGATTGAGCGCGCTTTTATACACACATCCACGTACAGCGAGAACGGACTGGCGATGCGCGCGGGACTGGCGACGCTGGACGTGCTGGAGAGCGAATGCCTGGGGCAGAGGGCGAAGGCGACCGGGATTGAATTGCGGCGGAGGCTGAGCGAGGCGCTTTCGAGGTTCGAGATGGTGAAGGAAGTGCGCGGAGCCGGACTGTTCTGCGGGATCGAATTCGCGGCACCGCGCGGGCTGGGCATGCGGGTGTCGTTTGAAGCGTTCCGGAAGATCCATCCGGCGATGTTTGGGCAGTGCGTGGTGATGCGGATGTTCCGCGACCGGGGGATTCTGACGCAGATCTGCGGGAACAACTTCATGGTGTTGAAGGCGGCGCCGCCGCTGACGGTGTCCGACGCGCAAGTCGACGAGTTCGTGACCGGCGTGCGGGACACGGTGGAGTTCGTGCATTCGTCCGGGGGATTCTGGAGCGAAGCGCTACACCTGGTGCGGCGAGGCATCAAAATCTAGGGAGCCGGCGGGAGAGATCGGCAACGACAAGGGAATCCAGCCCATCTAACAAACTCATTCACTCATCGCGGAGAGCGAGCAGAGTTTGATGGCCGAACAAACAGATGTATTCGTGATTGGTGGAGGCCCGGCGGGACTGGCGGCGGCGATTGCGGCGCGGCGGAGAGGCCTGCGCGTGATGCTGGCGGACCAATCGGCGCCGGGCGCGGACAAAGCGTGCGGCGAAGGATTGATGCCGGAGACGCTGGAGGCGCTGGGCCGGCTGGGAGTGGAGGTCCCGGCGAGCTACGGCCGGCAGTTTCGGGGCATTCGGTTTCTGAACGCCAGCCAGACCGTCGATGCAGGGTTCCCCGCGAGATCCGGCATGGGTGTGCGCCGCACGGCGCTTCACACGCTGCTGACCGAGCAGGCGGCAGCGTGCGGAGTGCAGCTGTTGTGGAAAAGGGGAATCACGGCGATATGCCGCGAGGGAGTGCAGTTGGCGAGCGGGACGGTGCGCGCGAACTGGATCGTGGGGGCGGACGGCGGCCATTCCAAAGTGCGCGAATGGGGCGCGCTGCACCCGGGGTCGCCGACAGAGCTTCGGTACGGTTTCAGGCGGCATTACAGGACGACACCGTGGACGGACCGGGTGGAAGTTCACTGGTCCGATGAGTGCCAGTTTTATGTGACGCCGATCAGGCCGGAGGAAGTGTGCGTGGCGCTGCTTTCGCGGAAGGCGAATTTACGGATCGCGGATGCGCTGCCGCGGTTTCCGGCGCTGGCGGCACGACTGGCGGGCGCCGCGCCGATGAGCCATGAACGGGGCGCGACGTGCGCGACGTTCCGGCTGCCACGCGTGCAGCGGGGGCGGGTGGCGCTGGTGGGAGACGCGTCGGGTGGAGTGGACGCGATCACAGGGCAGGGATTGTTCCTGGCGTTTTCGCAGGCGCTGGCGCTGGCCGATGCAATGGCCGCCGGAGACCTGGAGCAGTACGAGGCCGCGCACCGGCGTCTTGCGAGGCGTCCGGCGTTTATGGCGCGGCTGATGCTGATGATGGACGGAAGGCCGAAGTTGCGCCGCCGTGTGATGAGAATTTTCGAGGAAGAGCCGCGGCTGTTTGCGCGGATGCTGGCCGTGCACGTGGGATCAGCGACGCCGGTGGATTACGCGATGAACGGGTTGCGGCTGGGCTGGCGACTGGTGACGGCGTGAGAGTGGAGCAGGACCGGGGAGCGCGGGGATTCACGCTGTGCGTGACTGCCGCCGCGTGCGCGCTGATCTTTGTGACGCATACGCAATCTGCAGTGGTACCGCAGAGCGCGCCGGCCGATCTGGTGTTCGAGCTGAATCCGGCGGACACGAAGGTGAATTTCACGCTGGGCGCGACGATGCACATGGTGCACGGGACGTTCCAGGTGTTGCACGGGCGCATCGTGTACAACGCGGCCACCGGTGCCGCGGGCGGCGAAATCGTGGTGGAAACGCCCAGCGGGGCGAGCGGCGACGCGTCGCGCGACAAGCGAATGCACGCGGAGATTCTGGAGAGCGGGAAGTATCCGATCATTTCGTTCCGGCCGGACCGCGTGGAGGGGAAACTCGCGGCGGCCGGAGAATCCCCCGTGCAGGTGCACGGGATCTTTACCGTTCACGGTGCGGACCACGAACTGACGCTGCCGGCGACAGTGAAACTGGATGGCGGGCACTGGAGCGCAACGGTGAAATTCAGCGTGCCGTACGTGCAGTGGGGGATGAAGAATCCGAGCGTGATGTTTCTGCGAGTCAGCAAAACGGTGGACGTGGAAATCGACGCAGCCGGTACGGTGGGGCCGCCAGGCACGAACTAAACGCCGGCGAGCAGATGGCCGAGCTTTTTCTTTTTCGTCTGGAGATAGGGGCGGGTGCGACGGGAGACGCGGGGCTGGCAGGGAACGCGTTGGACGACGCGGATGCCGTTTTCCTCGAGCTGGCGAACCTTTTCGGGATTATTGGAGAGCAGTCGAACGGAACGGATGCCGAGCTTTCGCAGGACTGCCGCGGTGAATGCGTAATCCCGTGCGTCAGCGGAAAATCCGAGTTCCTCGTTGGCCTCTACAGTGTCGCGACCCATATCCTGCAACTCGTAGGCCTTCAATTTGTTCATAAGGCCGATGCCCCTGCCTTCCTGCGGGAGATAGAGCAACACGCCGGCGCGCGCGCGGCCGATTTTGCGAAGCGACAATTCGAGTTGGGCGCGGCAATCGCAGCGTTCGGAGCAAAGGACATCGCCGGTGAGGCATTGGGAATGGACGCGAACAAGAGGAGCGGGGTGCTTTGAGGGCTTTCCGCTAAGCAGAACGACGGCGCTTTCCTGCGGACCTCGACCTTCGACGCCGAGAATGGTGAATTTGCCATAGCGCGAGGGCAGCTTGGCGCGCGCGACGATGCGCGGGCTGGAGCCGGCGCGGCGACGCAGGGTCGATCGGATAGATGGCTGGCTCATCGGCAAAACGCAAATTATAGCAGGGCGCGGCTTTACACTCCCGGTTGGGTGGGCTAATTTAGGCGAGGCGCGCACCTGCGGGGACGGGCATGCGCTCCCAGGCTTCGCTTCTCTCCGCGCCAATGGCTCGTAAATGGGCATCCAAGACCTGCTGCTGACGCTGTTCTTCAAAATGGGGCTGGCGGCCTCGCTGGCCGCGCTGCTGGCGCGGTCGGCAACGTTCCGCAAACTGCTGTACACGGAGCAGCGCGATTCCGACGAAAAAGTCCGGCTGATGCTGTTCTTCATGCCGCCGCTGGCGGCAGGCGTGATGCTGCGGATTGTGGGCTATCAATTTACCGACCTGAGCCTGGAAGGCTCGTTCCTGCTGGGATTGCTGGGCGGGCGGGTGCCGGGAGTGCTGGGCGGGTCGATCGTGAGCCTTCCCGCATTCTTCGAGCACGAATGGCTTTCGACACCGATAGCGGCACTGGGCGGGCTATTGGGCGGAATGATCCGGCAGGCGATGCCGAACACCGAAGCGGTGTGGAACCTGGGCCCGTTCACCTGGGTGGGCGCGCCGAGGTATTTGTGGCGGTGGATGCGCGGCCGCGAGTGGGAACGGCACTGGGAGATGCTCCCTCTGGCGGGCATTGTGGCGCTGGAGATGGGACAACTGGGGCTGGGCGCGGCACTGCAAGGCAAATGGCTGTTCCATTTCGCGACGAAGGCGCAGTGGGCGATGGCGGCGCAGGTGTTCGCGTCGATGATCGCGGTGGCCGCGCCAATCAAAATCTGGAACACGATCCGAGTGGAAGCAAACCTGGAGGAGCACCAGCAGATGCTGCTGCGGGCGCGCATGGAGGCGCTCTCGAACCAGATCAATCCGCACTTCCTGTTCAACACGCTGAATACGGTATCGGCGCTGGTGCGCACGGACCCGGACATGGCGCGCGAGGTGGTGCTCAAACTATCCAACATTCTCCGGCGTCTATTACGACAGCAGGAGAACTTTGTGCCGCTGCGGGAGGAGCTGCAATTCGTGGACGACTATCTGGATATCGAAGTGGCGCGATCGGGCCGCGACAAACTGGAAATCACAAAGCAGATCGACGAGAACTCGCTGGACGCCTTCGTGCCCTCCATGCTCCTTCAACCGATCGTGGAAAATGCGATCCGGCACGGGCTGGCGCCAAAACTGGAGGGGGGAGTGATCACCATCCGCACGGCTCTGGAAGACGGGCGGCTGCGGATCGAAGTGGAGGACAACGGGCTGGGTATGACGGAGGCGCGGCTGGCGCGAGTGCACGAAGAGGGCATCGGGATGTCCAATGTGCAGGCGCGGCTGAAGCTTCTGTATGGCGAGGATTTTCGTTTCGAAATCACGAGCCGGCTGGGCGAGGGGACGAGCGTGCGCATTGAAGTGCCGGAACTGGTTTCGGAACTGCCGGCGGTAACCTGAGGACTCTCACCATTGATGCACTACTGCCTGAACTGCGGCGCGGAAGAGCCTGCGGAACCCTGCGGCCTGTGCGGGATGACGGGTCAGCTGGCGGCGTTCGTCTTCCGGCGGCGGTTGCTGTACATGACGGCGATTTTTCTGCTGGGGACCATGGCGTTCCTGCCGGCAGCGCAGGAGTATCCGCCGCTCGACCTGGACCAGATGCTGGTATTTCTGGGGACGGTGGCCGCGGTGAGCCTGGTGCTGGCCATCCTGCTGGACCGGCGGGCACGGCGGGGAGAGCCGCTGGAGGCGATGCGACGTGTGTTCCGCGGGCTACTGCCACTGCCGTGGATTCTGAGCGCGCTGCTCTTTGTGAACGGAAAGTTTGACCGGTCCACTCCTGCGGTGGCAATGACGCACGTAGTCTCGAAATTCACCATGCCGGGACTGGTGCGGCCGCACCGGCTGATCGTTCGCTCCTGGCGGCCGGACACTCGCGTAGAGCGGCTGCCGGTGGGCGAAGACGACTATTTTCGCTTCCAACCCGGCGATACGGTAGACGTGCACGTGGCGCCGGGGCTGGTGGGCATTCCCTGGGTGTATTCCGTGCTCCGGCACGAGCCGGCGCTGGGCGGCCATGGCCCCGGCGAATAGCGCCGGGCGGGGGGCACGCAGAGAGCACGCTATTTCTTCACGCTAATGACGGCCGGATCGGAGTCGTAGCCCTCATCCTGCACCGTCTTCTGTGCAGCGGCGCGGAGAGTTTGATCGTCCGCATCCTTGCGCGCGTCAAACACGCGGCGGATGACTTCGTCGCCGCTCACAATCCGTACGAGCCACTTCGACTTATCGTTTTCCCACGACACTTCCACGCGGTCTGGGCGCATGTTCACCTCCCGGCCCAATCTGGGGGAATTGTAGTCCAACTCCCCGTCCGGAGAACAGCTTGGGCAATCCACAGCCCCGCAACGGCGGGGCACCGTTCCGGCGGCGCTCAGGCAGCGAGTGGATTGCATCTTTCCCACCAGACGAAAGTATGCGCAAACCGATGTGTATCCGGATGGATGGGAGGTCACAGGAGCGTGTGACGCTTGTCACAGAGGCAAGACAGCGTGACGGCGCATAAAGGCTTTTCAGAGAGGAGATTACGTATGGCGCAGCATGGTCTGGTTGTGGACGGGAACGAAGCCGCCTCCTGGGTAGCCTATCGCCTGAACGAAGTGATCGCCATTTATCCGATTACCCCCTCCTCCACCATGGGCGAACTGGCAGACCAGTGGATGGCGGAAGGCAAACCGAACATCTGGGGGAGCGTGCCCCGGGTAATTGAAATGCAGAGCGAAGGGGGAGCGGCAGGCGCGTTGCATGGGGCGATACAGAGCGGGGCTCTGGGGACCACATTTACGGCATCGCAGGGCCTTCTGCTGATGATCCCGAACATGTACAAGATCGCGGGAGAGCTGACGCCGGCGGTGATTCATGTAGCGGCGCGGTCTGTGGCCACGCATGCGCTGTCGATTTTTGGAGACCACAGCGACGTGATGGCGACGAGGCAGACCGGATTCGCGCTGCTGTCGTCGAACTCGGTGCAGGAGGCGGCGGATTTCGCCCTGATCGCGCAGGCTGCGACGCTGGATTCGCGGGTGCCATTTCTGCACTTTTTTGATGGCTTCCGGACATCGCACGAAGTGAACCGCATCACTCCGCTGAGCGACGACGACCTGCGCGCGCTGGTGGACGAAGGGGCGGTGCGGCGGCAGAGGGAACGGGCGCTATCACCGGACCATCCGGTGCTGCGCGGTACGGCACAGAACCCGGACGTGTTTTTCCAGTCGCGCGAGGCATGCAATCCGTATTACCGGGCGTGCCCGACGATTGTGCAGGAGGTGATGGACCGGTTTGCCACGCGGACGGGCAGGGCTTATCACCTGTTCGATTATGTTGGCGCGCCGGACGCGGAGCGGGTGGTGGTGCTCATGGGTTCCGCAGCAGGAGCGACGGAGGAGGCCGCGGCGGCGCTCGTTTCCCGCGGAGAAAAGGTGGGGGTGCTGAAAGTGCGGCTGTACCGGCCGTTTGCGGGAGACGCGTTTGTGGCCGCGCTGCCGGCGAGCGTGAAGGCCATCGCCGTGCTGGACAGGACAAAAGAGCCGGGCGCCGTGGGCGAACCGCTGTATGTGGACGCGGTGACGGCGCTTGCCGAATCCGCGGCGGAAGCGAAGCCGCGGTTCGCAAGAATGCCGCGCGTGATCGGCGGGCGATACGGGCTTTCCTCGAAGGAGTTCACGCCGGCCATGGCGGCCGCGGTATTCGCGGAACTGGCAAAGCCGCAGCCGCAGAATCACTTCACCATCGGAATTCACGACGACGTGACGCACACCAGCTTGCCGTTTGACCCGGCATTCTCGACGGAAAATCCGCGGACAGTGCGGGCAGTGTTCTACGGGCTGGGTTCGGACGGAACGGTGGGCGCGACGAAGAATTCGGTGAAGATCATCGGGACGGAAACTCCGAATCACGTGCAGGGATATTTCGTGTACGACTCGAAGAAGGCGGGCTCGGTGACGGTGTCGCACCTGCGGTTCGGGCCGTCGCCCATCCGGTCCACGTACCTGATCCACGAGGCAAGTTTCGTGGGCTGCCACCAGTTCGAATTCCTTGACCGGATCGACGTGCTGGAGACGGCGGAGCCGGGCGCGGTGTTCCTGCTGAATGCGCCGTTCGGGCCGGAGGAAGTGTGGGGCCATCTGCCGAAAAAGGTGCAGAGCCAGATTCTGGACAAACGGCTGCGGTTATTTGTGATCGACGCGTACCGAGTGGCGCGGGAAACCGGCATGGGCTCGCGGGTGAACACGATCCTGCAGACGTGCTTCTTCGCCATCAGCGGAGTGCTGCCGAGAGAAGAAGCCATTGCGGAGATCAAAAAGGCGATCGAGAAAACCTACGGGAAGCGCGGCGAGTCGGTGGTGAAGAAGAACTGGGCTGCCGTGGACCAGACGCTGGCAAACCTGCACGAGGCGAAGGTGCCGGCGCAGGTGACAGCGACGTTCGATGTACTGCCGGTGGTGCCGGACGCGGCGCCGGCGTTTGTGCGTGATGTGCTGGGGGCAATGATTTCGGGCCGTGGGGATTCGCTGCCGGTGAGCGCGCTGCCCGTGGACGGAACGTATCCGACCGGGACGGCGCGGTGGGAGAAGCGGAACATCGCGCAGGAAATTCCAGTGTGGGACGAGGAGCTGTGCATCCAGTGCGGCAAGTGCGTGCTGGTGTGCCCGCACGCGGTGATCCGCGCGAAGGTGTACGACTCGGCGGAGCTGAAGGGCGCGCCGGAGACGTTTAAATCTACCAAACCGCGTTGGCGCGGGCTGGAAACGCTGCGCTACACCCTGCAAGTGGCGCCGGAAGATTGCACGGGATGCAGCCTGTGCGTGGAAATCTGCCCGGCGAAGAGCAAGAGTGAGGCGAAGCACAAAGCCATCAACATGGTGCGGCAGGCGCCGCTGCGCGAGCCGGAGAGCCGGAACTGGGATTTCTTCCTGAACATTCCGGACTTCGACCGGACGAAGCTGGCGCATCACCTGGTGAAAGACGTGCAGTTGCTCGAACCGCTGTTTGAATTCTCGGGCGCGTGCGCGGGATGCGGGGAGACGCCGTACATCAAACTGCTGACGCAACTGTTCGGGGACCGCGCGATTGTGGCCAATGCGACGGGATGCTCGTCGATTTACGGCGGGAATCTGCCGACGACCCCGTGGACGAAAAACAGCGCGGGGCGGGGGCCGGCGTGGTCCAACTCGCTGTTCGAAGACAACGCGGAGTTCGGGCTGGGAATGCGCGTGGCACTGGACAAACAGGCGGATTATGCGCGCGAACTGGTGAAGCGGCTGGCATCCTCCATCGGGGAGGAACTGGCCAAGGGCCTGCTGGAGGCGGACCAGAAGACGGAAGCGGGAATCGCGGAACAGCGCGCGCGCGTGGCGCAACTCGAACAAAAACTGGCGAGCATGAGTTCGAGGGAAGCGAAGGACCTTGCGGCGGTGGCCGGGGCTCTGGTGAGGAAGAGCGTGTGGATCGTGGGCGGCGACGGCTGGGCATACGACATCGGCTTCGGCGGGCTGGACCACGTGCTGGCTTCCGGGCAGGACGTAAACGTGCTGGTGCTGGATACGGAGGTGTATTCGAATACGGGCGGGCAGATGTCGAAGGCCACGCCGCGCGGGGCAGTGGCGAAATTCGCGACGGGCGGGAAACCGGTGGGGAAGAAGGACCTGGCACTGGAAGCGATCGCGCACGGAAGCGTGTACGTGGCGCGCGTGGCGATGGGATCGAACGACACGCACACGGTGAAGGCATTCCTGGAGGCGGAGGCGTATCGCGGGCCGTCGATCATCGTGGCGTACAGCCATTGCATCGCACATGGGTACGACCTGGTGCACGGCATGGAGCAGCAGAAGAACGCGGTGCTGAGCGGTTACTGGCCGCTGGTGCGCTACAACCCGTCGCTGCGCGAGGAAGGAAAGAACCCGTTCCAGCTGGATTCGCGGCCGGCGACGATACCGCTGAAACAGTACGCCTATCAGGAGACGCGCTACACGATGCTCGCGCGGCTCGACCCGCAAGGGGCCAAAGAGTTGCTGCATAAGGCGGAAGAGGACGTGCACCGGATGTGGGACCTCTATCAATACTTCGCGCAGATGCCGGGGTCGAAACCGTTGCCGGAAGAAACGGATGAGAAGAAGGCAGATCCTGTGGCCGTGCAGGGAGGGGATGAGCAATGACCGACCTGAAAACGTCGTACCTGGGATTCACATTGGCGAACCCGATTGTGGCCTCGGCCTCGCCGCTTTCCGAGTCCGTAGACCGCATCCGGCAACTGGAAGATGCGGGGGTATCGGCGGTGGTGCTGCCGTCGCTATTCGAGGAGCAACTCTCACTGGAGGGCCAGGCGCTGGATTCGGACCTCTCCCGCGGATCGGAGAGCTTTCCGGAATCGCTGAGCTATTTTCCCGACATGACGGATTACAACCTGGGGCCGGAGAGTTATCTGGAGCTGATCCAGGAAGCGAAGAAGTCTGTCTCCATTCCCGTGATCGCGAGCTTGAACGGAGTGACAAACGGGGGATGGACGCGCTATGCGCGGTTGATGGAAGACGCGGGAGCAAACGCCATCGAACTGAACCTCTACTCTCTGCCCACGAACACAGAGGAAAGCGCAGTGCAGGTGGAAAAACGCTACTTTGACCTGGTGAGCGAGGTGCGGCACACGGTGGGTATCCCGCTTGCGGTGAAGTTGTCGCACTTCTTCACCGCGTTTCCGAACATGGCGAAGCGGCTGGACGCGGCCGGCGCGAATGCGCTGGTGATGTTCAACCGGTTCTATCAGCCGGATTTCGACATCGAGGCGCTGGAAGTGGTGCCGAGCCTGGTGCTGAGCCATTCCTATGAGTTGCTGCTGCGGCTGCACTGGGTGGG
>DATKNR010000052.1:0-23375 GCA_035541255.1 Patescibacteria group bacterium | reverse complement strand
CCGCGTCCAGGTCCTGCACCGCTTCCGCGAAGTCGGTCCCGTCCACGTTCGACACGAACCGGAAGTTCATTCCGCGATCCGTGTAGTACCGCATCGCCTCGTAGGCCATCACCGGCCCCAGGTCCGAGCCGCCAATCCCGATGTTCACCACGTTCCGGATGCGCTTCCCGGTGTGTCCCTTCCACGCCCCGGTCCGCACCCGGTCTGCGAATGCCGCCATTTTGTCCAGTACGGCGTGGACTTCGGGCACCACGTTCTTCCCATCCACGACGATGGAGGAACCCTTCGGAGCGCGAAGCGCCACGTGCAGCACGGCGCGCTTCTCGGTGATGTTGATCTTCTCCCCGCGGAACATCGCGTCAATCCGCTGGCGCAGCCCGGACTTCCGCGCCAGCCCGAGCAGCAGCTTCATCGTTTCGTCCGTCACCCGGTTTTTCGAGTAATCGAGGAACAGGCCCACAGCCTCGGCCGTCAGCCGCTGGCCGCGTTTCGGATCGTCCGCAAACAGTTTGCGTAGATGCAGCTTCGACAGCTTCTTGTGGTGCGCTGCCAGCGCCCTCCATTCCGCACCCGCCGGCGCTCCTGCTGCTTTTTTCTGCGCTTTTTTCGCCATGTTCCTGCTCCTTTGGTTTCCGTTGGGGAATCGCTGCCGTGCAGCCCGCGGGCGCCGCCAATCGACCCTGTTGCTTTTATCCTGTCAGCCGCCGACTTGCAACTGACCGGGCGTCCGGACCCTCTCAGGGGCGCGATCCGCCGCGGCGGACGCCCTATTGGGGTCGGGCCTCCACGGTTCCCGCCGGTGGTCGCCGCCGCACTAGAATACTGGAGGCGCGAGTACAATATTTGCGTCGTCCCCGCCCCGGGAGTAGCGCCGCCGTCCGTATCGAAGGAGGAAACGTGACTCGATCCCTCTTGATCCTGCTCGTACTCATCGCTTTGCCGCTTCCCGTTATGTCGCAGCAGCACCCGATGAGCCAGTCGGATTTCAAATCCTATCTCTCCAGCCTCTCCAGCGACTCGCAGCGCTGGACCACCACCGTATCGTCCGTTGATCTGGCTGCCTTTACCAGCGCAAATCCGCGCAATACAAAACTCATGAAGGTGCGGCAGGCCGCCTGCCTCAAGGCCCTCGGCAATTTGCGGGAGGGCATCGTCCGCGCTGCCGCAAAGAGCACCCTGCACAATCAGCTCGCCGTGCTGAATGCCATCACCTCGGCCAGCGACTCACTCAGCGCCTTCCAGGATTCGCTGGAGTTCTCGGAAATCGCCAATCAGGAAAAAGCCGAGAAGTGGATTCACGAGCTTTCCCTCGCCTTCGAGCAATCCTCCGCACAAAGCGCCACGATGCTCGTGCACATGTCCCAGCTGGCCGAAGCCGTGGACTCGAAAATTGACGTCAATTCCATCACGGACAGCGATTTGATGCGGCCCGCCAAACCGCGCTAGGGACGCGCTCCGGCCCGCGGCCGAGCCATACTCCACCAGGCCGAAATTTCGCCCGTTTCCAGAACCCGTGCGCCGGGCGCACGTGGCAGTCCGGGAGCGAACTCTCAAGACTAACGGGGAGCGCCCCAACTTCCGAGATCGGGGCAAGGACGGAGATCGATCTGCAAGTTCACCGTGTGGAGTACCGTGTCGCGGACGAGGTTGACCCGACGAGTCGGTCCGCCGGGGGACAGACTCCCCTGGTTTGCCCTGAAGAAGTCGTCCACCGCTTGGGAATTGAAGATCGCGCCGGCCTGCAAAGTTGACCTCAGCGATCTATCCATCTCCGAATCGCCGCCGAGAATTTCCACCACACCCACTCTGTACTGCTCCTGACTATTGAGTTCGAGCAAGAGAGAGACGGTTTGATTGACCAGATCCACGTCCGTTTGGGGTGCCGCAGTAAAATCTATGTATCCCTTCGAGCCATAGAGGTCTTTCAGGTTTACCAGGCCTTGTCGGATCTTCGCAGTCGAAAAGATGTCGCCGTCCTGCAGCGGTATAAGTGTGCGAAGTTCTGCCGGAGATTCCAGAAAGGCGCCGGGATCAGTTTCCGGCGTATCCGGCTCGTCCGAGGCATCCGGATCGCCTGTGTCCGGCTCGTCCCGGCGCCGAAGCGTGGGAATTTCACCCGGATGGTACATGTTCTCAAATCGAATGCCTTTGAGCCGGTACTGCGCCCCTTCGTTTATCTCAATGATCAGGCTGTAGTGATTTCTCGATTCGTCGCGACTTTCGGGCTGGGCTTTTGTGTGCACCACGACAGTGAAGTAACCCTCTTCCTGCCATGCCTGCCGCGCGTCCTCCCCCGCCTCGTCCGGCCAGTTGGAACGGGAAAACCTTCCCGGCTCCTGCAATTTCGTTAGCAGTTTCATCATTCCGGATTCCGACAGATGGCGGCCACCCCTGATTTCCACGGACTCGACGATTACAGTTCGGCCCTCGTCTCCGCGATCCTGGTCGTCCTGCATGGACGCATCCGGACAGGAGCGAGAACTCCCTGAAGTCTGTGCGCAGACGCACGGCGGGGCAACCAGCAGGAGCAAGATGCCTAGGAGGGACCCGCCCGAACTTCGGCCGGGATAGTTCACACCGCAGACTATACTCTCGCAGTTATCTCCGGGCAATCTGCCCACGGGCTTGTCGTGGCTGCCAGACGACAAGCGACTTGATGGCGGATCTTGGGAATTCGCTGGACAGCTGGAAATCATCCACGAGCTGCCGAAGAATCCACCGCGCCCATTGGCCGTCCTCCCGGCCCCCTAAAAACCTTTCCCCTCTGCGTCCGTCTAACGCTCCCAGGGGGCGGCACATGGCATCTCTGCTTCAAGACCTTCGTTACTCCATCCGGCAATGCAGGAACAATCCCGGCCTCACCGCCGCGGTCGTACTGGTCCTGGCTCTCGGCGTTGCCGCCAACGCCGTCACCTTCACCGTCCTGAAAGCCACTCTCCTCCGTCCCCTGCCTTTCCGTCAGCCGAACCGCCTCGTCCAGCTCTGGTCCACCCGCACCCACGGCGTGTTCACCCGCATGGAATTCTCCACTCCCGACTATCTCGATTATCGCGAGCATAACCAGGTGTTCGAGGCCCTCGGCGGCTACTCCGCTGTCGGCGCCACCTACCTCGGCCCCGGCGGCGCGGAGCAGGTCCAGGCCGCGCTGTCCAGCGCCAATCTCTTCGACGTGCTCGGCGTCACCCCCGCGATCGGCCGCACCTTCCAGGCCGGCGAGGACGAGCCGAATGGCCCGCCGGTCGCCATGCTCACCTGGGAGGGTTGGCAGCGCCGCTTCGGGGGCGATCCGCACATCATCGGCAAAACCGCGATTCTGAACGACGCGCCTCGCGAAATCGTCGGCGTCCTTCCTCGCAATTTCCAGTTTTCCACCAGCTACGGCGCCGAGTTCTGGATTCCCCTGCGCATGCAGGGCTGGCGCGCCCGGCGCAACGCGCGCTGGTTCCATCCCGTGGGCCGGCTGAAGCCCGGCGTGACCATCGCACAGGCTCAGGCTTCGCTCGATGTCCTCTCCGCGCATCTCCGCGAGCAGTATCCCAATGACGATGGCGGCGTCGGCGTTCAGGTCGTGGACCTTCGCGAACAGTTTGTCGGCAACGTCCGTCCCGTCCTGCTCCTCCTGATGTCCGCCGTGGGATGCTTCCTGCTCATCACCTGCGGCAACCTGGCCGGACTGCTCCTCAGCCGCGCCGTCAGCCGGCAGAAGGAAATGTCCATCCGCGTATCGCTCGGCGCCAGCCGCCGCCGCATCCTCCAGCAGCTTCTTACCGAGAGCGGCCTGCTTTCGCTGCTCGGCGGCCTGGCGGGAGTCGTGCTCAGCATATGGCTGCTTCCCGCCGCGCTCCACAGCATTCCGAAGGAGGAAATGCTGCTCATGCCCGCGTGGAGCGACCTGCACGTGGACTGGGGATTTCTGCTCGTCGCCCTGGCCATCGCTCTGGCCACTGGCATCGTCTTCGGCCTCGCCCCTGCTCTGCTCGCGTTTCGGCCCGACCTGCGCAACGCGCTGGCCGACGCAACGCGCGGCTCCTCCGCCGGCGTCGAGCGCCACCGCCTGCGCAACGTGCTCGTCGTGGCGGAAATTGCTCTCGCCATCGTGCTGCTCTATGGCGGCGGCCTGATGCTGAAAAGCCTCGCGCTGGTTATGCGCACCGATCCCGGCTTCCGCACGGACGATCTGCTCACGCTGCAGGTCGACCTTCCCGGCAGGAAATATCCCAAAGATGCGGACGCCATCGCTTTCCAGCACCGCATGCTGGGTGCATTCGCCGAACTCCCCGGCGTTCGCGGCGTCGCCACCACCAGCACCCTGCCGCTCACCGGCGGCAACAACACTTCGCTCTTTGTCCGCGAGGGCCGTCGCACTCCCGGTGAGACGGAGTCGCATGAAGCCAACAGCCGCGAGGTCAGTCCCGATTATTTCCGCGTGATGGGAGTTCCGCTGCGCTCCGGCCGCCTCTTCAACGAACACGACGACGCGCTGTCCCCGCACGTCGTCATCATCAATCAGACCCTCGCCGACCGCGTCTTTCCCGGCGAAGATCCCGTCGGCCAGCGCATCGACTTCACCTACACCAATACCCCCAACCTGTGGCTGATCGTCGGCGTGGTGGGCGATGAGAACATGACGGCGCTCGACGCCGCTCCCAACCCGGTCGCCTACACGCCCTTCGATCAGTCCGCCGACTCCTATATGAACGTCGTCCTGCGCACCTCCCAATCTCCGGAAAGTCTCGGCCCCTCCGCCGAGCGCATCATCCGCCAGATGGATCCCACTATCCCCGTCTTCGCGGTCGAATCCATGCAGAGCATCATCGCGGAATCGCCGTCCATCTTCATGCGGCGCTCGCCTGCCTATCTCATCGCCGGATTCGGCGCCGTGGGACTGCTGCTCGCCGCTGTCGGCCTCTACAGCCTGCTCGCCTACGCCGTGGCGCAGCGCAGGCGCGAACTCGGCATCCGCATGGCTCTCGGCGCGCAGAAGCGCGACGTTCTTTCGCTAATTGTCGGCGGCGGCCTCCGTCTGGCCATTGCTGGAGTTGTGCTGGGAATCGCCTGTGCCCTGGGCGTTTCGCACTTGCTGGGGAGCTTTCTCTATCGCGTCAGTCCCGGCGATCCGCTTACCATTGCCGCCGTGTGCGCGTTGCTGGTATTCGTGGCTCTCGCTGCCACCGGCCAGCCCGCCTGGCGCGCTGCTGCCATCGATCCCATCGAATCCCTTCGCGAGGAATGACCTGCCGGCCACTACTCCGCATTTTCCGGCGGGATTCCCTGGCCGTCCCGCCTTGACACTGGGCGTCTCGCGGCGTACTAATTCCTAAAGTAGAAATCGGAGCAGCCGGACTCGCAGTCATTCGCCTTTCTCGCCGGCAGCCAGCATGCGCGAACGAGCCCAACGGGTACTCATCGCTGTCGCCCTCGCCTTCATCGTGGCGGCGGTGAACGACCGCCTCGACAACGAGTTCACTCGCCTCGGTGTTCCTCTCGCCTCCACCTTCCTTAACGATTTGATCGTCGGCGCCGTGGCCGGTGTATGTGCATACGCCTGGGCCTCGATCATGGCCGAACGCAGCGCACGCCGCGCCTGGGCGGAACAGCATCGCGAGGAGGGAGTGCTTCGCGAGCGCGCACGCCTGGCCCACGAGATTCACGACACGTTGGCCCAGGGGTTCGCCGCCATCATCGTCAACCTCGAAGCCGCCGGCCAGTTGCTGGGCAAATCTCCTGAAGCGCGCTCCCTGTGCGATCGCGCCTTGCGCATCGGCCGGGAAGGCCTCGCCGAGGCGCGTTCCATCGCCCGCGGCCTCCGCCCCTTGACGCACGAGGGCCAGAACCTCTGCCGCGCCGTGGCCGGCATCGCCGAGTCCGTTGCAGGCGGCACCGACCTCCGCGTCAAATCCTTCATGGAGGAAATCACCGGCCGCATTCCTCCCCATATCGAGGCGGAAATCGCCGAGATCATCCGCGAAGCGCTGACCAACGTGGTGAAGCACGCCGGCGCGCACGAGGCTCGCGTCCTGATGCGGGCGGAGGGAAATCTCGTTCAACTCTGCGTGGAAGACGACGGCTGCGGTTTCGCTCCGGAAAATCCTGTGGCCGCCAGGGGCTTTGGCCTCACCGGAATGCGCGAGCGCGCCAGAAAACTTGGCGGCATCCTATGGATTTATAGCCGCCCCGGACAGGGCACCCAGGTGGCCATGTGCATTCCGTTCAAAGAGGAAGCTGGCTCGCGCGATCCGGCTTTTTCACTTCCTGCGATGCTGGCATCCTATGCCACCCCGGCCGCGCATCCCTTGGCCAAAGATTCCAAGCCGTAATCCTCGCGCGCCGGTCACCGCAGGCCGTTCCCGCCCAGCCGTACAAACTACCTCGTGGCGCCGCCTTCTCGAATCTTCTCAATCGTGTTGTCCAGCTCTCTCACGAATTCGCTGGGCCTCAGCGCGCAGGTTCCAAAGCAACTGCGCCCGAACCGCACCGCCGGCACCCACCAGCACCCGTCCTCCACCCGGCAGCTGTAAAACGCGCTGGCCCGCGAGCCTTCCAACTGCCCGCTCAGCCGGTGGAGGCTGTTTCCGCTCAGCTTCATCGGGCCCAGCACTACGTCGAAGGGACGTGCTTCGAGCATCGCCTCTGCTTCTCCGAGCGACTTCGCAAACTGGCAGTAGCATCCCGATGCGAGCAGGCGCCTCTCCAGGAAAGAGTAGCTTGACGGACTATCCCCGATCATCAAAACCATTGCACGTTTCCGTTCCATGACGTTGACTCTGCTTTCTCCGCCCAGCCCCGCAACCCCCGGATTCCCTTGGCAACATTGCATGTGCGCACGATGTACTGGTCTCCGCTGCTTCCCCCTTCACGTTTCACCGAAAGACCTGAGCGAGGGGCACGCCGGGCATCGCGGGTGGGAACCGGACGGTTGCCCGTTTTCGCCCCTCGATCAGGTTGCTGGCCGTTGTGTTCGCCCTTCTGCAGGGTTAGGCGGGATATGCCGCCTCCCGGCGGGTTTTCTTCGGGTCGGCGAACCGGGACGCGGTGCGAAAACGGCCGGCGATCGCTGGAATCTCTCCGGATTGTCGCGGGTTGGATGCGTTCTTCCAACGCGGCCCCTCCTGCGGCGGGGCGTCCCGTTTCCGCCGCTGCCATTCTCCGTTGCCGGGCCTTCTGGTGCGGCCCGGCAGCGATTCGGCGCTGAACACCATGGTCGCCGTGCCGACTTTCAGGATTCGCTCCGCTTCCTGCACGGTCCCCGCCGGCAACGAGGCCATGCCCAGTTTCCTCAACATGCCGCCGAATGTGCGCTGTGTGCCCGCGTCAGGAGAGACAACGACTGCGCTCGAATAAACCACTCCCTTTTCCGTTCTCGCTGTTGGCTCGCGGCTGTGGCCCGCTCGTGCTTCGCGGGTCGGTGCCCTTGGTGGTTAGCTGCTTCGCACTTCCACGCGTACCGGCTTCGTGTATTCCGCTTTCGGCAGGTCGATGGTCAGGATTCCATCCTTCAAAGTGGCGCGCGCATGACTTGTATCCGCATGAATCGGAAGCTCGATGATTCGCAGGATGTGATTGGAACGGAGTTCGGCGCGCAGACGTTTCCCTTTCGTCTCTTCTTCCCTGCTTTCCCGCCTTCCCGCAATGCTCACCCGGTTCGGCTCCACGCGGATGTCCAGGTCTTTCGCGGTGAATCCCGGCACTTCCGCCCGCACCGTGAACTCGTCCGATGTCTCCGTCAGCTCCAGCGGAACGGGGTGAAGCACTTCCGCTTCGGCGCGGAACCAGTCCTCCCAATCCCGCCCGTGCCATCGCCCCTCTCCGTCAAACAGCTCGAACGCCCGCCGCGCAATTGTGTCGTAGATGTTCTGCACCAGGTCGCTCGAGCTCTGCCGTATCGGTACTGCTCCCTTCGTCGCCTGCATTGCTGCCGCCGCTTGCGGAGTCATGGTCGTTGCCTCTTTCCACTTTCCGATGTGGGCTCCGCCCGACGCACTGCGTATTATGGCCACCCCCCGAACACCTTCTGAGAATCGTCCGGTGGAAACCCCGAGCGACGGTAGTCCCCTCCGCGCCTGCGTTTCAATTCCTCGGAAGTCGGAGAACACCCTCCATCGAAAGTTACAGGCAGGCAGGAACGGTGCGCGGGCTGAAGCAATGGGCTGGACTCTTCCTAACTGTAAGAAATCTCGCGTTTGTTCGCCCCGGCGTGGCCTTGCGGGGTTGGTGTTCCTCCCGTGCCGGCGGTACGCTCCTTGATGCCCCCTAGATGCAAGGAGCGACACCCATGAAATCCGTCTCACGCTCAATTCCACTTGCTCTCGCTTTCGTCTGCCTTCTCTTCCTGGCTTTCGGGAACGTCTCTCGCACTGCGGCGCAGGAAACTCCACCGCCCGACGTTGCTCATGGCCGCTATCTCGTCGAGGAAGTCGCCAAATGTGCCGAGTGCCACACCCCCCGCGACGCTCAGGGCCAGCTGGACAAGAGCCGCTGGATGCAGGGCGCGCGCATCTGGATCGAGCCTGTCCACCCCGTGCGCAACTGGGCGGAACGCGTTCCGCCTCTCGCGGGCTTTCCCAGCATGAGCGAGGCGCAGGGCGAGCGCGTCCTCGAACAGGGCACCGGACCCAACGGCGAAGTTCTCCTTCCTCCCATGCACATCTATCACATGACGCATGCGGACGCGCGCGACATCATCGCCTACCTGCGCACCATTCCATCCACTACCCCCTAGATGCGATCCGCTGCGGGCGCAGGAAGCTTGGCAGAGTTAGCGGGAACTGGGAGACTCTCCGCTCCGATCCCACTGCGCGGGATATCCTGATGGCGGCAAAGGAAACTCTCGCCAGCAAACCTTCCGAGCCGGAAAAAGTGGACGCCTACATGCGCGCCTGCAAACATGCGCTCGCCGATGTCATCGCCGCCCTGCGCCGCATTGGAGTATGCTTCCTGCGCACTGCCATCCCAGGGAGGTGGCCGATATGCCTGCCGAAGTGACTCGCCGTGAATTCCTCCGCGGAGCTGAAGCCGTTGTTGTCGCCGGCCTGCTCACGCGCGCCTACGCGCACGTTCCGCCGGAGGACCTCGCCACCGACGAAGATTTCTGGAAGCAGGTGCGTCAGGCCTACGTCCGCGATTCAAAGATCCTGAACCTCAACAATGGAGGTGTGGCTCCCGCGCCCGCCGTCGTTCTCGATGCCGAAATCGACGCCATTCGTTACAGCAACCTCCTTCCTGCCTATCGCATGTGGAACGATCTCGAACCCAAGATCGAGGATGTGCGCAAGAAATTGGCGCAGATGTGGGGCGCCGATCCCGAGTGTATCGCCATCACGCGGAACGCCAGTGAATCGCTCCAGATCGCGCAGTTCGGCATCGATCTCCGTCCCGGCGACGAAGTCCTGCTCACCAGCCAGGACTATCCCCGCATGATCACCACCTGGCAGCAGCGCGAACGGCGCGAGAAGATCGTGCTCCGGCAGCTCGATTTCGCCGTTCCGGTCACGAATCCCGCCGACCTCGTGCGGCTCTACGAACGCGCCATCTCGCCGCGCACTCGTGTGATTCACGTCTCGCAGGTGATCTTCATGACCGGGCAAATTTTTCCTGTCCGCGAAATCTGCGCGCTGGCCCGCTCCCGCGGCATCACCAGCATCGTGGATGGCGCGCACGCCTTCGCCCACGTCCCCTTCCAGTTCACGGAGCTGGATTGCGACTTCTACGGCGCCAGCCTCCACAAGTGGCTCTCTGCACCGATCGGCACGGGAGTGCTGTATGTCCGCAAGGACCGGATCGAAAAGCACTGGGCGCTCATGGCCGCGCCCGAGTCCATGGACAAGAACATCCGCAAGTTCGAGGAAATCGGAACGCACCCCGCCGCGATGCACAACGCCACGCTCCAGGCCCTCGAATTCCACGAGCAAATCGGCCATGAGCGCAAATTCGCGCGCTTCCGCTATCTGAAAAATCGCTGGGCGGAGAGGCTGAGCAAAATTCCGGGCGCTCGTATGACGGTTGGCCTGCAGCCGAACCTGTCCGGCGCATTCGGCACAATCCAATTCGATTCCATCAAGCCGGAAAAACTGGGCGATGCGCTGCTCTCGAAACACAATATCTTTGTCACGCCCATCACCGGACCCGGCTTCAACGGCATCCGCGTGAGCGCAAACGTGTACACGTCCGTTGAGGAGATTGACCGGTTCTGCGCGGCGGTCGAAGAAATCGTTCCTCGCGCCTGACAGCAGCGTCCAGCCTGCCGGGGGGCCGTCGCGGCTTGTCGCGGAGCGATCTCTCCTCTCGCGCGGCCGTCATCGCCGCCGGGCTCCCCCGCGCCGTGTGCTATCCTCGTTTCCGTGAGCGACGCGCCGAAAACCCGCCGCGATATGCTGGAAGAATTCCTGGCCGCGAATCCGAACGACGCGTTCGCCCGTTACGGCATGGCCATGGAATGCGTGAACGCCGGAGATGACGCCGCCGCGGAAACTCACTTTCGCGGGCTGCTCACCGCGCACCCGGAGTATCTCTACGGCTATTTCCACTTCGGCCAGCTCCTGCTGCGCCTCGCGCGCGCCGCGGAAGCGCGGGAAATTCTCCGTCAGGGAGTTGCCGCGGCGAAAGCAGCAAAGGACGCGCACGCTCTGAGCGAACTGGAAGCCGCGCTCGCCGACGTCCCCCCGGAATGACCTATGGCCTCGACGCGCATCCCCATCTTCCCCCTCGAAGTCGTCCTCTTTCCCGGCGAGCTTCTCCCGCTGCACATCTTCGAACCGCGCTACAAGGAAATGATCCGCGAATGCGCCGTGAAAAAGCAGTCCTTCGGCGTGGTCCTGGCCGAGAATAATGGCATCGCGGAAGTGGCCTGCACCGCTGAGCTTCTGGAGATCGCCAAGACTTACGACAACGGCGAAATGGATATCGTCACCGTGGGACGGCGCGTCTTCCGCATCCTCGAAGTCATCGAAGAGCGCAGCTTCTATGAAGCGGAAGTCGAATTCGTCGAAGCGGAAGTGCCCCCGCGGCAGGTGCCCTCCACTGCTCTGCTGCAACTTTTCGAGAAATGCTACCATGCCGCGTTCCAGAGCCAGCCGGACCGCGCCGCGCTCGCCAAGGCGCCCGTCGTTTCCTATCACATCGCCGGCGCGCTGCCGCTGGAGCTGGCTTATAAGCAGAAGTTGTTGGAAATACATGACGAAGAAGAGCGCCGCCACAGCCTGGAATTGACGCTGGCACGCTGGCTCGAGCAGTTTGAGATCTCCAATCGCGCCCGCCGCCTGTCCGGCGGCAATGGCCACCCTCACTACAACTGAAGCCGGCGCCGCATTCCCCGCGCACCCCGGGCCGCAAAGCCTTATAATCCTGCTTGGAGGAAATCTCATCTAAGTTCCCATGTCCTCGACTGCCGTTCCATCCGCTCAATTGCCGGCCACCCTGGGAGAACTCCGCCGCAGCTCGTGGTCGGAAGAACGCATTGCCGGCCGCAGCGTGAAGCAGGAAGCGCGCGAGAACCTGCTGCGCATGCTTGCGGCGGATGAGGCGCTGTTTCCCGGCGTGCACGGATATGAAGACACCGTGGTGCCGCAGATCGTCAACGCCGTTCTTTCGCGCCAGAATTTCATCCTGCTGGGGCTGCGCGGCCAGGCGAAAAGCCGCATTCTGCGCGGCCTGGTCAGTTTTCTCGACGAATATCTGCCCGCGATTGCCGGCTGCGAAATTAACGACAATCCCTACCGCCCCATCTGCAAGGCTTGCCGCGAACGCGTGGCGCGCTATGGCGAGGAGACGCCCATCGCCTGGCTGCCCCGCGCGGAACGCTACGTGGAGAAACTGGCCACGCCCGACGTCACCATCGCCGACATCATCGGCGATGTCGATCCCATCCGCGCCGCGCGCGGCGGCCGCGACCTGTCCGACGAGCTGACCATGCATTACGGACTGCTGCCGCGCGCCAATCGCGGTGTCTTTGCGATCAACGAGTTGCCCGATCTTGCCGGAAAAATTCAGGTGGGACTGTTCAACATCATGCAGGAAGGCGATATCCAGATCAAAGGCTATCCGTTGCGGCTGCCGCTGGACGTCCTGCTCGTCTTCACCGCCAATCCGGAAGATTACACCGCGCGCGGAAAAATCATCACGCCGCTCAAGGACCGCATTGGCGCGGAAATTCGCACCCACTATCCCGCGTCGGTGGAAGAAGGCCTGCGCATCACGCAACAGGAAGCGTGGACGGAGCGCGGCGAGCATATTCCGCTGGAAATTCCGGAGTATGTTCGCGAGGTGATCGAGCAGATTGCGTTTCTCGCGCGCGACGACAAGCGCGTGGACAAACGATCCGGCGTCAGTCAGCGGCTGCCCATTTCCGTGCTCGAGTCGGTGGCGAGCAACGCGGAACAGCGAGCCGTACGGCTACAGCAGCGGCCCGCCGTGGCTCGCGTGTCCGATGTTTACGCCGCTCTTCCGTCCATCACGGGAAAAATCGAGCTGGAGTACGAAGGCGAGCTTCGCGGCGCCGATACCGTGGCGCGCGAACTGATCCGCGGCGCCATCGGTCGCGTCTTCGAACGCCACTTCAGCGGCGTCAACGTCGACAAGATTGTGGAGTGGTTCCAGAACGGCGGCGAGTTGAAGCTCACTCCCCAGCTTTCCTCGCGCGACGAGCTGGCGCTCATGAAAAAAGTGCCCAGCTTGCTCGACCGGCTGGACCGCCTGGGCGTGCAGGACGCCAATTCACCCGCGATCGCAGCTGCCGCGGCCGAGTTCGTGCTGGAAGGCTTGTGGGCACACCGGCGAGTGAACCGGAGCGAGGAGCGCGGGTACCACGCTGAGGCTACGCGGCCCGCCGAACCGAGGGACGCCGAGCCATACTCGGGCCGTCCGCCGCGCCGGCAGTTCAACTGAGGATCCTAATTATGTTAACTCGTATTGAGACTCCAATGTTAACGAAAAAGGCCCCAAAACCCCTCATTCCCAATCTGGGAATTTCATGAAAATTACCCGCTATTCACGCTACACCGGCGAGCCCGCCGACGCAGTTGACCTGGAAGACCTGGTTAACCAGTTGTCGGACTATCTGCTGCAGAGCGGATTCGAGTCTCCGTACTCCCGTTGGGGCGAGTTCGATCCCGAGCGCTCAATGGAGTCACTGCGGCAGGCGATTTTGCGCGCACTGGAGGAAGGCGAACTGCTGCCGCAGGAGCTGCTCGACGAGCTGACGAGCAATCCGGAGCGGCGAAAGGAGCTGGAGCGGCTGCTTGACCGCCTGGTGGAGCGGCTGATGAACGAGGGATTCATCAACCAGCAGCCGCCGATGGTGACGGAGCCGAATCCGCGCGCGCCGCGGGGGCGGGCAGGGCGCGACGAGCAGGGCCGCGTGCGCTTTGAGATCACCGATAAGACAATTGACTTTCTGGGTTTCCGTGCGCTGCGCGACTTGATGGGCTCGCTGGGCAAGAGCAGTCTCGGCCGGCACGACACACGCGACCTGGCGACCGGCGTCGAAGCCACGGCGGCGTCGAAGCCGTACGAATTCGGCGACACGATCAACCTGGACATTGGCGCGACGCTGTTCAGCGCGGTGCGGCGCAACGGCGCCGGACTGCCCATCGAACTCGACTACTCCGACCTGCGCGTGCACCAGTGCGACTACCAAAGCTCGTGCGCCACGGTGATCGCGCTCGATTGCAGCCACAGCATGATTCTGTACGGAGAGGACCGGTTCACTCCGGCGAAGCGCGTGTCGCTGGCTCTCTCGCACCTGATCCGCACGCAATACCCCGGCGATTCGCTGAGCCTAGTGCTGTTCCACGACACGGCGGAGGAACTTCCGCTGGAGGAACTGGCGCGCGTGCAGGTGGGCCCGTTCTACACGAACACGCGGGAAGGGCTGCGGCTGGCGCGGCGCATCCTGACGCGGCAGAAAAAAGACATGCGGCAGATCGTGATGATCACGGACGGCAAGCCGTCTGCTCTCACGCTGGACGACGGGCGCGTGTACAAAAACGCGTTCGGGCTCGATCCCATGGTGGTGAGCGAGACGCTGGACGAAGTGGCTCGCTGCCGGCGCGCGGGAATTATCATCAATACCTTCATGCTCGCGAGCGATTACACTCTGGTGCGCTTTGTGCAGAAAGTCAGCGAAATGTGCCGCGGCAAGGCCTACTTCACCACGCCGCACACGCTGGGCCAGTACCTGCTGATGGATTTTCTCTCCAAGAAGACGCGGCACATCCACTGAGGCGTCCGAATATCGCGCAGACGCGGGGACTACAAGCCGGGGCGTACGTAATCGGCGGTATCGACCGGGGCGGGCCAAACATCATAGAGTCAGAGAATCAGGGGAATTGCAGCCGAGGCAACGCCGTGACTTGTGCGAGGTGTGCCGCACCTCGGATTGGCTAGAATGTTAACGAGATGCTGAGGAAGATACTTCGATCTTTCCGCTGCAAGGAACCGGCGATGCTGGCCGCGGGCGCACAGGCGCCGTCCATCGAACTGCCGGACGCGGAAGGAAAGACAGTCGACGTCGCGCAGCTGCTGGAACGAGGCCCGGTGCTCGCCGCGTTCTACAAGGTGAGTTGCCCAGTCTGCCAGTTCACGCTGCCGTTCGTGGAGCGCATCCACAAAGCCTATGGCAACGAGAAGCTGACCATTCTGGGAATTTCGCAGGATGACGCTGCCGACACGAAGGAATTCTCTTCCGAATATGGCCTTACATTTCCCTCGCTGGTTGACGAGCAGGATTACCCGGTTTCAAACGCCTACGGGCTGACGAACGTACCCACGCTCTTCCTGATTCAGCAGGACGGCACGATCGCGGCCAGCTTTACCGGGTTCGACAAAGAAGGCCTGGAAGGCATTTCGTCGAGCTTCGCGGAACATCTGTCAAAGCCAGCCGCTCCCGTGTTTCGTCCGGACGAAAAAGTACCCGATCACAAACCCGGTTGAGGGTCGAAAAACTAGGTTCCGTGCGAACCTGACTCCTTCCGCCCTACAGCACCCAGGCCGTCTCGGGATAATCCCTGCGCGCGTACGCCTTGGGCAGGTAAATGTTCAGCACCGGCCCGTTGAAGCGGGCCGCGACGCCAGTGGGATCAATCTCCACATTGAAATCGTGCACACGGAAGATGAAGTCGCGGCGCTTCTGCGCGGGCTCTCCCGGCGGAGTGGGCACCGGGCGCCGGCTGCGATCGAAACCGCAGATGGTGAGGCGCCAGGGTTCCACAAAGAGCTCCACTGCACCGTCGTCAAAGATCGCCGCATCGGTAGTCAGACAAACGCGGTGATCCTGAGAGAGGACGCCGCAATCGAGCGGACGGACCACTTCCGACTCGGCACGTTCCCAGTGGCCGAGTTCGTGCCCGGGGGCGCAGCCCTCCTGCTCATAGAACTGGAAGGCGCGCCATGCGACAGCTTCGTGAATCTTGTCATTCAGTTCGTTTCCCACGACCTGGCAAATCTTGATTTCCTGCGCGCGTGGTGCAAACCGAATCAATCGCGGGCTGGCCATAAGGCACCTCCCCAACCTCCTTGCACAGTTCAATTCTCATGTACCTCGGTTGGGGCGGGCTTGGCTGCGGCAACGGTCACACAGGCATGTGCCCCGCGACACGGCGGAACAATTCGCTTCCGCAGTACAGGGGAACTGTAAGGGGTGTGGTAGGCAGTGCGGGGAGTAGAAGGATTCGGCCCGGAAGGCTGGTTGCCACCGGGACCGAAATGTAAGTGCCGGATCAAACCGGCATTGAGGAACCGCGGCAGTGAAGTTGAGAGAGCCCGCGGGACCTCCCGCGGGCAGCGGCGGGACGGGAAGCAAACGTCAAGCGCCCTGGAGCCACGACGCACCGGCCTGTACCGGCCGGACTGGCTTCCAAGTCAGCCGCTGCCCGTTGTTTTTTGACGCGGCGCGCGCGGCGCCGCTAGTCCTGGAGTTTTTCCAGCCAAGATTTTTTGTGTTTGGGCGGCTTGCGGCGCTTGTCGGGGATGACACGCTCGGGCGGCGGCTGGCCGACCAGGGTGCGCGCGCTGCGGCGCGCTTCCTTTCCGGCGCTGAATCTGCGCTTTTTCCGTGGTCTCATGCTAAGTGGCTGCTAGCCGGATGAAAGGAAGCCGCCTCCCAGGGCCGTGCCGTAGCCGGCAAATTGGGCCGTCATGTTCATTCTAATCCGACTTGCGAATAATCTCCGCGGCCACGTTCCTTGTTTCCCCCGCGGCTACCCGCACGTGCTGACATCGGACCAGGTACGGCTTCAGGATTTCCGGTTTCTTCCATTCCAGATCCCAGCCGTCCGCAAAGGCCAGGAGAACGTAGCGACCGGGCAGAATGTCGGAAAGAGAAAACGAGCCGTCGGTGTTGCTCTGATCCACGCGCGCGTCTGAGTCCGGATTCTCGCCGGATTCCGGCACCAGGAGAATCAAGGCGCCGCCGAATGGTTTGCCATCCGATTGCGCGAAGCCAGTCAATTTTCCGTAGCCCCGGCCCATGGTGACCGTCAGCCGCACTTCGCTTTTTCCGTCGATCTTTATGTGGCGGCCGGTGATAGCCGCGCCGGTGCCGGTCACGCTGTGCACAACTTCTCCAACCCCGAAATTGTAGACATTTACTTCGTAGGTGGCGGGCACTAACGGAGGGAAGGCAAAAGTCCCGTCAGTCCGCATCTTTGCAGTATTGTAAGAACCCTGACGGGACATAATGACCTCCGCAGAGGGAGAGTCCTTCTCGCCACCGAGTCCCACGACGCGACCCGAGACAGGAACGCCAGCGGGAGCGGAAGAAAGGTCAACGGTATCCCCGCTGTCAGGCCCCACACGCAAAACTCTAGTTCCAAGAATTGCCTTTCCCGCGACTCCAGCCTCGATCACGAGATTCTGCGGCGGTAATCCGGCAAGCTCATAGGTTTCGTCGTCGATTTGCCTCCACTCGGCCCCGATATCGATTTGGGAATCCCCGTAGAGGTTCGTTCTGACGGAAAAGCTGGGTAGATCTCCTTTTGCAGTCGAAACGCTAGTCACTCGGAGGTGCAGCGAAGGCACCGCCTGCAAGGAGATGTCCGCGTCGGCGGTCTCGCCGGGAGCGAGGTCCAATTCTGCTGCGGCGTCCGAATTCGTCACGCCGGGGAAATAGGTGATTGGAAAGACGACGTCGAGGGCGGGATCCCTGTCGAGAGGAATGATGCCACCGAGCATTCCTTGTTGCGCAGTTCGAGGCAGATGCTGAAACCGGGTCTGCGCATACCAAGGGCGCGCCCGGACGACGATGACGTACTTGCCGGCGCGCAAGTGAGCGAAGCGGAATGCGCCAAGGTCGTCCGTGTGCGTCGGCCGCAGCAGCTCGCCCCGGATTCCGTATGCGACGCTTGCCAGATAGAGGTGGACCTGCGCTCCGCGAACCGGTTCGCCGCGATCGTCCGTGATCTTCCCCTGAATCACGCCCTGGCGGTGCAGGGGAAAGACAAGATGCTCGGAATCGAGGCCGGGGCCCACCACCACGCTGCTGTAATATCCGTCGTGCGCCAGGTAGAGCTCACGGAGGTATCCTGGCGCTACGGCCGTAAGCGGATACTTCCCCGGCAGAAGGCCGTCGAAAGCGAAGGCCCCATCGTCGCCGGCCGCCGAGATCAGTTCGTCCTGGTCTCGGAAGAGCACGACCGAAGCGCGCGCCACCGGCTGATGAGTAATCGCGTCCACGACCACTCCGCGAATCCGGAAGGCGGGCGGATTCGGCACTGCAGCCCGCTGCTGAGCGAGGACGAAACTCAGCAGGAGAAACAGCGGCAATTCCCTCATGGTTGCGGCTCCTTACGCTTCTGTACGGAAAGCCGTAATGAGACCAGGCCGCCGGGATGGAGCGTGACGTTTGTAGCATGGTCCAAATAAGGCTCCACCTCGGCGGGATCCCGGGGGTCCAAAGCGTCCGCGCCGTCAAACGCAAAGACCTGGTAGTTTCCAGGTGGGATCTGCGACAGGTTGAATTCAGCACTCGGCGTGATCAGCTGTGAGCGCACCGGAAATTCCGCCGAATACACCACCAGGAACGCCGGTTCGTCGCCCTGAAGACTGATGTGCAACTGGGCGCCGTCGTCCCGGACTGTAACCTCGATGGGTGGCGGGACTGTTCCGGGAGCAATCACCAGGTCTTCGTGCAGCAAGTCGGTATCTCCGCAGCGCAGCTCCGACACATAGTCATCGCCCGTTGCCCATGCGAAAACGCCAAACGATCCCGCAAAGGGAACGTCGAGTTTCGCAGGATGATTTGTCGCACCGGGTGGCGGCGGAAGCGCAATGGTCGGCCCAAATCGAGCGAATCTCCTCGGAATCAATCGGACCATGACAGGAGGAGGCTCGCCGGAAACGGCCTTCAAGCGCTCATCGCGGACGAGCACACTCACCGACACTGGCGGGGAAAGCGAAAGGACAAGCCCGGAAAGATCGTCATTCACAGTGAGCGGTAGACTCGCTTTCCAGGATTCCGGGGCTCTGCCGGACACGAGGCGCCGGCCTTCCGCCTGCAGCAAATACGTACCCGGAGGAACCTCTCGCATCTGGAAGACACCGGTTTCCGGAAAGGAGCGCGCCCGATACTGGACCCCGTCCCCGTCCTCGTTCAGCAGAGTCACGTTGAAAGGCTGCTCAGGATCGGCCCCACGAACCACGCCGCTCACGCGGAAGAGCCTCCGGAGCCCCAACATCTGGCGGATCCCAATCCTCGCGCCCGGCCGGACCACGATCGGTGTCGCCGCGCTCCTGTCCGCTGCACCCGGATAGAATTCTGGCACGTAACCGCGTTCGATCTTGTCCATCCGGCCGATGCTTCTCACAACCTGCCCCACTTCATTGCTGGGGACGAACAAGACGAAGTATGAGCCCGGCTTCAGCTCGGCCATGCGAAACTCGCCCAGGTCATTGGTAGTCGCGTAAGCGGAGCCAACCGCGATTTGCCTGCCGTCAACCATTTCCATGCGCTGAGCCGCCACCTGGACATCCTCAAGGGGCTCGCCGTTCTCACTCTTCACTTCGCCGAAGATGACGGCTTCGGGAATGAGGTATACCACCACGGGCCCGGCCGCAGGCACGGAGGAGTTCTCGTTGGTGAAAGACCTGTACGGGTGCAACTCGCGTTCGGCGAAGAATCCAGGCTTTCTTGCCGAAACGCTTCTCTGCCCGCGGGACATGTCCGTGAACCGAAACGTCCCATCTGCGGCGCTGAATTGCGTCAACTCCGGGCAGCAGATGCGCACCAGCGCTCCCGCCACGGGCTCGCCGGTCACGATGTTGATCACCTTACCGTGCAGCTCGAAACGCGCAGGAGAATCCTGTGGCGGTCCTGGAGTTTGCGCGTTGCAGTGCAGGGGCAGGCACAACAGCGCGACGGGCAGTGCCACAAGGGGGAGAAGGCGCGCGCGATCTACCGCACGGAAAGAATCCGGGCGAAACCGTGATTGGAGATTTGACCTATTACTCATGGCGGTAACCAGCCATGATACTCCCTCCTTGGAGATTGGGGTGCAGCGCAGAAGGCGAGGGAAGTCCGCCATCCGGCAAGAAAGCCTCTTGAGTGGCTCCCAGGAATTTCGTGCGATTCTGGACCCTGCGCCTGGCTGCGGCAGGGAGGCGCCCGCCGCACCCCGTCCTGGAGTGTCCATGGCGGGCGAGACTAACCCTTCGCGGAATCGAGAGTCTAATTCACCGGGGGTGCTAGTGGGCCGTAGTTCGTCTTCCCCCGAATGCCCGGCAAGGCGTCCACTGGCGCAGAACTAGCGGGATGGCCGAAACTGAGGGGTGACCATGACGCTGATGCAGGATGTGCGCTACGCGCTGAGGCAGTTGCGAAAGACGCCGACGTTCACGCTCACGGTGTTGCTGACGCTGGCGCTGGGAATCGGGGCCAACACGGCCATCTTCACGCTGGTGAATGCGGTGCTTCTGGCGCGGCTGCCGGTGGTGGATCCGGCGACGTTGATCCGGCTGGGCAACACCAACTCCTGCTGCGTCAACTCCGGTGCCAGCCAGAGCGTGAACTACTCGCTCTTTCCCACCGAGACGTACTACCAACTGAAGAAAACTGTGCCGGAATTTTCGGAGCTGGCGGCGATGCAGGCCGGCTACTCCTTCCGGCCCATCATCGCGCGGCGGGACGGGGAGGCCGCGGGCGCACGCTCCGTGATGGGCGAATTTGTGTCCGGAAATTATTTTCGGACGTTTGGACTGACGCCGCGTGCGGGACGGCTGCTGACGGATCCGGACGACGTGCCGGGAGCGCCGATGACCGCGGTGATGAGTTACGCAACCTGGCAGCGCGACTACGCGGGCGATCCCACGGTAGTGGGCAGCACGTTCTGGGTGAACACGAAGCCAGTGACCATCGTGGGGATTGCGCCGGAAGGATTTTACGGGGACCGCATGTCGGTCGAGCCCCCGGATTACTACCTTCCGATCGAGTCGATGCACGCGATCGGCAACGCCGCGTATGTACACGAACCCGAGGTTTCCTGGCTGTACATGATCGGGCGAGTGAAGCCGGGAGTGAGTCTGGCGGCACTGCAGGAAAAGGTGGGCGCGACGGTGCGGAATTCGTTTGCGACGACGAAGACCTTCGCATCGGCGAAGGACCGAGCGCTGCTGGACCGGGTGCACGTGGTGCTGACGCCGGGAGGCGGCGGAATCCAGTGGATGCAGAACGAGTACCGGTCGCGCCTGTACCTGCTGATGTGGGTGTCCGGTCTGGTGCTGCTGATTGCGTGCGCGAACATCGCGAATCTGCTGCTGGTGCGCGGGATGGGCCGAAAGGCGGAGATGAGCGTGCGCACAGCGCTGGGGGCGTCGCGAGGAAGAATGGTGCGCCAACTGCTGACGGAGAGCGTACTGTTGGCCACGCTGGGAGGACTGGTGGGGCTGGCAGTGGCCTATGCGGGCGCGCACATGCTGCTGGCGCTGGCATTTCCGGGAGCGCGGGAGCTGCCGGTGAACGCGGGACCATCTGCGGCGCCGCTTGCGTTTGCGTTTTTCATTTCGCTGCTGACCGGCGTGCTGTTTGGCGTGGCGCCGGCGTGGATGGCGGCGCGAGCGGAACCAGTCGATTCGTTGCGAGGAGGTGCGCGGGCCACCTCGGGCGGCGCCTCCCTGGTGCAGCGCGGGCTGGTGGTGCTGCAGGCGGGACTGTCGCTGGTACTGTTGGTGGGAGCGGGATTGTTTTCGCAGAGCCTGGGCAAGCTGGAACATTCGGACATGAAATTGAACGCGAACAACCGATACATCGTGCACATCAACCCGCAGGCGGCGGGATATGCGACGACACAGGTGGAGGCGCTCTACCGCGTGATCGAAGAGCGGTTCCACGCGCTGCCCGGCGTGGTGCACGTGGGCCTGGCCACTTACACGCCGATGGAGGACAACAACTGGTCGAACAGCGTGCAGGCGCAAGGCCAGCCAAACCTGAACAAATCCGCTTCGTTTGTGAAGGTGAACGCGGATTACTTCGATTCGGTGGGGACGCGCGTGGTGATGGGCCGAGGGATCATCCCGCAAGATGCCGCGGGAGCACCAACGGTGGCGGTGGTGAACCGATCGTTTGTGAAGGAATTCTTCGGGAACACCAACCCCATCGGGCGGAGATTTGGGGCGGCCAAACCCGAATCCACGGGAGATTTTGAAATTGTGGGAGTAGTGGAGGACACGACCTATACTTCCGTGCAGTGGAAAGACCACGGCATGTATTTCGTCCCCATCACGCAGCGGCCGGCGAGCAGCACGGAACCGATCGAAAACGATTTGTCGCTCTATGCCGGTGCCATGGTGCTGGAAACAGACCGGCCGAGGAACGACCTGGCAAAACTGACGCAGGCGACGCTGGCAGCGATCAATCCCAACCTGACCATCGTAAAGTTCCAAACATTTGCAGGACAGATTGCGGACCAGTTCACCGAAGAGAGGCTGCTCGCTCGGCTTACGGCATTGTTTGGAGGGCTGGCGCTGCTGCTGGCGACAATCGGTCTCTATGGCGTGACGGCGGATGGGGTGGAGCGGCGCACGCCGGAGATTGGGATCCGCATGGCGCTGGGGGCGGAGCGCGGAGGCGTGGTGCGAATGGTGCTGCGCGGGGCAATGGTGCATGCCGCGCTGGGATTGGCGATCGGCGTGCCGGTGGCGCTGGTATGCGTGCAATTCATCAAGTCGCAGCTCTACGAAATCAGCAGTCCCGGAGCGGGGATCCTGGCCGGGGCAATCGGCACGCTGGCGCTGGCCACATGCCTGGCGGGAATGATCCCGGCGCGGCGCGCGGCCACGATTGATCCGGTGCGCGCGCTGCGTTCGGAGTGAGGCGCAGCTGCATGTTTGAGATGCGGATTCTGCTGGTAGATCCCTGCAGGGGTTCGCTCAGGACAAGCTGAAGATCACCTCGACGCAAAAACGCAGAGGGACAGGTTGCCCGGAAGGATCGAGTACGGGCTCAAATTTCCAACGTTTGAGCGCCACGAGCACGTTTGCGTCGAGCCTCGGATCGGATCCTGCCAGCAACTGCAATTGCTCCGGATCGCCTTTCGAGTCAATCAGCATGGAAACGAGCACAGAGCCCTGAATTCTTTTGGCTCGAGCCTCGCTGCTATAGAAGGGATTGTCACAGCGGATGCATTTGGGCTGCCCGATTCCGTCGAGACCTACGAAGTAGTACCGAATCCCAGAAGGGTCATGCGCGGCCGGGAAATTGCCCTCGAACCTGAGGTCCTGTTTTTGCTCGTAGTCCGCCGTGGCCAGTTCCGCTCCTGTGGACACCTCGCGGAGCGAGATAACCACCCGTATCGAGTGATTTTGCTGGGAGAGCGAGCCGGTGACGACCCCGTCGCAGCCGAGGGCAGCGCCGATGCGGCGAAGGCCGTCCGGCCGCACCACGTCGCCCGGCACGATTGACCTGGATTCCAGAAGTAAATCCCATTTCTCGCGGTTCACTGTGGAGAAATCCCTTGTGCGTTCGGCGAAAGTCCTGGCGAACTCCGCGGCAAGAAACACTCCCCTATCGGTTCGCGCGCCGGAAGAATCAAGAAAGTCCGCGACCAGGACATTCCGCAGGTGAGCTGCCTGCGCGGCCCTGGAGATGCGGTCGGCCTGCTTCTTGTGCAGCAGCGGCTCTCCCGCGGCAATCGAGCGCGGCCCGCCGAACAGACAAAGAATCAGAACAATGGGAAGGGCACGGAAAAGCGCGAGGCGCGGTATGCGCATGGTTTGCGTCGCTAAGAACAACATAGATTCGTCCCACCGTAAGATTACGGCATTCCATTCTACCTTGATGCATAAGGGCGGGGCTTTGACTTTTGAGGAGGGGCGCAGCAGAGCGATTCGCTACCGACGTCCAGGACGCGGTTTCAGCCCGCGCGACAATTCTCCTGGGCCGCGTCGGCGGCCAG
>DATKNR010000051.1:0-17046 GCA_035541255.1 Patescibacteria group bacterium | reverse complement strand
GTGGTTGACGCGGTGCTCTTCCACGCGCTGCCCTATCGCGACCCGGACCGGCTGGTTTGGGCGACGAACTACGTCCCGCAGCAGCGGCAGAACCTCGTGTTCGCAGACGAGTATGCGGGATGGAAGAAACAGAGCCATTCCTTCGAAAACATGGCGGCGTATTCGGCGGGCGAGGAATACACGCTCACCGGCGCGGGAACTCCGCAACGGTTGCGGGGCGGACAGGTGACCGCCAGCTTCCTGGATGTGCTGGGTGTAAAGCCGCAAATGGGACGAAATTTTCTGCCCGATGAGGACCGCCCCGGAGGAAAGCACGCGGCCCTGCTGAGCGACGCGCTCTGGCGTACCAGCTTCGGCGCGGCTTCCGATGTCGTGGGGAAAACGATTGAACTGGATGACGCGCCGTACACGGTGGTGGGCGTCCTGCCGCATGACTTCGAATTTCTGGACAACGCGGCGGAGGACGTCCTGGTGTCCATGCAGCTCGGCGAGAGCAGCATACAGATCAACAACGGGCGGGTAATGGTGCAAATCCACCCGCTCAGCGTCGTGGGGAGGCTGCGCCCGGGCGTTCGGCTGGAAGGCGTGGCGAGCGAACTGGACGGCATCAACGAGCGTGTGCTCAAGAGCCTGCCGGCCAACTTGAAAGGCCTGGGCGATGGAAAAGCTCAGGCATTTTTCCTGCATGACCACGAGGTGGGCAATGTGCGGCCCGCGCTGCTCGTGCTGCTGGGCGCGGTTGGATTCGTGCTGCTGATCGCGTGCGCCAACGTGGCCAACCTCCAGCTGGCGCGCGCGGCCGGCAGGGAAAAAGAAGTGGCCATCCGCGGCGCGCTGGGGGCCGGCCGCTGGCGGCTGACGCGGCTGTTGCTCACGGAGAGCGCGCTGGTGGCGCTTGCCGGAGGGACGGCGGGGCTGCTGCTCGCGGCGTGGGTCATCCGGCTGATTCATCAGTACGCGCCCGGGAACACCCCGCATCTCGCGGAAGCGCGGCTGAATGTCACGGTACTTCTCGTCACGCTCGTGCTCTCGCTGCTCACAGGTGTGCTGTTCGGGCTGGCGCCGGTGCTGGCGGCCTTCCGCGTCCGGACGGAGCGGATGCTGAAGGAAACCGGAGCGCGCGGAGGAACCGGAACTGGGGCGCGGCGCGCACAGCGAGTGCTGATGGTGGCGGAGATCGCGCTGTCCATCGTGCTGTTTATCGGCGCCGGTCTGCTGGTGAAGAGCTTCCGCAACCTCACCGCGGTGGACACGGGATTCGACCCGCAGGGCGTGCTGACCGCTCGGGTGGCCTTGCCGCTCGACCAGTATCAGGCGCTCGACCGGCAGCGGAATTTTTTCCGGCAATTGGTGGAGCGCGTCGGAGCGCTTCCGGGAGTGGAGTCGGCCGGGGCCGTGGCGTCGCTTCCGCTGGGCGGGAACGCGATGATTTCGACCGTACACGTGGAGGGGCAGGCGCCGACGGAACTGTCCATGGCGAATGCGCCGATTGCGCGGGTCAATTCGGTCACGCCGGGATATTTCGCCGCGCTGGGCATCCGGCTGATCGATGGGAGGCTGCTGGACGCGCGCGACGGCGCCGAAGCGCCGAACGTGGTGGTGGTGAACCAGGCCTTTGTGCGGCGCTTCTTTCCCCGCGAGAATCCGATCGGACAACGAATCATGTCGGGAATGTTGAGCGGGCCGGGCCAGGATCAGGGGTGGACGATTGTGGGCGTGGTCGGCGACACAAAGCAGCGCGGGCTGGCCAGCGAAACGATGCCGGAAGTGATCGCACCGGCGAATCAGGCGCCGCGATTCCTCATGTCGCTGGTGGTACGGACGAAGCTGGACCCGCTGAGCCTGGTGTCCGCCATACGGGCCCAGGTGACTCAGCTCGACAAGAATCTTCCGCTCTATGGCGTGAGCACGATGGACGACGTTCTCTCCAGCGAGACCGCCGCGCAACGTTTCAATGCGGGCGCGCTGGCGGCGTTCGCGGGCCTGGCCGTGCTGCTGGCGGCAGTGGGAATCTACGGCGTGATGGCGTACGCCGTGGGGCAGCGCACGCATGAGATCGGAGTACGCATGGCGCTGGGAGCGGAGCCGCAAACCGTGCGGCGCATGGTGCTGCGTCAGGGCCTGTGGCTGGCCGTGGCCGGCGCGGCGATTGGAGTCGGAGCTTCGTTCGGCCTGACGCGGCTTATCGGCAACATGCTCTACGGCGTGAAGCCCTCGGACCCAGCGATTTTCGCGGGAGTGACGGCGGCGCTGCTGTTTGTGGCGCTCGCCGCGTGCTGGATTCCCGCCTACCGCGCAACGCGCGTGAATCCGGTGATCGCGCTCCGGCACGAGTAGCGGACCGGAATCGCCGCGCGGTCACTTGAAAACAACTGCGGAGCCGGCGCGGACCTCAGGCTGCGGAAACCGGTGAGCCGCGTGCGTGGGCGAAGGGTGATTCACCCGCGAAGGACGGCCTTCGCGCTCCATGCGGCGGCAGGCTTCCTCCCATCGCGGCATTTCCTCACTCTCCTGTGTCCAGTGTGCGACCGCGGCCTCGTCGCACCAGTGCGGCAGCTTGCTCATGGCCTTGCGGTGCATCCCCCCGAGCATGAACTTTTTCATCGCCGCTTCCGAAGTCCAGCCCGTAATGGTCCAGAAGGTGTTGCGCTGCTCGCGGAGGAGCCGCGTGGCGAGATTGCCTTCGGCTTTGGCGGCCTGGCGCGCGGACTGCAATGCATACAAGAAAAAGAACGGGAGAAAGCGCCACGAGCGCACCCGAAGCCGGGTAATGGAAACGAGGGTCACGGCGCCTCCAGTTTGCGGGAATGGGAGCCTTCCCCGAAGGGATTTTCTCCTTGGAACTCTTCGAACGGCAGACGCGGGTCGTGGGCCGGGCAGAGGCAAGCTACGGAGCCCGGGGGCTTGACAACGGCAGCGCGGTGGCGACGAATGTTCTCGCGAAGACGCCCTCGTTCAAGATTTCGTTTCCCGTAATCTTCGGCGTGCTCGTGTGGGGCGGTCTCTTCGTGCGCGACCCGGGGCTTCGCGGGGTCATTCCGCTGCGGCAGCCGCGGCGAGAGCCGGCCGGAATCCTCAATACCAAGGCGTCGGAGAGTGCTCATCCCGCCGGCGATGCCGTGTCCGGCATTGAGGAAGAGAACGTCGAACGAGCCGAACGACTGGCGGATATTTTCGGCGGCTCTCTCCTGGCCGGCAACGTCGCCCGGCGTCGGAAGCGATCGCGAGCACTTCCCCGCCAAGTTCTATCCGCGCGGCATTGGGACTCGCGGGATTTTCAAGCCTCCTCTGTCCGCCGGAGCTGACTTGAATTGCAATCTTTTCGGGCCCCGCGCATCTAAATTCGTGCTTCACGGCCATGGCCGAGAATCCACAAAATCCCGGCAACCAGCCGCTGGCCCGGAGGGCGGCCGCGGACGTGGCGCCGCTCCCGCCCCACGAGGCATGGAAGCCATCGTTCAATCCCTGGCTGATCGCCGTCGTGGTCGCCCTGGCCGCGTTCATGGAGGTGCTGGATACCAGCATCGCCAACGTGGCTCTGCCCTACATGGCGGGCAGCTTGGGCGCCAGCAACGACCAGAGCACCTGGATCCTTACCTCGTACCTGGTGTCGAACGCGATCGTGCTGCCTCTCAGCGGGTTCTTCGTGAATCTGCTGGGACGGAAGAATTATTTTCGCATTTGCATGGTGATTTTCACGCTCAGCTCGCTGGTGTGCGGGTTGGCGCCGAGCCTGGGAGTCATCCTGCTATTCCGCGTGATTCAGGGAGCGGGAGGCGGGGGCCTGCAGCCCGTGGCGCAGGCGATCCTGGCGGACACGTTTCCTCCGGAAAAGCGCGGGCTGGCCTTCGCGCTTTACGGCGTCACGGTGATCGTGGCTCCGACGGTGGGGCCGACGCTCGGTGGATGGATCACGGACAACTACTCGTGGCGATGGATTTTCTTTATCAACATCCCCGTGGGCATCCTGACCATTTTGCTGGTGCAACGGTTGATTCAGGATCCGCCGTGGGCGCTCAAGAAGGCGGGCGCGTTCCTGAACTTCGACTACGTGGGCGTATCGCTTCTGGCGCTGGGAGTGGGCGCCCTGCAAATCATGCTGGATAAAGGGCAGGAGGACGACTGGTTCGGGTCCAGCTTCATCGTGACGTTGATGGTCGTGGCGGCAGTGGGGCTTGTATCGCTGGTGATCTGGGAGTGGTTCCAGAAGAAGCCCATCATCGACGTGCATATGTTCCGGAACCTGAACTTCCTGGGCGCCAACGGAATGATGTTCATGCTCGGTGTGATGCTGTTTTCGAGCCTCGTCATGATGCCGCTCTACCTGCAGACGCTCATGGGATACACGGCGGAAAATGCCGGGCTGGTCCTTTCGGGTGGGGGCGTTCTGCTGCTTTTTCTCATGCCCATCGTGGGCGTGCTGTCGTCCAAGGTGCAGTCGCGCTATCTGGTGGCGTTCGGCTGGCTGATGCTCTGCGTCGGGATGCGTTTGTCCACGCGGCTGCTGGACCTGGACATCAGCTTCTACAGCGCGAGCATGCTGCGCCTGGCGCAGGTGTTCGGTCTGGGATTCCTGTTCGTGCCCATCAACTTGACGTCCTACGTGGGGATGCCGGCGGAAAAAAGTAACAGCGTGGCTGGCTTGGTGAACTTCATGCGCAACATCGGCAGCAGTGTGGGCACCTCCATGGTTACGACGCTCATCGCCAGACGCTCGCAGGTGCACCAGGTCTTCCTGACGCAGCGGGCGACGCCCGGCCACCAGCAGTGGACGCGTGGATGGGAGGGGCTGGCGGCGTACCTGCATTCCGCCGGAGCCAGCGAGGTCGACGCGGCCAGGCACGCTTACGGGCTGCTCTATGAAGGCGTCATCCGGCAGGCTGCGCTCCTCGCGTACGTCGATACATTCCAGGTGCTGGCAATGTGTGCGGGACTCATGTTTCTGGTATCTTTTGCGTTGAGGAAGAACGAACTGGGCGGCGCACGGGTGGTGATGGAGTAGGATAAAGGGAGCGCCGGACAACGAGCAGGGATACATGGTCCGAGTGATCACCGTCGAGAGGGAGTACGGAAGCGGCGGGGCGGCCATAGCCGCAAGACTGGCAAAGCGGCTGGGATGGAGGCTGTGGGACCAGCTGCTTACCAACGAGATTGCGCGGCTGATGGAGTGCGATTGCCGGGTGGTGGAAGAGCACGAAGAGAAGCGCGACCCGCTCTTCTACCGTCTGATGCGCGCGTTCATGCGCGGCAGCTACGAAGGAAGCCTGAACGAACCGCGCATGATGATTGCCGACACGGCTTGCATCCGCGAGGTGGCCGAAAAAGTCGTCAAGGAAGCGGCGCGCCAGGGCGAATGCGTGATCGTGGGCCGCGGCTCCGCCTATTACCTCCAGAATGAGCCGGACGCGTTCCATTCGTTCATCTACGCTCCGTTCTGGGAGAAGGTGCGCCGGCTCGAGGAAGAGGACGGGAAGAGCGAGAGCGAAGCCCTCCAGCTGATCGAATCCGTGGACCGCGACCGCGCGGAATTCATCAAAGCCTACTTCAAGGTGGAATGGCCCGAGCGCCAGAAGTTCCACCTCATGGTGAACTCGACGATCGGAATGGATGCCGCCGTGGAAACCATCCTGAATGGAATCGCGCAGTACGAAAAATCCCGCGGCCACGCGGTGCCTGCCTCGCAGTGATCCGGCCGAACCCGCAGGGCTCACTCGGCGGAGACAATACCCGAAACCGGCGCGGCGGCGCGAGGCGATGCCCTGCGGAAATCCTGGCCGAGAAGCGCCGCAATTGTGGCGGCAATCTGCGATTGCGTGATCGGCGCGATGTGTGTCCTTTCGCCGAGCGGGGGCGTGTCCGGCCCGATCACGGCCAGCCAGATATTTTCCGAGCCTTTCTCGTCCTTTCCGTGGTCCTTCCATTCGACGGGGCCGGAACCGCGGCCGTGGTCCGCGGTGATGAGAAACGTGGTCCGGCCGCTGTATTCGGGCATCTCCTCCATCGTCTTCCACAGTTCGGCGACGAAATGGTCGAACTGGTGCGCGCTTTCCAGCACCAGGTCGTACCGGCCGGAGTGAGCCCAGTTGTCCGTCTCGCCGTAGCCCACGAACATCGCGCGCGGCTTCTGCGATTTCACGTAGTCGAGAAGCGGCTGCTGGAGGAAGGAATTGTAGGTGTCGTCCTCTTCCAGACGCGTGGCGTGGAGGTACAGGTTGTCGAGCAGTTCCTCGCGCGACGTGAGATTCGCGCCCGTGTACGGCGGGTCCCATCCGGCATGGATGTCCAGATGGCTGCGCGACACGTTGAAGATGTCTTTGAACGCGGCCCAGGTGGCGAACACAGCCACGTGGTCGTGGAACTCCGGCAGCGTATTCAGCCACTCGAAAACGGAAACATTGGGATTGGGGCCGAACTCGTTGGAATTGACGCGCGAATCGGGCGCGCCGGTCAGCATTTCATTGTAGCCGGGATAGGAAAAAGCATAGCCGTTCGTCACGTGCGCGATGCTGCCCTTCGTCTGATTTCCATAGAGCTGGCCCTGCTTCGCCACCACGCCCCATAAAAACGGGAAGAGCTCCGCGCGCCGTTCGTTCACGTCGTCGCGCCAGTATGCGCGCTTCAGGTCTTCGGCCTTCCCCCAGATGCCGCCGTTCTTGGAATTCATCAGCAGCGGATCCGCGCCCGTGAAGATCTCCTGCCAGCGCAGCCCGTCCGAGACGATCAGAACTACGGCGCGCGTCTTGTGCCGGGCCGACGAGCCGGCCTGGGGAGCAGGCTGCGCCACGGCGAGACCGAGCAGCAGCGCAAGGAGGAGCATCGAACTGAAGCGAAATTTAGCGGCCATGGTGAGACGCGACCTCCGTCGGGAAGCGCCCATTGTGCATCATTTTCCGGCGATTCGTGAGTCTCCTCCCGCATCCAACTGGACTAGAATACGGCGCACGGGGCGGCCTGCGAGAAAGGGGTGTTGATGAAACTCCCGATCCTGACATGTGCGGTTGCGGCGGCGCTGGCGCTGCCGGCAACGGCGGCGGCGCAGCACGGGCATCATCATCACGAAAGCGCGGGAGTGCAGAAAGACGCGGTGATGACGGTGCACCAGGTGGCCACGGACGCGGTGGAACTCCGTCTGGGCCCCTTCAACCTCCCGGCGCACACGCCACACGACGCCATGCCGCAGGCCCCGGATTTTTTCTGGGACGTTCCCTTCGACGGCTGGCTGGTATCCTATGCGCCCAGCCTGATCGACGAGAGCGGAACCGACATCGAAGCGAAGCTGCTGCATCATGTGGCGTTCTGGAATCCCGCCAGGCAGGACTTCCTGTGTCCCAACAAAGAGGAGCACATTTTCGGCGCGGGCGCAGAACTGACGCGGTGGCCGCCGCTCGTCGGTTTCGGCTACGCTGTACACCACGGGGACCGCATCCGCATCAGCAGCATGTTCCGCAATCCGACCGGGACTTCGTACCCGAAGGTCTATTTGGCCATTCAGGTGGACTACGTCAAGGCAGGACCGGAATCCGGAGTCCCGCCGGTGCGCAGCGTGTATCCGGTGTGGCTGGACGTGATGGAGTGCGGGGAATCTGACTACGACCTGAAAGAAGGAGAGTCCGTGAAGAGCGCGGACCTGCGGATGCCGCAAGCGGGGTTGTTGCTGGCGATGGGAGGCCATTTGCATGACTACGGTCACGCGCTCGTGGTGACGGACGCGACGCGGAAAGAACAGATTGCCCGGCTGACCCCGGAGCTGGATGACAAAGGCATGCTCGCCTCCATGCCCGTCGTGTCGTTCATCTCGCGGGGAGGCTTCCCGGTGGGTGCCGGGGACAAGATTCACGTCGCGGCGGAATATCTGAACACTTCCGGCCAGAGTGTACCGGACGGTGCGATGGGAATCGCCGTCGGATACTTCCTTCCGGACGACCCGGCGGCGATGAATGCCTACCGCGGTGCGCCCGTCGTGAAAAAAGAAAAGAAGAAGTGAGCGGAAACGCGCCCGTTTCCGCATCCCGCCGATTTCTGTTACGATAGTGCCTCCCCGAGAGCAACTAGGGATTAGGAGTGTGTAATGGCCCATCGGTGTGAAGTCTGCGGCAAGGGCCCCAGCTACGGAAACGTAGTGAGCCATGCCAACAATACGCGCCGTCGCCGCTGGAACGCGAACCTGCGGAGCGTGCGGGCGGTGGTTGGCGGGGTGCGCCGCCGCGTGAAGGTATGCACCACCTGCCTGCGATCCGGCCGAGTGCGTAAGGCCGCCTGAACGTTAGCCTGGAGAATTGGTGCGCCGTCGCCTGTTTGCGAGTTTCGCGCTGGCCGTCTCCCTGGCCGTGCTGGCCAGCTGCCACCGGGAGGAGACGCCCTCGGCCGACGTGTGGGCGCGCGTCAACGGGCATGAAATCCGCCGCGAAGAGGTGGAGAAGTACTTCCGCGGGCTGGTGATGCAGCAGGGCCAGGAGCCCTCGCCGGAAGAGGGCGCGCTGCTCAAGCTGAACATCATCGACGAGCTGATCAACAATGAAATCCTGCTCGAACGCGCACGCACGCTGGGACTCGAGGCCAGCGACGGCGAAGTGGAAGACAAGTTCACCGAGCTCAAGAGCCCGTACACGGAAGAGGAATTCCAGAAGCAGCTGCGCGACCGCGGCCTGACCGTGGACGAGCAGCGAAAAGTGCTGCGCCAGCAGATTTCCATCCAAAAGCTGATCAACCGTGAAGTCGTGAGCAAGATCAACATCACCGACCAGGACATCCAGAGCTTCTACGATGCCAACAAGGCTCAATTCAACGTGGCCGAGCCGCAGTATCACGTGTCGCAAATCCTCATCACTCCGGTGAAAGACCGTCAGATCCGCAACCGCAAGAACGACGACGCAGTCAACGAAGCGCAGGCGCAGAAAAAGGCGGAAGCGCTGCTGAAAGCGCTCGACGGCGGCGCGGACTTCGCGCAGGTGGCCATGGACTATTCCGAGGATCCGGCGAACGCACCCACGGGCGGCGACCTGGGCTGGATGCCGGAATCCTCGCTGCGCGATCCGAAAACGGACACTCCGGAGCTGAGCCGTGCGGTGCTGGCGCTTCGGCCGGGAGAAATCACCCGCGTGGTCCGCACTCGGGACGGGCGATTCCACATCCTGAAGCTGATCGCACGGGAAGGCGCGGGGCAACGCTCGCTCACCGACCCGCAGGTGCAGGAAGCGATCCGCGGAAAACTGCGCAACGGCCGGGAGCAACTGCTGCGCGCGGCGTATCTGGCCGTGGCGCGCGAAGAGGCGCGCGTGGAGAATTACTACGCCCGGCAGGTGCTGGAGGCAGCCGGGCGCGTACCCGCCGACCAGGTAACTCCTCCGCCCGCGAAGCCCTGAGCGGCTCTCCTGGCTTCCCTTCTTTCGTTAACCATCCAATGGAGACTTGCGCGCCGCGTTGCGCCGATTCGTCACATGCGGCCGGGTGCGCGCGGAGCGCCCGGCGCCGGCGAATCCACCGGCGGGGTGAGCTTGGCAGTCTCCGTGCCAACCAGCACGGCGCTGCGAATCTGGGAGTAGAGGTCGGCGAGCGCTCCCGGAGTATGCGGAATCAGAATGGTATTGGAATGGGAGCTGGCGCCGATTTCCTTGAGAGTGTCCAGATACTGCGTCATCACCACGAGCATCATCACGTCTTCTGCGCGTGAGCCTGGCACGGCTTGGGTGAAGGTCTCCACGGATTCCCGCAACCCGTCAATGATGGCCTTGCGCTGGTTGGCGATGCCCTCGCCCTGCAGTTTTTTCGACTGGGCTTCGGCCTCGGCGTTCTTGACGGCCATGATTCGCGCGGCCTCGCCCTTGGCGAGCGCGGCTTCCTGCTCGCGGCGCGCGGCGTTGATGTCGTTCATGGCGTTTTTCACTTTGTCGGCGGGGATGATGTCCGTCACCAGCGCCTTGACGATCAGGTAGCCGAAGGTCTCCATGGTCGCGTCCAGTTCTTTTTTCACCGCGAGCGCGATGTCCTGTTGGCTTTCATAGGCGGTGTCCAGGTCCATCTTGGGCACATGGCCGAGGATGACGTTGTACACGTAGGCCTCGATCTGCCGTTGCGGCGCGGCCAGCTTGTAGTAGGCCTCAAAGACCTTGTTCGGCAGCACCTGATACTGGACCGAGACGGGAATCTTGACGAAGACGTTGTCTTTCGTCTTGGTCTCGATGGGTATGGCCACCTGCTGGACGCGCATGTCCAGCTTGCGGACGGACTCGATGAACGGGAGTTTGAAGGCAAGCCCCGGCTCCGCCACGCGGTCGAATTTATTGAACCGCTCCACCACGCCGCGTTCGGCCGTGTTCACGGTAAAAAAGCTCCCGCCGACAATCATCAGCACGAACAGGACGAAAAACACGAGAACAACCAGGGAAATGCCCTCGAACATGATTCCCTCCGCGAGAGAGTGCGTCTCTCCGCTCGATTCGCAAAAATGTATTTAGTACCCGGGGCCGCAACGTTCGGGGCCGCGAAATGCGTCTGAAGGCCCCGCGACTGGCGGGAAGTATAGTGCCAGGAAGAGTGGTTGGAAAGAGAGCGGGCGGCTCACGCCTGCCTGACGGGAGTCAGGCTACAACCGCGACGACTTCGCCGGCGTTCACTGCCTGACCTTCGGTGACCAGGAGTTTCTCGACCGTGCCCGATTTCGGTGACCGGATTTCGTTCTGCATTTTCATCGCTTCGACGACGAGCAAGCCGCGGCCCGCATCCACTTTTTCTCCCTGGGCGACGAGCAGACGAACTACCTTGCCGGGCATGGGTGCGGCGATCTGCTGCCGCCCTTCCGCCTCCATTGAGCCGCCGCGGCGTCCTTGCCACTGGCGCGGATCCACTACGCGGACGGGGATGCGGCGTGGTCCCAACGTGACCATCAAGCCCGATGCGGCGGACTCCACCTGCACTTCGAACGAGAAGCCGCCCATCAGGATGGAATAAATTCCGGGGCCGACTTCCACCGCGTCGGCTTCGACGGCGCGGCCGTCGAGCGAGGCGGTCAGTCTACGGCCGTCGCGCGCCAGCTCGAGGCTGCGCCTCTTCCCGCCGAGTTCGATCGTTAGTTTCATCCGTGCAGCTACTCCCGGGGATCGCGCGACGCAGCCGCGCGGCGGCCTTCGCGCTTCCAGCTCGAAGATTCGCCGGCACACACGGATTGGCCGGAATTCGAACTTGCGCCATTCATGGAAAGATGAAAGAGCGCTGCCGCGAGAATCGCTGCCGTCTCAAGTGATTCCGGAAGCGGCGCAGCGGCGCCCGTGCCGGGAGTGGCGGTCCGGGCCAGCCATTCGTCCAGCCAGCGCGTATAGATCTCGCCGCGGGAATATTCCGCATCGGCCAGGATCCGCCGGAAGAGACCGATGTTCGTCTGGATGCCGCCGATGGAATATTCCTCGAGCGCGCGCCGCAGGCGGGCGATGGCCTCGGCCCGGTCCGAGCCCCAGGAAATGAGTTTGCCAAGAAGCGGATCGTAGTCCGTGGGGACCACCCAGCCGGGATAGACGCCGTCATCCAGGCGAATGCCAGGACCGGCCGGTACGCGGCGCGAAAGGATTTTGCCGGGCGAAGGAAAAAAATTATTGTCGGGATCCTCTGCGTAGATGCGGCATTCGATTGCGTGCCCGCGCAGGGCTACATCTTCCTGCCGCAGCGGCAGCGGTTCGCCGGCGGCGATGCGGAGCTGGAGCTTCACGAGGTCGAGGCCGGTGACCATCTCCGTCACCGGATGCTCCACCTGCAGGCGTGTGTTCATTTCCAGGAAGAAGAAATTGCGCCTGGCATCAACCAGGAATTCGAGCGTGCCTGCGTTGGTGTAACCGCCGGCGCGGGCCAGGCGGACGGCGGCTTCTCCCATATTGCGGCGCAATTCGGCGTCTACGACCGGCGAGGGAGCTTCTTCCACTACCTTCTGGTGCCGGCGCTGGACCGAACATTCACGCTCGCCGAGATAGACCATGTTGCCGTGATGGTCGCCCAGAATCTGGATTTCGATGTGTCTCGGCCGGTCGAGATATTTTTCAATGTAAAGGCGGCCATCGCCGAAGGCATTGAGCGCTTCGGAGCCGGCGTCGCGCCACGCGGCCGCGAGTTCAGCTTCGTTTTCCACGCGCCGCATGCCCTTGCCGCCGCCGCCGGCCACCGCTTTCAGCAGCACTGGAAATCCCGCCTCGCGCGCGAACGCTGTGGCCTGGGCGGCATCCGCCAGCGGCTCGAGAGTTCCCGGAACCATAGGCACTCCGGCGCTGCTGGCGATGTGACGAGCGGCCGTCTTCGAGCCGAGCTTCTCCATGGCGTCCGCCGTGGGACCGATAAACGTGATGTTGTTCTCGCCGCACGCGCGCGCCAGAGCCGCGTTTTCCGCCAGAAAGCCGTAGCCGGGATGGAGCGCGTCGCAGCCGGAGCGCCGTGCGACGTCCATCAACTTGTCGATCCGGAGGTAACTCTCGCGCGAAGGAGCGGGACCGATGTGCCACGCTTCGTCGGCCAGGCGCACGTGGAGCGAGGCGCGGTCCGCGTCGCTGTAAACTGCGGCGGCGCCGATGCCCATCTCGCGGCAGGCCCGGAGGATGCGGATGGCGATTTCGCCGCGATTGGCAATGAGGACTTTGCGGAACATGGCGCCCTGGCGTGGGAGGCGGAGATGGTAGCACAGAGGAACAAAGACTCGCGCGGGCACCGGCGATTGACAACGTGAATCGACGTTCATAGACTCACGCCGAAATTGGGAGGGAACCAATGAAGGCTCGCGCAATTCTGGCCGGGGTGCTGCTCGCGGCCGCAGCCGCGGCGGCTCAGCAGGCGTACGTCACGCCAAACGAAAATCTGGTCGCAGAGGGAATTCCGCCGATCCCCGCGGCGGTGGCATCGACGGCGGGAAGCTATTTGGAATACCGGTCGGCGGTGCTGGAAGACTGGCATCCGGGACGGCGGGAAATGCTGATCCGCACGCGGTTCGGCGACACGATGCAGTTGCACCGCGTGGAACGGCCCGGGGGCTCGCGCGAGCAGATCACGTTTTTCCCGGATGCCGTGGCGAGCGGGCATTTCCATCCGAATGGAGGCGACTACATTGTCTTCTCGAAGGACGTGGGAGGAGGCGAGTGGTACCAGTTGTTCCGCTACGACGTGGAGAGCGGACGAGTGACGCTGCTGACGGACGGAAAATCGCGTAACGGGTTCGGGGCGTGGTCGTCGAGCGGCGACCGTATCGCCTACACCTCCACGCGGCGCACGGGAAAAGACACGGATGTGTGGGTGATGAACCCCGCGGATCCGAAAACCGACCGCCTGCTCGTCCAGCTGCAGGGCGGCGGATGGCAGCCGCTCGACTGGTCGCCGGATGACAAGACGATCCTGCTGCTCGAGGAACTGTCCATCAACGAGTCGTACCTGTGGCTGGTGGATTCCGGGACGGGAGAGAAGACGGAGCTGACACCGCGGCACACGGCGGAAAAAATTTCCTACGCGGAATCGCGTTTTAGCAAGGATGGAAAAGGGATTTACACGGTCACGGACCGCGATTCGGAGTTTCACCGTCTGGCGTATGTGGACCTGGCGACCAAGTCGCCAAAATACCTGACCAGCGGAATTCCCTGGGACGTGGACACGTTTGACCTGTCGCACGACGGGAGCCAGATTGCTTTCGCGACGGACGAAGATGGAGTGAGCAAGCTTCACGTGCTGGATACCGGAAGTGGAAAACAAACCGAGGTGCCGAATCTTCCCGTGGGCGTGATCAGCCGGCTGCGCTGGCGGCGCGACGCGCCGGAACTGGGCTTCAGCATGACCACGGCGCGCGCGCCGGACGATTGCTATTCGCTGAATTCGGCCACAGGCGAACTCACGCGCTGGACGTACAGCGAATCCGCGGTGAAAACGGCGGGATTCCAGGAAGCGGAACTCGTGCGGTGGAAGAGCTTCGACGGAAAAATGATTTCCGGTTTCCTCTACAAGCCGCCCGCGCGGTTCACGGGCAAACGGCCGGTGCTGGTGGTGATCCACGGCGGGCCCGAGGGCCAATCGGTGCCGTACTTCCTGGGACGGAACAACTACTTCCTGAACGAGCTCGGAATCGCGCTGATTTATCCGAATGTGCGGGGATCGACGGGCTACGGAAAATCGTTCTCGCTGCTGGACAACGGGTTCCACCGCGAGGACACGTACAAGGACATCAACGCGCTGTTCGATTGGATCGCCGCGCAGCCGGAGCTGGATGCGGAGCGTGTGGCCGTGACCGGTGGAAGCTACGGCGGGCACATGACTCTCGCGATCTCCACGTTCTACAGCAACCGGATCCGGTGTTCGGTGGACGTCGTGGGCATGTCGAATCTGGTGACCTTCCTGGAGCACACGGAGTCCTACCGGCGGGACCTGCGACGCGTGGAATATGGGGACGAACGCGACCCCCAAATGCATGAATTCCTGGAAAAAATCGCGCCGATGAACCACGTGGAACTGATCCGCAAACCGATGATGGTGGTGGCGGGGAAAAACGATCCGCGGGTGCCCGTGAGCGAATCGGAACAGATCGTGGCCGCCCTCCAGAAGCAGGGCACTCCGGTGTGGTTTCTGATGGCCAAGGATGAGGGGCACGGGTTCCGGAAAAAGCCGAATCAAGATTTCCAGTTCTATGCGACCGTGGCTTTCCTACAGAAATTTCTGCTGGAGTGAGCGAACCCGCCGGCCACGCCGTCGCAGAATCGCCAGCGACATCTTTTCGGGGCGTGCGCGCATCCGTAAAGTGAGACCAGCCCGTCTGCCAAGCGCCCGAATGACGGAAGCTGCAAACCCGAGGGAACGAATGAGAGCCAGAACGAGCCGCACGCTGCTGCTGTCCGTGGTGTTTGGAGGGGCGAGCCTGGCCTGTCCCATCGTGCTGCTGGCGCAGGCGCCCCCGGGGCCTATCAACGTGCCGCAGTCGGCCCAGCCGGTGGACGACAGACCGGCGCCCCCGCCGGCGCCGAAGTACACGGGTAAACCCACGATCCTGGGCAGCTGGAAACTCAACCGCGACGAAAGCGACGACGGGCGAGCCAAACTGCAACAAGCGGAGCAGGCCCAGCACGGCCGAGGTGGTTATGGCGGAAGCGGTGGCGGAGGGCACGTGGGAGTGGGCTGGCCCGGCGGCGGCGGGTATCCGGGCGGAGGGGGATATCCGGGAGGCGGCGGAGGGAGCAGACGCGGCGGAGAGAGCTACAGCGACGCCGATCTGGCGATGCTGAGCGATCTGATGAATCCGTCGTATAAGCTTGAGGTGACACAGAAAGAGAATGAAGTGGAACTGAACGACGAGCAGGACCGCAAGCGCGCGCTCTATACGGACGGGCGAAAGCTGGAAGCATCGAAGAGCGACACCTTCAAGGAAGCCGCGGCGAAATGGGACGGAGACCGTCTGGTGGCGAGCGAAGAGGGGCCGCACAAAGGGAAAATCGAACGCGTGCTGGCGTATTCGGACGGCGGCGCAGTGCTGATGGAAACGTTCCGCCTGCTGGACAGCAAATCGAACACCGTCGCGGTAGTGCGCTACGTGTTCGACCGCGACATGAGCGCTCCGCAACCGGGAGCCGCGGCGAAGCAGTAGCCGCACCTGCTATCGTGCTATCGAAGGATTGTCTTCACTCCGGCTTCTCCGGCGACGAGCGCCATTTCCGCCATGTTGAGGAACAGACCGTGCTCAACCACGCCGACCATGGCGCGGAGCGAAGCGGCGAGCGCGTCGGGATCCTGAATCACTCCGCAGGCGCAGTCGAGAATCAAATTCCCTTCGTCCGTAATGTAATCTCCGCCTGTCTTTGCTTGCCTAACTTTTGAGGAAATGCCCAGCTCGCGAATCTTCTTTTCGACCAGAGGCGCGGCCATGGGAATCACTTCGACCGGCAGGGGGAATTTGCCGAGGCGCGCGACGATCTTGGTGGAGTCGGCAACGACGATGAAACGCTTGGCGGCGCTGGCGACAATTTTTTCGCGCAGAAGCGCGCCGCCGCCACCTTTTACCAGAGCGAGATGCGGCCCGATTTCGTCCGCACCGTCGATGGCGACGTCGATTTCCGGGGCCTGGCGAAAATCGGTGATGGGAATCGAAAGGGAGCGTGCGAGATCTTCACTGGCCTTGGAGGAAGAGATGCTGCGAATCTTGAGGCCCGCTTTCACTTTTTCGCCGAGGAGCTTGATGAAGTGAGTGGCGGTGGAACCGGAGCCGAGGCCGACAGTCATGCCGTCCTTGACGAACTCGAGGCTCTGCTTGGCGGCGGTAATCTTGGCGGCTTCTACGGCGTCCATGAGCGGCTCCTCCAGGAGCGATAGTCTGTCACAGAACGGATACAGGCGCGCAGCCACGAGTGGCTGCGCCACTTAAAGAGGAATGTTGCCATGTTTTTTCTTCGGGTTGGTGTCGCGCTTGGTGTCGAGAGCGCGGAGCGCGGTGATGAGTTTCGGACGAGTGAGCGCGGGCTGGATGACGCCATCAATGTAGCCGCGTTCGGCGGCGACAAACGGATTGGCGAAACGCTCGCGGAATTCCTCGATCTTTTCTTTGCGTAATGCCTCGCGGTTCTCGGGCGCGGTGCGGTCGAGCTCGCGCTTGTAGACGATGTTGACAGCGCCTTCCGGGCCCATGACGGCGATTTCCGCGGTGGGCCAGGCGAAATTCACATCGGTGCGGATGTGCTTACTGGCCATGACGCAATAGGCGCCGCCGTAGGCCTTGCGGGTGATGACGGTTAGTTTGGGGACGGTGGCTTCGGCGAAGGCGAACAGCAGTTTCGCCCCGTGGCGGATGATGCCGCCGAATTCCTGCTGCGTTCCGGGAAGAAAGCCGGGAACGTCTTCGAAAGTGACGAGAGGAATGTTGAACGCGTCGCAGAAGCGGACGAAGCGCGCGCCTTTGACGGAGGCGTTGATGTCGAGACAGCCGGCGAGAAAGGCGGGCTGATTGGCGACGATGCCGACGGGACGGCCGTCGAGACGGGCGAAGCCGACGACGATGTTTTTCGCGTAATGCTCGTGGACTTCGAAGAAATATCCGTCGTCAATCACGGCGTG